>CALUFR010000092.1 GCA_944319875.1 uncultured Bacteroides sp.
GCCTAAAACGATGTTAAATACTGTTTTCATGATAAATATGTTTTTTAGTTTATTATATTCGCACCGCAAAAATAAGAGAAATAAATTTAAAAACGATAGTTCCCGTTACTTTTTTCTCATACGAAAATGATAAATAACTATTTAGAAAGGCAAATTAAGGAAAATTTTCCTTATCAACCAACTATAGAGCAAGAAAATACGCTAAAAAAGTTGACGAGCTTTCTGTGCTCAAGGCAGAAGGATGTTGCATTTCTGCTACGCGGCTATGCCGGTACGGGAAAAACCTCCTTGGTCGGGGCTTTGGTAAGGACACTGGACAAGCTCGAACAGAAGGTGGTTCTTCTGGCTCCTACCGGGCGGGCCGCTAAGGTCTTTTCGGCCTATGCGGGACATCCGGCCTTTACCATTCATAAAAAAATATACAGGCAGCGGACTTTCTCGGGCGAAGGGGGAAACTTTGATTTGAACGATAACCTGACGACACATACTTTATATATTGTGGACGAGGCTTCGATGATTTCCAATGAGGGACTGTCGGGCACCATGTTCGGTACGGGGCGTCTGCTCGACGACCTGGTGCAGTTTGTCTATTCGGGCGAAGGCTGCCGGCTGTTGCTGATGGGAGATACGGCCCAGTTGCCGCCCGTGGGAGAGGAGTTGAGCCCGGCCTTGTATGCGGACGCGCTGAAAGGCTATGGACTGGAGGTGATAGAGACCGACCTGACGCAGGTGGTGCGTCAGGAACAGCAGTCGGGCATCTTGTGGAACGCCACCCGTCTGCGCCGTCTCATTGCGGCGGATGAGGTGGACGCCTTGCCTCCCGTGCGGGTGTCCTGCTTTCCGGATGTCAAAGTGCTGCCGGGCAATGAACTGATTGATGCGCTGTCGGCCTGTTATGACCGGGATGGGGTGGATGAAACCATTGTGATCTGCCGTTCCAACAAGCGTGCCAACCTCTATAACCAAGGCATTCGCGCCCAAATACTCTGGCGGGAAGAAGAGCTGGAAGGAGGGGATCTACTGATGGTGGCCAAGAATAATTATTATTGGACGGAGAAAGAGAAGGAGCTGGATTTCATTGCCAATGGCGAGACGGCGGTGGTGCGCCGGGTGAGGCGTACGGTGGAGATGTATGGTTTCCGCTTTGCGGATGTCCTGTTGGCTTTCCCCGACTGGCAGGAAGCGGAGCTGGAAGTCCGCCTCCTGCTCGATACGCTGCATAGCGATGCGCCTGCCCTGTCGCGAGAAGACAACGAACGACTCTTTCAGACAGTGCTTGAGGATTATGCCGACATACCCGTGAAGCGGGAATGGATGAAGAAAATGAAGGCAGACCCTTATTACAATGCTTTGCAGGTGAAGTACGCTTACGCCGTGACGTGCCACAAGGCGCAGGGCGGACAATGGAAAAATGTGTTTCTGGACCAGGGGTATGTGAGTGATGACTACCTGACACCGGATTATTTCCGTTGGCTTTACACGGCGTTCACCCGGGCTACGGGGACAATCTATCTGGTCAATTATCCGACGGACCGGACGGAGTGACCGGACGGGGTGGGAATGCCAGGCGCGTCATGCGCCGGCTCAGGAGGGTTTGCATGACACTCCGCACGCCCAAGTAAGACAGAAAGGCCAGCCACAGGGCGTGGTTGCCCCATGCGTGGTTCAGCCCGTAATAGATGATGAAAAAGCAAGCTGCCGCCACTGCCATGGATTGCAGCATTCCCCGCGTGTTGGTGGCACCGATGTATATCCCGTCCCAGATGAAGGCAGCCATGCCGGCCACGGGGATGGCCAAAGCCCATCCCAAGTAACTTCCGGAGGCTTCTATCACTTCCGGTTCGTCGGTCAGCAACCCCAGGAAAGCATCACCGCCCGTGGCGTAGGCGACGGTGAACAACCCGGCCATGACGCTACCCCAGACGAACAGGTGTTTTCTTGTGCGGGCATAGGCCGGATAGTCGCAGGCGCCGATATGTTTACCGATGAGGGCTTCGCCGGCATAAGCAAATCCATCCATGATATAGGAATAGAGGGTAAACAATTGCATCAGCAGGGTGTTGACAGCCAGTATGATTTCCCCTTGTCCGGCACCGGCGGCGGTGAAAAACAGGGTCACCGCCACCAGGCAGAGTGTGCGCAGGAAGATGTCCCGGTTGACCTGGAAGAAGTGCCGCATGGCCTGTCGCTGCCAGAGTCCTTCTTTGCGGAAATGCTTCCACAAGTATCCGTACCGGCGTATCCACAGGCCTATTCCCATCAGAAAACCGGCATATTGGGCTATTAGTGTGCCCAGTGCCACGCCTTCTACCTTCAGGCCGCAGGCATAGACCAGGCAGAGACTGGCGGCGATGTTCACCAGATTTTGCGTGATGGCGATGGCCATCGGAATGCGGGAGTTCTGCATGCCGATGTACCAGCCGGTCAGGCCATAGAGGCCCAAGGTGGCGGGAGCGCCCCAGATGCAGATGTGGAAATAGGTCGTGGCCAGTTCCTTGATTTCTTCGGTGGGATGGATGAAGAGGAAAGCCGCTTCCCGGATTGGAACTTGAAGCGCGATGAGACTCAAGGCGACCGCCATCCCGATACCAATGGAACGCACCGCCATCTGGACGATGTCACCGGATAGCTGTTTGCCGTAGAGCTGGGCGGTCATGCCGCTTGTACCCATGCGCAGGAAAGCGAATAGCCAGTAGATGATGTTGAACAGCATGCTGCCCACTGCGATGGCACCGATGTAGGCGGCATTGCCCAAGTGGCCGACGATGGTTACATCCACCAGTCCCAATAGGGGAACGGTGATGTTCGACACGATGGACGGCAGGGCGATATTCAGTATATGTTTGTCAGTCTCTTTCATGGGCTGCTTGCGGAAGACTTGTTCAGAAACTAAGCACCACGCGGTCGCCCAAGCGTTTGGCCATGAGGCTCTGTACTTCGCGCAGTTCTTTGTAGCGCTGCATGATGGCATTGCATTGTGTTTCGTCATGAGCCACAGCGGGATCTTGCAGCGCACGCATCATGTGTTTCAGCTCTTCGCTGACGATGGCATACTTGAAGCTGGTGGTCAGCAGGGGCACCAACTCGTAGAGCCGTTCCTCGTCGGTCACGATCTTCTGATTCTTATAATGGTATTTGCTCAGCTGGTAGCGGTCACTGATAAGCTCGGTGCTCAGGCGGCTGATGACGGGGTCGGGATGAGTCAGGAAGTAATGCTCGGCCCGGAAGCCCTCGTCGTGCAGGTGGGCGGCAGCCTCGGCCATCATCTGGCGGTGGAGCGGGTTGTGGAAGGCCAGGTCGTCCTGCTGGAGGTCGGCCGTCACAAACTCGATGACCGTCACGGGGATTTCTTTTCCTTCGTCATCGGACACGTTGCACATGACACGTTCACCGTAGCGCACGACCATCTGCAGGATGAGCCGCTCGAAGCGGTAGAATTCCTGTCCCTCCTTGGCATCCTGAGGAATGAAAGACGTGTAGCCGTCCGCCGCTTCCACGGGAGGCGGCGGTGTGGAAAGTCCGTCGGAATGGGGGGCAGTGCTGTCCTCGGGCGGCAAGTCGTCTGCCGTGGGGGCAGGAATGTTCTCCGCGGGAGCCTGTGTGCCGTCGGTCGGCTGGGTGGCTGAGGTATGGCGGAGGCGTTCTCGTTCGCGTTGTTCGGCCTTGCGTTCGGCCTCCTTCTCGCGGCGCTTGGCCACTTCGGAGACGAGCAGGCGGTCTTCCACGTGTAGCAGTTGGGCGCACTCCTTTATATATACGTCGCGCACGATAGCTTCGGGGATGACGGAGATGCTCTGCACGATGTTGCTGATGAGCTCGGCCCGACGGATGGGATCCTGCCCCGCATCCTCCATCAGCAGGTTAGTCTTGAAGCGGATAAAGTCCGTTTCGTGCTCGCGGATGAAATCTTGGAACTCGGTGGAGTTATGCTTGCGGGCGAAAGAGTCGGGATCATCACCGTCGGGCAGGAGGCAGACTTTGATGTTCATGCCTGCCTCGAGCAGCATGTCGATGCCTCGGAGGGAGGCCTTGATGCCGGCCGCATCGCCGTCGTAGAGCACGGTCAGGTTGTTGGTGAATCGGTGTATCAGCTTGATTTGCTGGGCGGTGAGTGCCGTGCCGGACGAGGCTACCACATTCTCTACGCCACTCTGATGCATGGAGATGACATCTGTGTAGCCTTCCACCAGGTAGCAACGGTCTTGCTTGACGATGGCTTGCTTGGCCTGGAAGATGCCGTAGAGTTCGTTGCTTTTGTGGTAGATTTCCGATTCGGGCGAGTTGACATATTTCACCTTTACTCCCTTGGTGGCGGAGGCCAGTACACGTCCACCGAAAGCCACTACCTTGCCCGAGAGCGTGTGTACGGGGAAGATGACGCGGCCCCAGAAGCGGTCGCGCAAGCGGTGGTCCTCCGTCTCGTAACAGAGGCCGGTCTTCACGAGGTATTCCTTCTTGTATCCCTTGGCAAGAGCTTCGCGAGCCAGGGCATCGCGGGCTTCGGTACAGTAGCCTAACTGGAATTTCTCGATGATGTCGTCTCGGAATCCGCGGCCGTGGAAGTAAGCCATGCCGATGTTGCGTCCCTCTTCGGTCTGCCGCAGGGTATGGCGGAAGTAATCGTTGGCCCATTGATTGACAACGAACAGGCTTTCGCGCTCACTTTGCGCGGCTTTTTCTTCGTTGGAGAGTTCGCGTTCCTTGATTTCGATGCCGTACTTCTTGGCCAAGAAGCGCAATGCCTCGGGGTAGCTGAGCTGTTCGTGCTCCATGATGAAATGTACGGCGTTGCCCCCCTTGCCGCAGGCAAAGCATTTGCAGAGACCTTTGGCGGGCGAGACGTAGAACGAGGGCGTCTTGTCGTCGTGGAAGGGACAGAGACCCACGTAGTTCACGCCGCGCTTGCGCAGGGTTACAAACTCTGACACGACGTCGTAAATCTGCGCCGCGTCCAGTATCCGGTCTATGGTGGCTTGGTCAATCATTGATGGTGCAAAGATAGCGAAAAAGCGGAGAAAGTTACTTGATGTTTTCCCTTATCTTTGTCAGATACCGCTTCATTCCTTCCGCGTCCTTGTTGGTGATGATTTCCAGCAGTTGCTTCAGCTCGAGGCGAATGTTTTCTACCTGGGCCGGTGTGCGGGGGTTGAAGAGGATTTCCTGCAACAGGTAGTCGTCTTCGCTGAGCAGGCCGCGGGCGATGTTCATGTGTTTCTTGAACGTGGTGCCCGGCGCTTCCTGGTGCTTCATGACGGCGGCGAAGACGAAAGTGGATACGAACGGGATGGAGAGCGAATAGGCTACCGTCTCGTCGTGTTCCTCGAAAGAGTACTCAAAGATGTTCAGCTTCAGCGTCTGGTAGAGGTCCTTGAAGAAGATACGGCCCAGGTGGTCACCCTCGGTGATGATGATGGCGTTCTTGTTGCTCCGGTTGTTGAGGCTGGCGCACGTAGGGCCGAACATGGGGTGGCTGGACACGTAGCGGAAGCCACTCTCTTCGTAGAACTTCTTCAGCCCCGTTTTTACAGAAGCAATGTCGCTGATGATGCAGTCCTTGGGCAGGACGGGAAGCACCTGGCGGAAGGCTTCGAGGGTATATTTCACGGTCACGGCATTGATGACCAGCTCCGGCTCGAACTCTTTGATTTCCTCCAGGGTGGTGAAGCGGTAGGTGTTGTACACGAAACGCAACTGGTGCGGGTTGGTGTCATATACGGCTGTCTCGTGCTGAAAACTCAGCAAGTCGGTAAAGAAGGAACCCATCTTACCGGCTCCAAGTATTAGTATTCTCATGATTGTTGTTGCTTAAATTGGAATTTAGAGGGCTTTGCCCGCAATGTTCAATGGTTAATGATTAATGGTTAATGGTTAATGGTTAATGGGCTGCGCATGAGTCCTTTTACCACGTATTAACCATTAACCATTGAGCATTAACCATTGCAGCCTTCGGCTGCTAAATTTTCATTTATTAATGATTTCCATCTGCTGTCTTACGCTCTCTTCGTGGATAGCCTCAAAAACTTTCTTGATGAAATCGGCGTCCATGCCACATTGCGCTCCCTGTGCGCCACGCTTCTCCAGGATTTCGCTGTAGCGGCCGGTTTGCAGGATGGTCATGTCGTGTTCCTTCTTGTAGGTACCTATCTCGCGGGAGACACGCATACGCTTGGCCAGTATCTGGATGAGATCGTCGTCGCACTCGTCTATCTGTTTGCGCAGTTCTTTCAGGTTCTCGGTGCTTTGGTGCGTGTCGCGAACCACGAGCTGGTCCAGAATGTAGTCCAGCACGTCGGGCGTCACCTGCTGGGCAGCGTCGCTCCATGCCTTGTCCGGGTCGCAGTGTGTCTCCACGATGAGGCCGTCGAAGCCTAAATCCATGGCCTGTTGGCACAGGGGAGCTACCAGTTCACGCTTGCCACCGATGTGACTGGGGTCGCAGAAGATGGGCAGGTCGGGGATGCGGCGGCGCAGTTCGATGGGGATGTGCCACTGGGGCAGATTGCGGTATATCTTCTTCTCGCTGGACGAGAAACCGCGGTGGATGGCCGCCAAGCGTTTCAGTCCGGCCTGGTTGATGCGCTCCAAGGCACCAATCCAAAGTTCGAGGTCAGGATTGACGGGGTTTTTCACCAGCACGGGAATGTCCACACCGCGCAGGGCGTCGGCTATCTCCTGCATGGCAAAGGGGTTGGCGGTGGTGCGTGCGCCTATCCAAAGAATGTCCACGCCTGCTTTCAGGGCTTCGAACACATGCTTGGCGTTGGCCACTTCAGTCGCCACGTACATGCCCGTCTCTTGCTTGACTGCCTTCAGCCAGGTCAATCCCTCCACGCCTACGCCTTCGAAGCCTCCCGGTTTGGTGCGGGGTTTCCAGATGCCGGCACGGAATATCTTGACGCCATGCTTGGCCAGTTGGCGGGCGGTGTTCATTACTTGTTCTTCGGTCTCGGCGCTACAAGGGCCGGCTATGACCAAGGGGCGTTCGGCGGGAACGCCGGGAAGTTCGATTTTCTGTAATTCGAGTTCCATAATTTATTGTCTTTTTTGTAAGTCAGTTACACAATTAAATGAAAATTTAGCAGCCGAAGGCTGCAATGGTTAATGGTCAATGGTTAATGGTTAATACGTGGTAAAAGGACTCATGCGCAGCCCATTAACCATTAATCATTAACCATTGAACATTGCGGGCAAAGCCCGCTAAATTCCCATTTATCATATAAACCAATTACGATTAATAACTTGTTTCTTATATTTTTTTGCGGATACGCTCCAACGCTTCCCGCAGACGTTCGTCCTTGCAGCAGAGGGAGATGCGGATGTAGCGTGCTCCGTTCGTGCCGAAGATGAAGCCGGGGGTGAGGAACACGCGGGCCTCGTGGAGCACGCGCTCGGTCAGTTCCTCTACATTATTATATGTATCGGGTATCTTGCCCCAAAGGAACATGCCCGTCTGCTGCGGGTCGAAGGTGCAGCCCAAGGTGCGCATGATGTCCTCCGCCAAGGCACGGCGACGGCGGTAGTTGGCGTTGTTACCGTCATACCAGGCTTGGTCGACATCCAGTGCCGTGGCAGCGGCCAGTTGCATGGCGCGGAACATGCCGCTGTCTATGTTGCTCTTCACCTTCAGCACCCACTGCACGAACTGTGCGTTCGAGGCGAGCATACCGATACGCCAGCCGGGCATGTTGTGACTCTTGCTCATGGAATTGAACTCGATGCAGCAGTTCTTGGCACCGGGCACGGCGAGGATGCTCAGCGGATGGTCGTTGAGGATGAAGCTGTAGGGATTGTCGTTGACGATGACGATGCCCCGCCGCTTGGCGAAATCCACGAGGCGGGTGTACAGCTCCATGCTGGCAGGTGCGCCGGTCGGCATGTGCGGGTAGTTGGTCCACATCAGGCGGACACGGCTGGTATCCATCGCTTCCAGTTGTTCCCAGTCGGGCATCCATCCGGTTTCTTCCTTCAAGTCGTAGTACATCACTTCCGCACCCAGCAGCTTGCTGAGCGAAGTGTAAGTGGGATAGCCGGGATTGGGCACCAGCACTTGATCACCGGGGTTGACGAAGGCCAGCGTGACGTGCAGGATGCCTTCCTTGGATCCGATGAGCGGTTGGATTTCGGTCTGCGGGTCGAGGTCTACATTGTACCACCGCTTATACCATCGGGCGAAGGCCTGGCGCAGTTCGGGTATGCCTACGTAGGGCATGTAACCGTGTCCGTTGGGGTCGTGTGCGGCTTGGCACAGGGTGTGGACGGTCGCTTCGGAGGGAGGCATGTCGGGACTTCCGATACCCAGGCTGATGACGTCCATGCCTTGCGCGTTCATTTGCGCCACTTCCTTCAGTTTGCGTGAGAAGTAGTATTCGCTTACACCTGCCAGGCGGTCGGCCGGCTTGAACTCTTTCAATTGACAATTGTCTTGTCCTTTATTGTTGTTCTCCATTGTTCCTAATTCATTAATTGTTAATTATCTATTGTCCATTGTCAATTGACAGAAGAGTTTCCGTCCTCGTATTCTCCTAATATTTTAAGTTGTTTAGTTAGTGGAGTGATGGCGGCGATGGCCTGCTTGTAGCGCAGCATCTGGTCGAACATCACGTCCACGTAGAATTTGTATTCCCACTCGCGTCCGATGATGGGCAGCGACTGTATCTTGGTCAGATTGATGCGGTAGAAAGACAGGATGGAGAGCACCTGCGAGAGGCTTCCCTCGCAGTGAGGCAAGGTGAATACCAAGCTGGCTTTGTTTGGCTCACGCGTCCGATAGCGGCTCAGTTCGTCTACTTGCCAGGGGTCGGCCACGATGAGGAAGCGGGTGAAGTTGTGCTTGTTCGTCTCGATGCCTTCTTCCAGCACCTTCATGCCATAGAGCTCTGCGGCGGCTTTGGAGCAGATGGCGGCGTGCCCGTTCAGGCTGTCGCGGTGGATGAGTTCTGCGCTGAGGGCGGTGTCCTCGCCTTCCACCACCTTGATGTGCGGGTGGCGGGTGAGGAACTCGCGGCATTGCATGAGGGCGATGGGGTGGGAGTGCACCTCGACGATGTTGCTCCAATCGTCCTCGGGCAGGCAGACAAAGCTGTGGCTGATGCGCAGCTTGTATTCGCCCACTATCTGCGTGCCGCTCTGGCGCAGCAGTTCGTAGTTGTGGAGCAGGCTGCCCGCTATGGTGTTCTCGATGGCCAGCATCCCGATGGTGTTGCTATCCTGGCGGATGGCGCCGAACACCTCTTCGAACGTGGCGCAGCAGATGAGTTCGATGTCCTCGCCCTCGAAATACTTGTGGGCGGCGATGTCGTGGTAGGAACCCAGGGTTCCTTGGATGGCTATTCTTCTCATACGTGTCATTAACGAAGAATCCCGCTTCCGGATTACACGGGAGCGGGATTCGTATTTGTTGTTTTAAGTTCTTTCTTTCAGTTCTTAAGCGCCACTGTCACTTGACACATACAAACTCCCGCTCTACTTCGTTGCTAAAGTAAAAGTAAAAAGGAAAGTAGTATGCAAAGCTGAATGACTTCATGGATGCTTTCGTTTTGATTACAGGGGCAAATGTAATGCTTTTCTTTAGAATGCAAACAAAAATCCGTGTTTTTTTCGTCTTTCCGGCTAAAATTTATTGTCCGGGCACGGTTTGCTGACCTTTTGCGCGGCGCGCTGCCTTTGCGGCGGGTTCTTGGGCGAGGCGTGGTCCCATGCCGGGTGGGGGGCGGGAAGGGTGTCTCTTATATGGTTAATAATGTTTACATCGTGCGAGGCTCGTGGTCGTACCCGTGCGTAGGTTGATGCTACGGACGTGTGTAGGTCGTGGTCGCGCACGTCCGCAGGTCGGGGTCGCGGACGTGTGTAGCATCGACCTGCGCACGTCCGTAGCAACGGCCCCTGCAAGTGCTTGATTGTCAATGCCTCCGGAGAGGCGTTTTTTGTCCCTCCGTTCCGGAAGGGCGCGGAGGGGTG
>CALUFR010000093.1 GCA_944319875.1 uncultured Bacteroides sp.
TGAGCATGTGGTGAACTACTTCCGCTTCCTGGCGCAGGAGGTGCGCGAATACCTGGCGGAGATGGGCTTCACGAGCCTGAACGACATCGTGGGGCGCACGGACCTCATCGACCTGCGACCCGCCGCCGCGGGCACGAAGGCTGCCTTGCTGGACTTCGGCCGACTGCTGCACAAGGTGGACAACGGCTCGCCCCTCTACCACCGCACCGGGCAGCAGCATGACATCGCCCGCGTGAAGGACGTGGAGATGATGCAGGCCGCAGCCCCGGCGCTGGCCGACCGCCGCGAGGTGTCGCTGGAATACGCCATAGGCAACACCGACCGTGCCGTGGGCGCGATGCTGTCCGGAGCCGTGGCCGCACGCTACGGCAACGAGGGACTGCCCGACGGCACCATCAGCGTGAAGTTCAAGGGCTCGGCCGGACAGAGCTTCGGTGCCTTCCTGGCACACGGCATCAGCTTCAAGCTGGAGGGCGAGGCCAACGACTACCTGGGCAAGGGACTGAGCGGCGGACGCATAGCCGTACTGCCCCCCGTGCGCAGCAACTTCGCCGCCGAGCGGAATACCATAGCGGGCAACACCCTGCTCTACGGCGCCACGAGCGGCGAGGTCTACATCAACGGACGGGCGGGCGAGCGCTTCGCCGTGCGCAACTCGGGCGCCATCGCCGTCGTCGAGGGCGTGGGCGACCACTGCTGCGAGTACATGACCGGAGGGCGCGTCGTCGTCCTGGGGCAGACGGGGCGCAACTTTGCCGCCGGAATGAGCGGCGGCGTGGCCTACGTCTGGGACCCCGCGGGGAGCTTCGACTACTTCTGCAACATGGACATGGTGGAACTCTCGCTCCTCGAGGACTCCACCGCCCGCAAGGAACTGCACGAACTTATCCGCCAGCACTACCTCTACACCGGCTCCGCCCTGGCGCGCACCATGCTCGACAACTGGGCGCGCCACGTGGAGGAGTTCATCCAGGTGACCCCGATCGAATACAAGAAGGTCCTGGCAGAGGAACAGATGCGCAAGCTGCAGCAGAAGATCGCCGAAGTGCAACGAGACTATTAACCGCCGGAACCATGGACAGCCGCCGCCACCACCCACACGACCTGCCCCCGGAAGCCTCCGCGCCACGGCCGGCACCCTTGCCGGAGACACACGGGGAGGGAGGCAGGTTCCAATGGCGATGGAACTCAGTTCCAACGGCGATGAAACCCAGTTCCAACGGCAATGGAACTCGGTTCCATCGGGGACAGAGCCCGACAAAGGTGGCGAGGCAGGCAGGCAAAGGTAGCGGGCAATCCCGCCCAAGGCCCGGCATCAGATTACATCACACTTAATATTTCAACATCAGATGGGAACACTCAAATCATTTCTCACCGTCCCCCGCCAGGAGGCGGGCTACAGGCCGGTACACGAACGTATAAACGACTATAGCGAAGTGGAGCAGACGCTGAACACCGGCGAGCGCAAGCTTCAGGCAGGCCGCTGCATGGACTGCGGCGTACCCTTCTGCCACTGGGCCTGCCCCCTGGGCAACCGCCCGCCCGAGTTCCAGGACGCCCTCTGCAAAGGCGAATGGCGCAAGGCCTACGACATCCTGAGCGAGACGAACGACTTCCCGGAATTCACCGGCCGCATCTGCCCCGCCCTGTGCGAGAAGTCCTGCGTGCTGAAGCTCACCTTCGACGCCCCCGTCACCATCCGCGAGGACGAGGCAGCCATCATCGAAGCCGCCTTCCGCGAGGGATACGTCCGCCCGCGGCAATACGCCCGCAACGGACGACGCGTAGCCGTCATCGGCTCCGGGCCCGCCGGGCTGGCGGCCGCCAACCGCCTGAACCGCCTGGGCTACGACGTCACCGTCTACGAGCGCGACGAACAGCCCGGAGGACTCCTGCGCTACGGCATACCCAACTTCAAGCTGGGCAAGAACATCATCGACCGACGCCTGCGCGTCATGGAGGCCGAAGGCATCACCTTCCGCACCGGCAGCCCGATAGACCTCTCCGCACTGGCCGACGCCCTTGCGGGCTTCGACGCCTACGCCGTCTGTACCGGCACGCCACAGGCACGCGACCTCGACATACCCGGACGCGGCCTGGCAGGCATCCACCTCGCCATGGAGATGCTGGGGCAGCAGAACCGCGTGCTGGCAGGGCAGACCTTCGACCGGGCGGAACGCATCAGCGCCAAGGGCAGGCACGTCCTCGTCATCGGCGGCGGCGACACGGGAAGCGACTGCATAGGCACCGCCCACCGCCAGGGCGCCCTGAGCGTCACGCAGATCGAAATCATGCCCCAGCCCCCCGCAGGCCCCAACCCCGCCACCCCCTGGCCGCAATGGCCCCCCGTGCTGAAGACCAGCTCCAGCCCCGAAGAAGGATGCACCCGCCGCTGGAGCCTGAACTCCCGGCGCTTCATCGGGCGCAACGGCCGGGTCTCCGGCGTGGAGGTGGAGGAAGTGGAATGGCTCCCCTCACCCGACGGCGGACGCCCCACCATGAAGCCCACCGGGCGCAAGGAAGTCATCAAGACCGACCTCGTGCTGCTGGCCATGGGCTTCCTGCGCCCCCAGCTCCCCCCTCTGCCGGCAAACGCCGTCGTGGCAGGCGACGCCGCCACCGGCCCCAGCCTCGTGGTGAAGTGCATCGCCGCCGGAAGGCAGGCAGCCCGGGACATCGACCGGATGCTGCACCCTTAATAAGTCAGCACACAGATGACACAGATGAGACTGATCTGCACGGATTATTCTTTTAAATAACAGCTGTGGTCATCTGTTCAATCCGTGTTACCTGTGTGCCATAGTATAAGTTATATATATACAATCCGCAAAAACATCAGACATCATGTGTGGAATAGCCTGCATCTTCAACATCAGACAACAGACCCCCGAACTGAGGCAGAAAGCCCTCACCATGGCGAAGCGCATCCGCCATCGCGGCCCCGACTGGAGCGGCATCTATTGCGGAGGCTCGGCCATCCTGGCCCACGAACGCCTGTCCATCGTCGACCCGCAGAGCGGCGGGCAACCCCTCTACTCGCCCGACGGCAAGCAAGTCCTGGCCGTCAACGGCGAAATCTACAACCACCGGGACATCAGGGCCGACCTGGGCGACGAGTACCGGTTCCGCACGGGCAGCGACTGCGAGGTCATCCTGGCCCTCTACCGGCGCCACGGCCCCGGCTTCCTCGAACGCCTTAGCGGCATCTTCGCCTTCGCCCTCTACGACGAGGAGCGGGACGAGTACCTCATCGCCCGCGACGCCATCGGCGTCATTCCCCTCTACATAGGGCGCGACGCCGACGGCACCGTCTACTGCGCCAGCGAGCTGAAGGCCCTGGAAGGCCTGTGCGACGAATACGAGCCCTTCCCGCCCGGCCACTACTACTGGAGCCGCGAGGGACGGATGCACCGCTGGTATGAGCGCGACTGGACGGACTATGACGCCGTGAAGGACCGCTACGCCTCGCTGCCCGCCGGCGAGGCATGGCGCAGGCAAGTGGGCGACGTGCGCACCGCCCTCGAGGACGCCGTGCGCCGCCAGCTGATGAGCGACGTGCCCTACGGCGTGCTGCTCTCCGGCGGACTGGACTCATCCGTCATCTCCGCTGTGGCCCGCCTCTATGCCGACCGGCGCATCGAGACCGACGGACGGCAGGCAGCCTGGTGGCCGCAGCTCCACTCCTTCGCCGTGGGCCTGAAGGGCGCGCCCGACCTGGAGAAGGCACGCCTGGTGGCCGAGCACATCGGCACCGTACACCACGAAATCCACTACACCATCCAGGAAGGGCTGGACGCCCTCCGCGACGTCATCTACTACATCGAGACCTACGACGTGACCACCGTGCGCGCCTCCACCCCGATGTACCTCCTGGCCCGCGTCATCAAGTCGATGGGCATCAAGATGGTGCTCAGCGGCGAGGGAGCGGACGAGGTGTTCGGCGGCTACCTCTACTTCCACAAGGCGCCCGACGCACGCGCCTTCCACGAAGAGACCGTGCGCAAGCTGTCCAAGCTGCACCTCTACGACTGCCTGCGGGCCAACAAGAGCCTGTCGGCCTGGGGCGTGGAGGGGCGCGTCCCCTTCCTGGACAAGGAGTTCCTCGACGTGGCCATGCGCCTGAACCCCGCCGCCAAGATGTGCCCCGGGCATACCATCGAGAAGCGGATCGTACGCGAGGCGTTCGCCGGACTGCTGCCCGAGGCCGTGGCCTGGCGGCAGAAGGAACAGTTCTCCGACGGCGTGGGCTATTCGTGGATTGACACGCTGAAGGCCGTGACCGCAGCCGCCGTCAGCGACGAAGAGATGGCCCGTGCCGCCGAGCGCTTCCCCATCAACCCGCCGCGCAACAAGGAGGAATACTACTACCGCCGCATCTTCGAGGAGCACTTTCCCGGTGACTCGGCAGCCCGAAGCGTGCCCAGCGTGCCCAGCGTGGCCTGCTCCACGGCCGAGGCGCTGGCCTGGGACGCCGCCTTCAAGGGCATGAACGAACCCAGCGGGCGGGCCGTGGCAGGCGTGCACGAGGAGGCTTACCGGAAGGAGGGCGCGTTATGAAAGTGAAGTTCACCAAGATGCACGGCGCGGGCAATGACTACATCTACGTCGACACCGCCCGCTACCCCATTGCCGACCCTGCCCGATGCGCCGTGGCCTGGAGCCGCCCCCACACGGGCATCGGGAGTGACGGACTGGTGCTGGTGGGCCCGTCGGACCGGGCGGACTTCTCCATGCGCATCTTCAACGCGGACGGCTCGGAGGCCGCGATGTGCGGCAACGCCAGCCGCTGCATCGGCAAGTACGTCTACGAATACGGCCTGACGGACCGCACGGAGGTGACGCTGGACACGCTCTCGGGCATCAAGCGGCTGAGCCTGCACGTGGACGGCCGGGGACGGGTACGGACGGTCACGGTGGACATGGGCATCCCGTCGGACATCCGCCCCGTGGACCCGGGGAGCGACTTCACTTACGAAAAAAGCATCGCCGTGTCGATGGGTAACCCACATTTAGTTATCTTTGTGCCCGACGCGGAGCGCATCCCCCTGGCGGAAGTGGGCCCCCGGCTGGAACGCCACCCGCTGTTCCCCGACCGCGTGAACGTGGAGTTTGCCCACGTGCAGGACGGGGGACGCATCCGCATGAGGGTCTGGGAGCGGGGCTCGGGCATCACCCAGGCCTGCGGCACGGGAGCCTGCGCCACCGCCGTGGCCGCCGCCTTCGCCGGACTGTGCGGACCGGAGGCGGACGTCATCATGGACGGCGGCACGCTGCACATCAGCTGGCAAGGCCCCGGCAAGCGCCTGCTGATGACAGGCCCCGCCACACGGGTCTACGACGGCGAGATAGACCTGCCCGACGAGGAGGAGACATGAGCCGATATACGCGAGGCTTTTGAGGGTACCACATACGACCGTTTTGAGGGTACCGCATACGAGGCTTTTGAGGGTACCACATACGACCGTTTTGAGGGTGCCACATACGAGGCTTTTGAGGGTACCACATACGAGCCTTTTGAGGGTACTATATACGAGTGTATATAAGGTATTATATACGAGCCTTTATAGGGTATTATATACGAGCCTTTATAGGGTATTATATACGACCGTATATAGGGTATTATATACGAGCGTATATATAAGCCTATATACAGTAAGTAACTAATCAAAATTATCTTATAGCACACAGATGACACAGATGAGACTGATTTGCACAGATTATTTTTTTTAAATAATAGCTGTGGTCATCTGTTCAATCCGTGTTATCTGTGTGCCATAAAACAATATTGATCTAATTATAAACACCTAACCACTGACATTATGCCATTAGTAAACGAACACTTCCTGAAGCTGCAAGGCAGCTACCTGTTCTCCGACATCGCCAAGCGCGTCAACGCCTTCCGCGTGACGCACCCGGACAAACAGCTGATACGCCTGGGCATCGGCGACGTCACCCGACCCCTGCCCGCAGCCGCCATCGAGGCCATGCACCGCGCCGTGGACGAGATGGCCTCGGCGGACACCTTCCACGGATACGGCCCCGAGCAGGGATATGACTTCCTGATAAACGCCATCCTGAAGCACGACTTCGCCGCGCACGGCATCAGCCTGAGCCCCACGGAGATATTCATCAGCGACGGGGCCAAGAGTGACACGGGCAACATCGGCGAACTGCTGCGCTGGGACAACAGCATGGCCGTCACCGACCCCGTCTACCCCGTCTACGTGGACAGCAACGTGATGAACGGACGGGCGGGCACGCTCGGCGAGGACGGGCGATGGAGCAACATCACCTACCTGCCCTGCACGGCGGAGAACGGCTTCACGCCCGCCCTGCCCACACACCGCGTGGACCTCATCTACCTCTGCTACCCCAACAACCCCACCGGCACCACCCTGACCCGCGCCGAGCTGAAGCGGTGGGTGGACTATGCCCTGGCCAACGACACCCTCATCGTCTTCGACGCCGCCTACGAGGCCTACATCCGCGAGCCGGACGTGCCCCACTCCATCTACGAGATACGCGGCGCCAAGAAGGTGGCCATCGAGATACGCAGCTTCTCGAAGACGGCAGGCTTCACCGGCGTGCGCTGCGGCTACACCGTCGTGCCCAAGGAGGTGACCGCCTCCGACGTCGAAGGACGGCGCATCCCCCTCAACCCCTTGTGGAACCGCCGCCAGTGCACCAAGTTCAACGGCACCAGCTACATCACCCAGCGCGGCGCCGAAGCCGTCTACTCCCCCGAGGGGAAGAAGCAGGTGCGCGACACCATCGACTACTACATGGAGAACGCCCGCCTGATGCGCGAAGCCCTCACCTCTGCCGGCTACCGCGTCTACGGCGGCGTCAACGCCCCCTACCTCTGGTGGAAGACACCGGAGGGGCTGCCCTCCTGGAAGTTCTTCGACAGGCTGCTCTACGAAGCAGGCGTCGTGGGCACGCCCGGCGTGGGCTTCGGCCCCAGCGGCGAAGGCTACCTGCGCCTCACCGCCTTCGGCCGACGCGAGGACTGCCTGGAGGCCATGCGCCGCATACGCAGCAAGCTGTAAGCCACAATGCATGACTACCCTAACCCGACGGGACGCATCTGCACAAGGTGCGCCCCGTTCTTTTTTGTACGCACCCCCTGTTGTTTAACACACTCCCCCACGGGCAAATCTGACAATCTATACAGAAAACAGCGCTATATACTTTCAGATTATAACTACACACAGCCTATATATACCAATATGAAAGCATCCCTATATATTTATCAAATAGATAGTAAATATGAATATATTGATTACATAAAGCTGTAATTTTGCAGTGTGATAAGACAAAAGGAAACAGATATTAATATTTAACTATCAATAGGTATACAGAAGCCGTGCACGGGCTGACGCGAGGTAAAACAGCATGTATAATTAAAAGCAATGAAGGTTATGATTGGAATGTTACAACACAAAGCGATGGCACTGGCCGGCTGCATGATGCTATGCACGGCCGCCACAATGGCGCAAGACAAGGTTACGGCCGACGCAGGCGCGGAACTGGTAAGCGGATACATCTGGCGCGGACAGGACCTGGGCAACGTGAGCCTGCAACCCACGCTGAGCATCGCCTACAAGGGACTGTCCCTGACGGGATGGGGCTCGGTGGGCCTGGAGAAGAACGACACGAAGGAGTTCGACCTGACGCTGGGGTATGCCACCGGAGGCTTCCACGTGGCGGTCACGGACTATTGGTTCAACAACGGCGCGGGATACTTCCACTACGGGGCACGGAACACGGCGCACGTGTTCGAGGCGAACGTGGGCTATGACTTCGGCTTCCTGGCCGTCAACTGGTTCACCAACTTCGCCGGGAACGACGGCGTGAACCGTGACGGAGACCGTGCCTACTCCTCCTACGTGTCGCTGACCGCCCCCTTCCGCCTGGGCGGGCTGGACTGGACGGCAGAGGTCGGGGCGGTGCCCTGGGCAACGGGCTTCTACAACGCCACGGCGGACGACCCGACCGGAGCCCATGGCTTCGAGGTGGCCCATGTGGGCATCGGGGCCGAGAAGGCCATCCGCATCACGGAGCGCTACGCCCTGCCCCTCTTCGCCCGGGCCGTGTGGAACCCGGCGACGGAAGGCGCGTACTTCGTCTTCGGCCTGCGCTTGTTTTAACTGTCAATCCATGTATAATTAATAGGTATAGTGTATGAAGAAGATTGAAGCCATCATCCGACGCTCCCGTTTCGAGGACGTGAAGGAAGCCCTGCTGGCCGCCGACATCGAGTGGTTCTCCTACTACGACGTGCGCGGCGTGGGCAAGACAAGGGAAGGCCGCATCTACCGCGGCATCGTGTATGACACCAGCTCCATCGAGCGCATCCTGCTCTCCATCGTGGTGCGCGACAAGAATGTGGAGAAGACCGTGCAGGCCGTGATGCAGGCGGCGCGGACGGGCGAGATAGGCGACGGGCGCATCTTTATCCTGCCCGTGGAGGACTCCATCCGCATCCGCACCGGCGAACGGGGGGACATCTCCCTCTACAACGCGGAGCAGGAGAAGTGAAGCATAACGAATAACGAGAATGAAGAATGAAGTATCAACAAGGTAAAAAGAAACAACTATGGATACAATGACTCTACTGGACACGGGCAACACGGCGTGGATGATCGTGTCTACCATACTGGTATTATTGATGACTATTCCGGGCATCGCCCTGTTCTACGGCGGACTGGTGCGGCAGAAGAACGTGCTGAGCATCCTGATGCAGTGCCTGCTCATCGTGGGCGTGGTGAGCATCCTGTGGGTGGCCTTCGGCTACAGCCTCGTGTTCGGCACGGGGCTGGCGGAGAGCGGCTGGGGATGGCTCGTGGGCGGACTGGACAAGGTGATGCTGCGGGGCATTACGCCGGACACGCTCTCGGCGGGCAACATCCCGGAGCTGGTGTTCGTGCTCTTCCAGTGCATGTTCGCCATCATCACCCCGGCGCTGATACTGGGCGCCTTTGCCGAGCGGGTGAAGTTCTCCGGCTTCCTGGTATTCACCGTGCTGTGGGTCATCCTGGCCTACATCCCCATGGCCCATTGGGTGTGGGGCGGCGGCTTCCTGCAGGAGATGGGGGCCATCGACTTCGCGGGCGGCACGGTGGTGCACATCAACGCGGGCATCTCGGCCCTGATGATGGCGCTGCTCGTGGGCCGGAGGAATGACTACAAGCCCGGCCATGCCCTGCTGCCGCACAACATCACGTTCGTCTTCATGGGCACGGCGTTCCTGTGGCTGGGCTGGTTCGGCTTCAACGCCGGAAGCGGCCTGCAGGCCGACGGCATCGCCGCCAACGCCTTCCTAGTGACCCATCTGGCTACGTGCGTGGCCGCCCTGACGTGGATGGCCATCGACTGGATACATCATAAGAAGCCGACGACGGTGGGCGTCTGCACGGGCGCCGTCTCGGGACTGGTGGCCATCACGCCGGCGGCGGGCACGGTGGACCTGCTCGGCGCCTTCTGCATCGGCCTCATCACGCCCGTCGTATGCTTCTACATGGTGGCCGTCATCAAGCCGCGCTTCCGCTACGACGACGCGCTCGACGCTTTCGGCGTGCACGGCATCGGAGGCATCATCGGCTCCATCCTGACGGGTGTCTTCGCCACGCGCTTCATCTCCGGCGAGGAGGGCCCGCAAGGGGCGCTCTACGGCGACTGGCATCAGCTGTGGGTACAGGTCGTGGCCACGGTGATCTCCATCGCCTTCAGCGCGGCGATGACCTGGGTACTGTTCAAGCTGACGGACCGACTCGTAGGCATCCGCGTGGACAAGCGCGTGGAGGAGGAAGGACTGGACATCTACGAGCACGGCGAATCGGCGTACAACAGGTGACTGTAGAATTTTAAACAACCATTCAATACATCAGATTATGTCTACATTGAGATTTAACGTAGTAGAAAAGGCGTTCCAAGCCAAGCCCGTGGAAGTTCCCGTCCCGGCGGAACGCCCTGCCGAGTATTTCGGGAAATATGTGTTCAACCGCGAGAAGATGTTCCGCTACCTTCCCGCCAATGTCTATGCCCGCCTGACGGACGCCATGGACCACGGTGCGGCGCTGGACCGCGACGTGGCCGACGAGGTGGCCGCCGGCATGAAACGCTGGGCCATGGAGCTGGGCGCAACGCACTATACGCACTGGTTCCAGCCACTGACGGAGGGCACGGCCGAGAAGCACGACGCCTTCGTGGAGCACGACGGCAAGGGCGGCATGGTGGAGGAATTCTCCGGCAAGCTGCTCGTGCAGCAGGAGCCGGACGCCTCCAGCTTCCCCAACGGTGGCATCCGCAACACGTTCGAGGCCCGCGGATACAGTGCCTGGGACCCCTCCTCGCCCGTCTTCGTCGTGGGCGACACGCTGTGCATCCCCACCGTCTTCATCGCCTACACGGGCGAGTCGCTGGACTATAAGGCCCCGCTGCTGAAGGCCCTCCGCGCCGTGGACAAGGCGGCGACGGACGTCTGCCACTACTTCGACCCCGACGTGCGGAAGGTGGTGGCCTACCTGGGCTGGGAGCAGGAGTACTTCCTCGTGGACGAGGGCCTCTACGCCGCACGCCCCGACCTGCTGCTGACGGGCCGCACGCTCATGGGCCACGAAGCCTCGAAGAACCAGCAGCTGGAGGACCACTACTTCGGCGCCATCCCCACCCGCGTGGCCGCCTTCATGAAGGACCTGGAGATACAGGCGCTGGAGCTGGGCATCCCCGTCAAGACCCGCCACAACGAGGTGGCGCCCAACCAGTTTGAGCTGGCCCCCATCTTCGAGGAATGCAACCTGGCCGTGGACCACAACATGCTCATCATGTCGCTGATGCGCAAGGTGGCCCGCACGCACGGCTTCCGCGTCCTGCTGCACGAGAAGCCCTTCAAAGGCGTCAACGGCTCGGGCAAGCACAACAACTGGTCGCTGGGCACGGACACCGACATCCTGCTCATGGCCCCGGGCAAGACGGAGGAAGAAAACCTGCGCTTCATCACCTTCGTGGTGAACACGCTGATGGCCGTCTACCGCCACAACGGCCTGCTGAAAGCCTCCATCATGAGCGCCACCAACGCCCATCGCCTGGGAGCCAACGAGGCACCGCCCGCCATCATCTCCTCCTTCCTCGGCACACAGCTCAGCCGCGTGCTGGACCACCTGGAGGACAGTACGCCGGACGAGCTCCTCGCCCTCGGCGGCAAGCACGGCATGAAGCTGGACATCCCGCAGATACCCGAACTGCTCATCGACAATACCGACCGCAACCGCACGTCGCCCTTCGCCTTCACGGGCAACCGCTTCGAGTTCCGTGCCGTCGGCTCCGAAGCCAACTGCGCCAGCGCGATGATAGCCCTCAACGCCGCCGTGGCCGAACAGCTCACAGACTTCAAGCGCGAGGTTGACGCCCTCATCGAACAAGGTGAGCCGAAGGTGTCCGCCCTCCTGCAAGTCATCCGCCGCTGCATCAAGGCCTGCAAGGCCATCCGCTTCGACGGCAACGGCTACAGCGAGGAGTGGAAGGCCGAAGCCGTTCGCCGTGGACTGGACTGCGAGACCAGCGTACCCGTCATCTTCGACAACTACCTCAGCGAGGACAGCGTGCGGATGTTCGAGACCACCGGCGTCATGACCCGCAAGGAGCTGGAGGCCCGCAACGAAGTGAAGTGGGAGACCTATACGAAGAAAATCCAGATAGAGGCACGCGTCCTGGGCGACCTGGTAATGAACCACATCGTCCCCGTGGCCACCGAGTATCAGACCCGCCTCATCGACAACGTCTACAAGCTGAAGTCCATCTTCCCTGCCGAAAAGGCTGACAAGCTCTCGGCGGAAAACACGGCCATCATCTGCCAGATAGCCGAACACACCACCTACATCAAGGAGCATGTGGACGCCATGATAGAAGCCCGCAAAGTGGCCAACCGGATTGCCGACGAGCGCGAGAAAGCCATCGCCTACCACGACACCATCGCGCCGATGCTGGAGCAGATACGCTACCACATCGACAAGCTGGAGCTGATGGTGGACGACCAGATGTGGACGCTGCCTAAGTACAGGGAGCTGTTGTTCATCCGATAGGAAATCACATTTCTTTTATTGGTTGTTTTAAATTAGTAAGGGGAAGACGGCCGCGACGGTCATCTTTCCCTTTTTTCATTTCCCTGCCCGCACCCTCGTAATGTCATAAAAAATAGGTCCTGTCGTCCCGACAAGACCTATTCACAACACAAACACAAAATAAAACACGACAAAACTACTATGCAATCATGCCTATTTATGTCACTTACATAAAACACCGTCTTACATATATTCACATACACATACCGGCTTACGGCTTATTGCATTCAAAGAACAAATGTGAATCACATTTGTTCAATGAGTGGATGTATTTTTTTCCTATTTTTCCTTATTGAATGCCTCTTTCACGAAGCTTCAGTTGCCACTTCCAAGCGGAGAGCAACGTATCCTCAATCGGTGTCTCAGCTTTCCAACCCAGCTCATTATTCGCCAAAGAAGGATCGGCCCACACCTTTTCAATATCACCGGCACGACGGCCCACAATCTGATAATTCAGCTTCACGCCCGTAGACGTTTCAAAAGCCTTGATAAGCTCGAGCACGGAAAGACCGCGACCCGTACCGATGTTGAACACTTCCACTTTCTCCTTCTGCTTGCGATCCAGAATGCGGGAGATGGCTACGACATGCGCCTTGGCCAAGTCTACCACATTGATGAAGTCACGGATGCAAGAACCGTCGGGCGTATTGTAGTCATCACCGAAGACGCTCAGCTTCTCACGGATACCGATAGCGGTCTGCGTGATATAAGGTACGAGGTTTTGAGGAACACCGTTGGGCAATTCACCGAGCAATGCACTGGGATGAGCACCTATCGGATTGAAGTAGCGCAACAGGATGGCGTTGATGGGCACACCCGACGCAATGGTATCGCGGATGATTTCCTCGTTGATCTGCTTGGTGTTGCCATAAGGAGACTCCGCCTTCTTGATGGGTGCGGATTCCGTCACCGGCAGAACGTCGGGCTGACCGTACACCGTGCAGGAAGAAGAGAACACAATGCCTTCTACTCCATGCTTGGGCATCAGTTCGAGCAGGTTGATCAGGGAAACCAGGTTGTTGCGATAATACTTCAACGGCTTTTGCACCGATTCACCTACTGCCTTGCTGGCGGCAAAATGAATAATGGCTTTGATGCCGCTATATTTGGAGAACATGGCGTCGAGTCCTTCAAAATCCAAACAATCAAGTTTTTCGAAAGCCGGACGGATGCCGGAAACTTTTTCAATGTTGTCTACCACATCGGCACTTGAATTAGACAGATTGTCAATGATGACAACATCATAACCTGCATTCTGAAGTTCAACTACCGTGTGAGAACCTATGTATCCGGTACCTCCTGTCACTAATATTCTTTCTTTCATAATGGAGTGTTTTGTTTTTAGGTCGATTTTATGCCACAAAAGTAGCAAATATTTTTATATTAGAGAAGAATATGAGAAAAAACTCAAATCTTCACTACACCCGAGAAGCCCATGAAAGCCATGGCCAGGAGTCCGGCGGTTATCAGGGTTATGGGTGTGCCTTGCAATCCTTTCGGGATATTGACCATACTCAGTTGTTCGCGTATACCGGCGAAGATGGTCAACGCCAAGCCAAAGCCTAACGCCGTGGAGAACGCATAAACGACACCGGTCAACAGGTCATAGTCTTTCTGGATGACCAGGATGGCGACGCCCAGCACACAGCAGTTTGTCGTAATCAGCGGCAGGAAGACGCCCAGCGCCTGATACAACGAAGGAGATACTTTCTTCAGGATGATTTCCACCATCTGCACCAGGGCGGCGATGACCAGGATAAAGGTGATGGTCTGCAAGTATTCCAGGCCGAAAGCGTCGAGCACGTACTTCTGAATGAGGAACGTAACAATCGTTGACAACGTCAACACAAACGCCACGGCGGCCGACATGCCCAATGCCGTATCAATCTTCTTGGAAACGCCCAGGAACGGACAGATGCCCAAGAACTGCGACAACACGATGTTGTTCACAAAGATTGCCGATATAAATATCAATATGTATTCCATAATCACATTTTAATAGTTAAGTAGAAAATTCTCTGTCTGTCTCAGGCTTTCTTCAAGCGGTTCACAATGGCGATGAGGTAGCCCAGCGCGATGAAAGCACCCGGTGCAAGCACGAATACCAGCATGCCGTAGTCTTCGGACATGATGGTCAGTCCGAAGATCTTGCCTGTGCCCAGCAGCTCGCGCACGGCGCCCAGCAGGGTCAATCCCACGGTGAAGCCCAATCCCATGCCCAAACCGTCGAACATGGAAGCCAGCGGGCCGTTCTTGGCCGCAAAAGCCTCGGCGCGTCCCAGCAGGATGCAGTTCACCACAATCAACGGGATAAACAAGCCCAACGTGGCGTACAGCGCCGGCACGTAAGCCTGCATGATCATCTGAAGCAGCGTCACGAACGAAGCGATGACCACCACAAACGCAGGGATGCGCACCATGTCGGGGATCAGATTCTTGATAGCGGAAATAACCACGTTAGAGCAAATGAGCACAAAAGCCGTAGCCAGTCCCATGCCCATGCCGTTCATGGCGGAAGAAGTAGTTCCCAGCGTAGGACACATGCCAAGCAGAAGCACAAACGTAGGGTTCTCCTTGACAATGCCGTTCATCAAAATCTTAAAGTTATTCATAAGTCACGCTCCTTTCTTATTTATCACCGGCGGGGGCCGTAGCGGCGGCTCCGTCCGTGTTCTGTTCTACATTCTGTTGAGTGGCTCCCGTCACGCCGTCAGCCTTATTCTGTCCCGCATAAGCCGCGTATGCCACGTTGACCGCATTCAGGAAAGCGCGCGAGGTGATGGTGGAAGCCGTGATGGCATCTATCTCACCGCCGTCCTTGCTGACGGTCAGCGGTTTCGTGCCCGGGTTCTTACCGGTGATATCACCCTTCGCCTCTTTCTTGAACCAGGTATCGGCTTTCGAACCCAAGCCCGGTGTCTCGGCATGCGACAGCAACGAATAATCGATGACATTGCCTTGGGCGTCGAAACCCACCAGCACCTTCAGTTCACCGCCAAAGCCCATGGCAGAAGCCTCGACGGCGGCACCGATGTATTCGCCGCCTTTCGTGGCGGGATATACGGCATACTCCACACCGTCCACTTCCTGCATTTTCTTCTCGGCAATCGGGTCATTGTCAAAGCCCGGCACAACAGCCTTCACGGCGTCACTCAGCGTCTTGGCGTTGGCAGCCGCGATGGGTTCCTTGGTCAGTTCGTTCACATAGGCCAGCAACGCCACGGAGATTGCAGTTACCCCCGTGAGCACCAGCAACATATTCTTTAAAGATGATTCTAACTTTTTCATTTTTTCTTAGCTACCTCCCCGAAGCGTTTTGGTTTGACATACGTATTAATCAGCGGAGTAAACGCGTTCATGATGAGAATGGCGAACGACATGCCTTCGGGATACGCGCCGAACAGACGGATAACCACCGTCAGCAAACCGATGCAGACACCGTAGATCAACATTCCTTTGTGGTTCATCGGAGATGTCACATAGTCCGTTGCCATGAACACGGCACCCAGCATCAGAGCACCGGAAAGCAGGTGGGTAAGCCCGTCGGCATACTTGGCGGGATCCACATAGTGCATGATGGTGGTAAACAGGAACACGGTCACCAGGATGGACACGGGAATGTGCCAGGTGATGATTTTCTTCCACAACATATAGGCCAAGCCCAGCAATAACGCCAAGGTGCTTACCTCACCGATACAGCCGGGATTGTTGCCGAAGAACAAGTCCAAAGCGCCGGGAAGCTGATCCATGGAGAAGCCGGGAGCACCGTTAGCCACGCCCTTCATGATGGCCAGCGGAGTGGCGACAGTCGTGGCATCCGTATAGGCAGCCAACTGACCGACGGCCGGCCAGCTCGTCATCTGCACAGGGAAGGACAACAACAGGAATACACGGCCCACCAAAGCGGGGTTGAAGGGGTTACAACCCAAACCGCCGAAGGACATCTTGCCGACACCGATGGCGAACAGGGCACCGATGATGATAATCCAGACAGGCAGGTTGGAAGGCAGGTTGAAGGCCAGCAACACGCCTGTGATAATAGCCGAACCGTCGCAGACGGTCGTCGTTTCTTTCTTCAGGATGAACTTGCCGATGGCCCACTCGAAGAACACGCAAGCCAATACGGAAGTCAGCGTCACAATCAAAGCACCCACTCCAAAGAAGTAGAGGGACACGAGGAAGGCAGGCAGCAGCGCGATGAGCACGCCGTACATGTTCTTCTTCACACTGTCACCTCCGTGAACGTGGGGCGAAAGGGATACGATTAATTTATTCATAAATGTTCTTGAATTCTATTCATTATTATTCTTACTTCTTGGCTTGACGGGCGCGAATCATGGCGCCTACTTTGCCTTTACCCAGACGGATGTAGTCGAGCAACGGACGGTTGGACGGACAGGTGAACTGGCACGAACCACACTCGATGCATGACATGATGTCCTCCTTCTCCACACGCTCGAAATCACCGTGAGCCGAAACGGTTGCGAGCAGGAAAGGCTCCAATCCCATCGGACAGGCGCTCACGCACTTGGCGCAACGGATACAAGGCTGTACGGCTCCGCGCTTGGCTTCCTTGTCGTTCATGATCAGGATGCCGGAGCTGCCTTTGGCGGTGGGAACATCCGTATTGACCAGCGCCTTGCCCATCATCGGGCCACCACCGATAATCTTACCTGTATCTTCGGGCAGGCCTCCGCATGCGTCAATCAGCTGCTTCATCGGTGTACCGATACGAGCCAGGAAGTTGGAGGGCTTGGCCAGCGACTTGCCGGTCACGGTGATGACGCGCTCGAACAGGGGTTTGTTCTTCTGCACAGCCTGGTAAACGGCGAAGGCCGTGCCCACGTTCTGCACCACGGCACCGGTGGAGATAGGCAGCGCACCGGCGGCCACCTGACGCTTGATGATGGCGTCTATCAGCTGCTTCTCGCCGCCCTGCGGATATTTCACCTTCAGAGGCACCACCTCGATGCCGGGGTAGGAAGCAGCTACCTTCGTCATCAGCTGGATGGCGTCGGGCTTGTTGTTCTCGATGCCGATGAACGCCTTGTTCACTTTGACGGCTTTCATCAGGATGGTCACGCCCACCATGATTTCCTCGGCATGTTCCAGCATCAGCTGGTGGTCGGCCGTCAGGTAGGGTTCGCACTCCACGGCGTTGATGATGACGCACTCGGCCTTGAAGGCGGGAGGCGGACAGAGCTTCACCTGCGTGGGGAAGCAGGCACCGCCCATGCCGACGATTCCGGCATCGGCTATCTTCTTGACAATCTCTTCGGGAGTCAGGTTGCATTCCTTCACCAGCGTGTCGGTGCGGTCAATGCTTTCTTCCCACTCGTCGCCCTCCACGTCGATGAAGATGGCGGGCTTGGCGTAGCCGCTGGCATCGACAATCGTGTCGATTTTGGCCACTTTGCCGCTGACGGACGAATGAATGGCTGCCGATACAAAGCCGCCGGGCTCGGCAATCTTTGTACCCACTTTCACGACATCGCCCTTGGCCACAATCGGCTTGGCGGGAGCACCGATGTGCTGACCCAGCAGGATGACGGCCTTGGCGGGCACTTCCGCCTTGACGATGGGCTGATGTGCTGAAAGTTTATTTTCGTGTGGATGAACACCACCTATTGAAAATGTTTTCAACATACAAATTCGTATTTTAGTCGTTTATGATTCGGGTTGATTAAGCTTCGGCCTTCGGAGCCTCGGGAGCCTTCGGAGCTTCAGGAGCGGGAGCCTTCGGAGCTTCGGCCTTAGGCGCTTCGGCTTTCGGAGCTTCAGTTTTCGGAGCGGCGGCTTCTTCCGTCTTCGGCTTACGCGGAGGGAAGTTCAGGGCGATGATGGCAGCTTGCGGACAAGCCTCCTCGCACTTGCGGCAGGACTTACACTTGTTCGGGTCGATGTACGCCAGGTTGTTTTCCAGCGTAATGGCGTCGAAAGCGCAGACCTTCACACACTTGCCGCATCCGATACAAGCCGCCGTACAAGCCTTGCGGGCCACGGCGCCCTTGTCTTTGTTGACACACTGCACGTACACGCGACGCGACTTCTTGCCCTGCGGACGGATTTCGATGATGTTGCGCGGACAAGCCTTGGCACATGCGCCACAAGCCGTACACTTGGCCTCATCCACCTCGGGCAGGCCTGTCTCGGGGTTCATGTGGATGGCGCCGAACTGACAAGCCGATACGCAATCGCCACATCCCAGGCAGCCATAGCTACAACCCGTCTCACCGCCATAGAGCGAAGCCGCGATGGCACAGCTCTTCGCGCCGTCATACTGGTTGACGCGCGGACGGTTCTGACACGTACCATTACATCTCACCACGGCCACCATCGGCTCAGAGGCGGTGACGGCCAGGCCGAGGATGTCGGCCACCTTCGCCATGACCGGCTGTCCGCCCACCGGACAAAGCTTGCCTTCCAGCGAGCCGGCCTTCACGCAGGCGTCGGCAAATCCGCTACAACCCGGGTAACCACATCCACCGCAATTTGCCTGGGGCAGCACTGCGGCCACCTGGGCAATACGCGGATCTTCATACACAGCAAATTTCTTGGAGGCGACATACAGGATGGCCGCTGAGACCAGCGCAATCACGCCCAAAGAAATCACTGCAATCAGAATTACATTCATAAAAGTTGATGTTTATTAATTATTTGAATTTATTAGTTAGTTCATCGGTCGGATGGAGAAGGAGAATTTCTTCGCCAGGCGGGACTTGTTCAGCCACAGTATATAATAATAAGGTATAAGAAGGAAGAGCGAGACCAGCGCCGAGCCGAGCTCGTCGCCCCAAAGGGCCATGAAAAGGAAGAGGGAAAGGATCATCAGCAGGAAAGGCGCCACGAAGGCCAGCAAGACCGCCGTCACGCCCATCGAGAGCCTGCCCACGACCCACACGCGGTCGCCCGGGCGGCACGCTTCCGCCGCGGCGGCGTCTGTCACGTCTATCAGCTTCTCCTTGGCGTCGGCCGAAGTGCAGTGTCCCTTGACGCTGCATGCGGCGCAGGCGGACGTCTGCACGATCCGCACTTGCAAGTGGGCGCCGTCTATGTTTTCCACGATACCTTGATGTTCTATAGTGTCCGTCATTTTGCAAAGTGAGCATTACAAATCGCGGCAAATTTAAGCATAATTTGTGAACTACAAGCCTTTCTTACACTTTTTCTGTGTACGCGAACGATGTTTTTTGCTGTGCAGCGCCCAAAAGCGCCCGCATGCGACAACATTCTTTAGGAGTGAACAAGGAACGGATTGACACGGATTAAAGATTGCCTCATAACCATTATCAATCATTTTGTTCATAACAATAGGAATAGTCTATTCCCTTCATAAACATTTCGCGGTCATCAATCTTGGTGGTCAGTGCAGGTTTTACCAAGGCAGGCTACCGGGCTCAAGAGTACGCAACAGACCACTTTCATATAACTGATAGGGCTTTTTCCGGCTCTGCCCGTCTAACGTATTATCGCTATAGGTGAACCAATCAAGGAATTCATTTGCCCTGTTATTGGGGTAATTCTTTGCCAATAGAACTACATTCTCACTATTGAGCACATCTGCCACACGCAGCTTCCCGTCCGGAGCTTCAAATTTGAACCCGTGAGTGGCACTCACGAGTTGAACGCCTTCCTGTTTCAGTTTTCGTTTCAGCCATCGCCAGTAGTTTCCGGCCTTCGTATAATCCGGCTCGTTATTGATAGCCCGGACAATATCGGTTGCCGAGAACCACCAACAGTTATTCTCATCATCCCATACCGCCCGCACTTTCCAGTCATTATAGAAGCGGATGGATTTCTTTGAGTGTTCCCTTTCCTTTTCCATGTTTTTTTAATCTGTGTCCCTCTGTGGTGAGCCCCCAGGAACATTTACCACGCATAATTAAGTCCGAAGCCAAAGGTCTCCGTGGCCTGGAAATAGTCGTCGCCCACGGTAGGCGCCGCGCTGTCGTCAAAGCGGGCCAGGACGTAGAAGCGGGCGGAGATGTACTTGGTCACGATGAAGTCGACGTTCGTCTCCCACTCCACGCGCACCCACTTGTAGCTCGTCAGATAGTCCAGGCGGGAGGTGAGCTTGATGGCGGGGATGATGGTCCACTGGAGGTTGGTCTGCACCTGCGAACCGAAGTCGTGCTTCACCCAGGCGCCCTCGTCGAGGCCGTAGGAAGTCTCGCTCACGCGGCGGTCGCCCACGAAGCGCATGGTGTGCGTCAGGGGGGCGAGGAAGACGGAGAGCTTGTACTTCGTTTTCTCCAGCTTATAGTCCATACCAACGCTGGTGGACCAGTCGAGGGGGGCGAGGAAAGCAGCCTTCACCTCGTTGCTGTTCGTGCCGTAGGCGTTGAGCACCTGCGTCTTCAGCTCGGTGGAGATGGTGTAGTACCATTTGTTGATGGCCTTCACGCCCAGCTTGCTGTAGAGGCGGAGCTGGTCGCTCGTCACGAGGAAGTTGTGGCACGTGTCCGACGGAGCCGAATTGACATTGGACTTTATCTCCAGCAGATTTTCCCATTGCACGCGTTCCTTATCATCATAATTGGCCCTCAGCAAGAGGTTGAGCAAGACGGCCACGGAGCTCTCGCCACCCTTGTACCAGTTGCGCGAGATGCTGTTCTGGGTGAATTGCAGGGAGCCGTTACCCGAGGTGATCCACCAGTTGGGCTTACGGATGACGACGCCCGCCTCTTCGTTGAACTCGGCCTTCTTCCGGTGCATCAGGTTGGTGACGGAGGGGCGTGAGGACGCCTCCTTCTGGATGTCATCCCGGAAGACGCGCGTCTGCATGATCTCGTCCTCGGTCATCACCACGAAGTCCGGATGGTAGATATACGTGTCGAGCAAGGCGCGATCCACCGTGGCGTTGGCCTGCTCGAAGGCGGTGAAGGGCCGTTTGTCCACCGGAAGCTCCCGCCGCGTCCAGTCGGCGAAGAGCGTGTCGGCCGTGGAGGCCGGCTTCCAGTCGAAGGTCGAGAAACGCCCGATGGGCGAATAATAATAGGTGAAAGGCAGGAAGAGCCGGAAGTATTTGGGATCCGGCGCGATATAACGCTCGGGCGTGTCGGGGTCGTTCAGGTAATCCAGCACGCCGATGTGCTTCCCGTAGAGCAGGGACACCGTGTCCAGCCGCATCTCGTCCGAGCCGGGCACGGGCGTCAGCTTCAGGACGCAATATTGCGAGAGGAGCTTGGACAAGGTCGGTTTCTTCTTCTTCACTTTCTTTGGAGGAGCCGCGGGTTTCGCCAAGGAATCCGCGGGCAAAGAGTCTGCCAAAGCGACCGTGTCCGCGCGAAGCGTGTCGGGCAAGGCAATCGTGTCCGGCACGGCAAGCGTATCGGCACGAAGCGAGTCGGGCACGGCGAGCGTGTCCGGCACAAGTTCTCCTATATATAATGTATCCGCACGCAACGTGTCCGCGGCCACCTCGACCAACGGCGGCACGCTGTCCCTCACCTGCCGCGCAAGCGTGTCTTCCGCCTGCACGACTCCTGTCTGCGCTGATAGCGGCGCGGAGAGCGCCACCAGCGCCATCCACACCCATAGACGTCCATTCTTCATAAGATTATCATTCTTAAAGCCCTAAAATCCTTGTTCGGGCACAAATTTAGCTTAAAATATTTACTTCCTCCTCTTTTTTTTATAATTTTGCGGCTTTAAAAGCAATATGGTCATCCGGACCTACCCGAGGATAATATAACAAATTAAAAACCTATATAGTTGTGGGAGATACAAAATACATTTTCGTCACCGGTGGTGTGGCCTCTTCCCTGGGAAAAGGCATCATCTCTTCATCCATCGGCAAGCTGCTTCAAGCAAGAGGATACAAGGTTACCATCCAGAAGTTTGACCCGTACATCAACATCGACCCGGGCACGCTGAACCCCTACGAGCACGGCGAGTGCTACGTCACGGTGGACGGACACGAGGCCGACCTCGACCTGGGTCACTACGAACGCTTCCTGGGCATACAGACCACGAAGGCCAACAACATCACGACCGGACGCATCTACAAGAGCGTCATCGACAAGGAGCGCCGCGGCGACTACCTGGGAAAGACCATCCAGGTCATCCCCCACATCACGGACGAAATCAAGCGCAACGTCAAGTTGCTGGGCAACAAATATAAGTTCGACTTCGTCATCACGGAGATCGGAGGCACGGTGGGCGACATCGAGTCACTCCCCTACCTCGAAAGCATCCGCCAGCTGAAGTGGGAGTTGGGCAAGGACGCCCTGTGCGTACACCTGACCTACGTGCCCTACCTGGCCGCGGCGGGCGAGCTGAAGACGAAGCCCACCCAGCACTCGGTGAAGGAGCTTCAGAGCGCCGGCATCCAGCCGGACATCCTGGTGCTGCGCACCGAGCACCAACTGAACGCGAACCTCCGCAAGAAGGTGGCCCAGTTCTGCAACGTGGACGAAGAAGCCGTCGTGCAGAGCATCGACGCGCCCACCATCTACGAAGTGCCCATCCTGATGCAGGAGCAGAAGCTGGACACCACCATCCTAAAGAAAATGGGACTCCCCGTGGGCGACACGCCGGGTTTGGGTCCCTGGCGCAGCTTCCTGGAGCGCCGCCACAAGGCGGAGAGCACCGCCCCCGTACACATCGCCCTGGTGGGCAAGTACGACTTGCAGGACGCCTACAAATCCATCCGCGAGGCCCTGTCGCAAGCCGGCACGTACAATGATTGCAAGGTGTCCGTGGACTTCGTGAATAGCGAGAAGCTGACGGAGGACAACGTGGCCGAGGCGCTGAAAGGCAAGGCGGGCATCCTCATCGGCCCGGGCTTCGGCGAGCGGGGCATCAACGGCAAGTTCATCGCCATTAAATATGCACGCACGCACGACATCCCGACGTTCGGCATCTGCCTGGGCATGCAATGCATCGCCATCGAATTCGCGCGCGACGTCCTCGGCCTGACCGACGCGAACAGCCGCGAGATGGACGAGAAGACTCCGCACAACGTCATCGACATCATGGAGGAGCAGAAGTCCATCACCAACATGGGCGGCACCATGCGCCTCGGCGCCTACGAATGTGTCCTGAAGAAGGGCAGCAAGGCCTATGAGGCCTACGGCACGGACCACATACAGGAGCGCCACCGCCACCGCTATGAGTTCAACAACCAGTACAAGGCGCAATACGAAGCCGCGGGCATGATGTGCACGGGCATCAATCCGGAGTCGGACCTGGTGGAAGTGGTCGAGATCCCCACCCTGCGCTGGTACGTCGGCACCCAGTTCCACCCCGAATACAGCAGCACGGTGCTCCATCCGCACCCCCTGTTCCTGGCATTCGTCAAGGCGGCCATCGAATACAAGAAAGAAGTAAATGAAAAATGAAGAATGTCGGTTACGTTCCGAATGAATTCTTCATTCATAATTCTTAATTCTTCATTCATAATTTAATAGAATATCATCCAATGGACAAAAACACCATTACCGGCTTGGTGCTGATAGGCATACTCCTGGTGGGATTCAGCATCCTGAGCCGCCCCAGCAAGGAGCAACTGGAAGCCCAACAACGCTACTATGACTCCATCGCACAAGTACAACAACGCGAAGCCGACCTCCGCGCCAAGGCCGAAGCAGCCCTGGCCAACGAGCAGAAGCAAGCGCTCAACGACTCCACGTCGCTTTTCTTCCGCGCCCTGCACGGCACGGACGAGCAGGTCACCATCCAGAACGACGTGGCCAGCCTGACCCTGAGCACCAAGGGAGGAACCATCTGCAAGTCCGTCCTGAAGGACTACATGGAGCAGGACAAGAAGACGCCCATCACCCTGTTCAACGGCGAGGACGTCAGCCTCAATTTCCTCTTCTACAACCAACGGGAGACCATCCTGACCGAGAACTACTACTTCACGCCCGTGGAGCGCACGGACAGCACCGTCACCATGCGCCTCGCGGCCGATAGCGCCAGCTACATCGACTTCCGCTACGCCATGCGGCAGGGCTCCTACCTCGTGGACTTCACCATCCGCGCCGTGGGCATGGACGGCAAGCTGGCCTCCACCAACAAGCACGTGGACATCGAGTGGAACCAGCGCGCCCGCCAGCTGGAGAAAGGCTACACCTACGAGAACCGCCTGGCCGAGCTGACCTACAAGGTTGCCGGCGAAGGCACGGACTACCTCTCCGCCAACGGCGACGACGAGAAGGAAGTGGCCGAACCCGTCACCTGGATAGCCTTCAAGAACCAGTTCTTCTCCTCCGTCCTCATCACGGACGCCAACTTTGAGAAGACAAGCCTCGCCTCCAAGATGGAAGGCAAGGAAAGCGGATACATCAAGGACTACAGCGCCGAGATGAACACCGCCTTCGACCCCACCGGCCAGCAACCCACGCAGATGTACTTCTACTTCGGTCCCAACCACTACAAGACCCTCTCCGCCCTGGACGACGGACGCGCGGAGGACTGGGACCTGAACAAGCTCGTCTACCTCGGGTGGCCCATCATACGCTGGATCAACAAGTGGATCATCATCAACATCTTCGACTGGCTCCAGGGATGGGGCATGAGCATGGGCATCGTCCTCCTGCTGCTGACCGTCATCGTGAAGATCGTCATCTATCCCACCACGTGGAAGACCTACATCTCCTCCGCCAAGATGCGCGTATTGAAGCCGAAGATTGACGTCATCAACCAGAAGTACCCCAAGCAGGAAGACGCCATGAAGAAGCAGCAGGAAATCATGAGCCTCTATAGCCAGTACGGCGTCAGCCCCATGGGCGGATGCCTCCCGATGCTGCTCCAGATGCCCATCATCATCGCCCTCTTCATGTTCATCCCCAGCGCCATCGAGCTGCGCCAGCAGAGCTTCCTCTGGGCGGATGACCTGTCCACCTACGATGCGTTCATCCACTTCCCCTTCCGCATTCCCTTCCTGGGCAGCCACCTCAGCCTCTTCTGCGTGCTCATGACCGTGACGCAAATCGTCTACACCAAGTTCATGATGCAGCAACAGGACACGGGCGCCAACCCGCAGATGGCGGCCATGAAATGGATGCAGTATCTGATGCCCGTCATGTTCCTCTTCATCCTGAACGAATATCCCTCGGGCCTGAACTACTACTACTTCATCTCCACTTTGGTCAGCGTGCTGACAACCCTCATCCTGCGCAAGACCACGAACGAAGCGAAGCTCCTGGCTCAGCTGGAGGCCAACAAGAAAGACCCCAAGCAGATGAGCAAGAGCGGCTTTGCCGCACGCCTGGAGGCCATGCAGAAGCAAGCTGAGGAGATGCAGCGCCAGCAGCAACAACAACGCCGCAAGTAATTAAGCGGGCCGTGCCCGCAATGGTTAGTGGTTAATGGTTAATACAAAGCAAAGGACTCATGTCCCCCCTATTAACCATTAACCACTAACCATTAACCATTTCCCTCCGATGCAGACCACCTACACCAACCGCGAAATCTGGCACATCGCCTACCCCATCCTCATCAGCCTCCTGATGGAGCAGCTGATCGGAATGACTGACACCGCCTTCCTCGGCCGTGTTGGTGAAGTAGAGCTGGGCGCCTCGGCCATTGCCGGCGTGTTCTACATCGTCATCTTCATGGTGGCTTTCGGCTTCAGCATCGGGTCGCAGATACTCATGGCTCGGCGCAACGGTGAGGGCGAGTACCGCGAGATAGGGCGCCTCTTCTACCACGGCATCTACTTCCAGTGCACCATGGCCGTGGTGATGTTCGTCCTGTCATTCTTCTTCTCGCCCATCATCCTGAAGCGCATCATCGCCTCGCCGGAGATCTACGAAGCCGCCACGAGCTACTTGCACTGGCGCGTGTTCGGCGCGCTGTTCTCGTTCAACGCCGTCATGTTCCGCGCCTTCTTCCTCAGCACCACGCAGACCAAGACGCTGACGCTGAACTCCATCGTCATGGTGCTGAGCAACGTGGTGTTCAACTACCTCCTCATCTTCGGCAATTGCGGCTTCCCGAAGCTGGGCATTGCCGGAGCCGCCATCGGCTCGTCTCTGGCTGAAGCCGTGTCGCTGGTGTTCTTCATCCTCTACACCCGCCGCCACATCGACCTCCGCAAGTACGGGCTCGACCGCATCCCCCGCTTCCATTTCGAGACGCTTCGCCGGATGCTCAGCGTGTCGCTTTGGACGATGATCCAGAACTGCGTATCGCTCTCCACATGGTTCCTGTTCTTCCTCTACATCGAACACTTAGGCAAAGAACCGTTGGCCATCACGAACATCGTGCGCAGCGTCAGCGGCATCCTGTTCATGGTGGTCAGCGCGTTCGCCTCTACGTGCGGCTCGCTGGTGAGCAACCTCATCGGAGCGGGTCACACGGACAAGGTCCTGCCGCTCATCTACAAGCACGTGCGGCTGGCCTTCTACATCGTCGCCCCCCTGGCCGTGCTGTTCAGTCTTTTCCCCGACCTCATCTTGAGCGTCTACACCGACATGGAAGGCCTGCGCGCCGCCTCCGTGAAGTCCCTCTGGGTGCTCTGCGCCTCCTACATCGTCTCCACGCCCGCCTTCGTCTTCTTCCAGTCCGTGTCCGGCACGGGCAACACACGTTCCGCCCTCGCCCTGGAGCTATCCGCCCTGGTACTCTACACCGCCTACATCACCTACGTCATCCTCATCCGCCGCATGGACGTAGCCTTCTGCTGGACGGCGGAGTTTGTCTACTCCACCGCCATCCTCCTCTTCAGCGTCTGGTACCTAAAGCGCGGCCACTGGGCGGGGAAGCGCATCTGAGTGGAAAAATAAAGAGGGTGTATCAAAATTTAAAGAGCCTATCATTCTGTCATGCTGAACGCATGTGAAGCATCTCCCGAAAGTAAAAGTTTACAAGAGATCCTTCACTTTGTTCAGGATGACAGAGCAAAATGATAGGTGCTTTAAATTTTGATACACCCTCTTTATTTAATATACTCGGTATTATCGATAATTAGCGTCCGTAAACGTCACTTCCCGGCCATCCAGTTTGCCGGAGAGGTAATGCTCACGCACCCATACGTTCTCAAAGTAAATGACCTCGCCTGCACCGAAATCCAGACGCAAACCTTCTTTCGTGTTGTCCATCCATTCCCAACTGAAATTATCAGTTATTTCACGGTAGGGACGGGTTTCACCCGTATTGTAATACTGGAAAATCTCCTGTCCGCTTTTATCCTTCTGCGAAAACTTAAACTGGTGTACGCAATCCACCAGCACTCCGTCTTCGTTAGTCATCTCATACTCTTCCACCCATGTATGCGAACACAAGGTATCGTCACTATTCTGTATCGTATAGTAAGTAACATCGTCGCCGCAAGAGGCAAATACGGTAGCCAACATACACACTACCAACACTTTTGCATAATTCAAGATCTTCATGATTGTTGTTTTCCTATTTTATTACGGGGACAAACATACGTAAAATTAGTGAGATATCAGTATTTCTTCCGGTAATTATTATAAAAAAGACAGTCCCCGCCGCAGCCTCATGCCACAAACCGGGAACTGTCCGTTTTATGATAAAATCCGTTTCTTACTCTTCTTTCTCCAATTGGTTGGCGGCATACAAGCTGTCAATGATACCGTCGGCCAGACCGATGATAGGCACATGGACATACTGCGCTTTCACCATCTCGGCAATGGTCAGGAATATTTTAGCGGCAGGCACAATGACGTCCGCACGGTCGGCCTTCAGGTCGAACTGCTTCATGCGTTGCTCCGGTGTCAGCGGACTGAGCTCGTCGTACAGTTCCTGCAAGGATTCCACCGGCATACGCTTCAGTTTCTTGTCCTTTTTCTCCGCCAGGCGGTAGAGCTTGTTGATATTACCACCCGAACCAATGATATTGATATCCGAGAAATTGGCCGTCAGGCGTGCCAAGTCGTCTTTCAGCTGTGCCCAAGTCTCCTCCTTCACGGCATTGCTCAGCATACGTACCGTACCGATGTTGTACGACAAAGATTGTACCAGCGTGCCGTTGGTCAGCAAGTTGATTTCCGTACTTCCGCCACCCACATCCACGTAGATGTAATTGCCCGTCCGGTCCTCCAGGCATTCTATGTGATTGTTGTATATCATCCGGGCCTCTTCCTGACCGTCTATAATATCCAGCTGGATGCCCGTATCCTTCAACACTTTCTTAATGACAGACTTGCCGTTGCGTGCGTCACGCATAGCCGAAGTGGCGCATGCCCGATAGTCGGTCACTTCATAAATCTTCATCAGCTGGCGGAAAGCCTTCATCAGGCGGCGCAGCTTCATCACCTTATTCTCCGACAGCTCACCCAGTGAAAAAACATCAAAGCCCAGACGCAAGGGCACACGAAGTAGCAAGACTTTGGACAAGCGTCGGCTCAGCAGATTTTCGTTTTCTTCTTCCTTTTTAATCAGAAGCCGCACGGCATTGGAACCAATGTCTATGGCAGCATAACATTTCTTACACATATATTCCTATTATTCTCTTAATTTTGATTTATCTCCTCCTTATAGTGTTTATACAATTCCTCCTGCGAGCGATAAGGAGTCTCATCATCCGTTGTCCAAGGTTTATTCTCGCCTTTGCCATCCACAACACGCCCCTGCATATTGTCGTGCAGACCATAATCAATGACCCGGGACAAATCGGCCTTGATGGCCGGATCGTAAACGGGTGTCACTACCTCCACCCGATTGTCCAAGTTGCGCGGCATCCAATCGGCAGAGCCTATGAAACATTTTTCTTCACCTCCGGCAGCAAAAATAAAAATGCGGGAATGCTCCAAATACCGGTCGATGATGCCACAGATACGTATTGTATCGCTCACGCCCGATATACCCGTCACCAGCGAACAGTTGCCGCGCACCAACAAGTCGATAGGAACTCCGTTGGCCGACGCCTCATAAAGTTTCTTCACCATGTCCTGATCCGTGATGTGGTTTATCTTGATCCGGATATAAGCCGGCTTGCCTTGCTGGCGGTTCTTGATTTCGGCATCTATCAGTTTAAGGAATTTCTTCTTCATCTCGTTCGGCGACACCAGCAGCTCCTTGAAAGAGACAGGCATGTAGGGCTTCTCGATGAACGTGAATACCGAATTGACGTCGCGCACCACATTGCGGGCAGCCGTCATCAGCATGTAGTCCGTATATACCCGTGCATTCCCTTCATGAAAATTGCCCGTGCTGATACAAGCAATATCATTGCCGCTCTTCATGCCGATATGCGTAATTTTGGAGTGTACCTTCAGGTTCTCCACACCGAAGATCACATGTATACCCGCATCCTGCATTTTCTTCGACCAACTGATGTTGGAGGCCTCGTCAAAGCGGGCCAGCAGTTCGATGACCACCGTCACCTTCTTGCCGTTACGCGCGGCGCATATCAACGCACGCACCACCTTAGAGTCTTTAGCCAGGCGATAAAGCGTGGTTTTGATGCTCTTCACTTCCTTATGGATAGCCGCCTCCTGCAACAAACGGATATAGTAATCAAAACTGTGATAAGGCACATGGATGAAACGGTCGCCTTGCTGTATCAGCTTCAGCAGACTCTCTCCGCTGTCCAGTTCCGGGCGCACCAAGGGTTCCCAACGGGGATACTTCAGATCCTTCCGTCCGCAATCGGGGAAGGACATCAAGTCCTTGTGATTATGATAACGTCCGCCGGCCAGTACCGTATCCAGTCTATCCAGATTGAGCATGTTCATCACCCGCTTGTGCAGGTCTTTGGGCATGGCGGAATCATAGATGACGCGCAAGGCGTCACCTTTCTTGCGGCTCTTCACCCCTTTGGAGATCTTCTGCAACATGCCGTTGCGCAAGTCGTTGTCAATCTCCATCTCCGCATCCTTCGTAAACTTGAAGGCGTAGGCCTCAAAATGGTCGTAATTCAGACCGCTGAATATCATCGGCAGGCAGAAACGGATAACGTCATCCAGGTACATCAGGTAATTATTTCCATCCTTATCCGGCAAGCGGACGAAACGCCCGCTTATGGCAACCGGCAGTTCAATCAAGGCGTAATCGCTTAACCTGCGTCCTTCCGCATGCATCTTCACGGCTAGGTAGATATTCTCATCCGTCTCATCCGCCAGCTGCTTCACAGCCGAAATCCATATGGGGCTGACAAATCCGCTCAACTTCTGCCGGAAAAAGTCACGCACATACCGCTGCTGCTCTTCGTCGAGTTCATTCTCTTTCAGCAGGTAGATATGCTCCGCTCGGAGTTGGCGCGTCACGTCATGGATGGCTTCCTCGTATTCCTTGGCGTATTTGTTGTTCAGTTTGTTAATCTGCTTGATAAGCGCTTTGGCGCGTTCGCGCTCCGTGCGCACACTCTTGTCCTCGCATTCGGCAATGCGGTTCAAAGTCGCCATACGCACCCGGAAAAACTCATCCAGGTTATTGGAATAGATACCCAGAAAACTCAATCGCTCCAGCAAGGGAATCTGATGTTTGGTCGCTTCCTGAAGAATTCGCCGGTTAAAGTACATCCAACTTACGTCCCGGTCCACGTAAGCCTCAGACATGATTTTTTTTGAGAGAATCTTATTCGGCATAAGGATTGGTATATTTTTTGCAAAGTTCTCAGAAAGATGTTACAATTACATTTCAAAACTGTTACAATACCCATAAGCCATCTCAGAGGAATAATATTCTGCACGGGAAGCTCCTTCCAGTATCTCCATGACAATCCGTTCGGCGCTACGCACCCAATAACGGAATTCCACGTTCGGACGGTATTGGCGTTCAAAATCCAACAACCGGCCCAGGTCAAACGAGCCTGCCGTAATACCCGCCTCAGCCAGCATCGCGTCGTAAGCGTTGCAATCCTGCTCGATATGCGCGGGAACCATCAGCAAGGGTTTGCCCAGATACATGGCCTCGCACACGGATTCAAATCCAGCCGTCGTGGCGTATGCCTTGCAGCCCGCCAGATAGCGGAGAAACGCCGTGTCGTCTATCCGATGGAACGTCAGAGTATCATCCACAGCTGTCACCTCGTCCTCGTCCGCCTTGTCCCAGAAGAAATGGAGCGGGACGTCCGGATAACGCTCATGCCAGGCGCGCACGTCCGCAGCAAAACCGGCATTCAGCATATAGCCGTGCACATAATCTCCTTTCGTGCTCTCGCAAGTCAACACTTCGAGGCGCAACAACGGAGGAATCACGTCCAGACGCAACGCCGGAATGGACGGCATGGCACGGAAAGACAACGCCAGCCGGCGACTTGCCCCGATACACGTCAGTCGCGTAAAGAAACGCAAGAAGAAAAGGGAAGCACCGTTCTTTCGGGGAAAACGGAATTCCGGATGCAGGAAGAGATATTGATGACCGATGCTGATCTGCGGCACCGAAGGGCGGAACAACAAATAAGTCAGGCCGGTCAGCAGTTCATAGAAGTTCACCACCAGTTCGGCACCCGTCTCGCGGATGCGGCGGTTAATGTAACGCATGCTGTAGACGTACGCCGGAATACGCATCAGGTTGTAGAGCACGCTGCGCGGCATGCTCACCCGGCGGTTGGCGGGAGCAGGCAGGAAATTGGGGCTCAAGAAGCGTTTCACCGGTGCTTTCACATTCCGGTTGAAAAAACCCGGAAGCCTGCGCGAGTCACTCTGTCCCACCAGTACTTCCACCACATCGTGACCGTGGCGACGGAGCATGCGCTCCAGCGTCAACGCTTGGGTCAGATGTCCGCGGCCTTCGCCTTGAACGATAAACAATACCTTCATGCTTCCTCCTTTCAGCTATATTATGATGATTTGCTTGTTTTCTTACCAACCGCACCTGCCTCACGCAGATGCGGCTCCAAAGAGAATATATGAATTACGTAAGAAAAATGTGTCCCATTCCTTTCGTTAGTAATCACATTGCAAATATGCACGTTCCTTGTTGCAAGGATATTGAGACGAGATTACAATCCGATTAAAGAAAGGGGAACCGTATTCATGAAATGGTAAGAAATCAGAAATAGCTCAAATCGATCAGGCCGAAGTTGGGGTCTTTTTCCGGCTGCCAGGTGCGCACATGGATGACCGGCTCCTTCGGATGGTTCAGGTCGACCATCAGGAACAGGTAGCCCGTATCGCCGTAGCTGGACGAGAAATAATCCTGCTTGATCTGGATGCCGTATATCTCGCCGCCCACCCCCGACTTGCGGATCTGGTTGTCGGCAAAGCGCAGGTTGATGAACTCGTTCCCGGCAAAGATATGCTCCAGCTTCTTCATATACTCGCCCTTGGTCTGGCGGGTATATTTCACCACGTTGCGGTCCAGTGGCTGGCGCTCGCCCACACCGGAAGACTTCACCACCGAGCCCGTAATAATCAGCGCGTCGTCCGAGAAGATGCTGCGGATGTAGTCTAAGCGCTTCAAGGCGTATGCCGTCTTGTAACTCTCCAGGAAGGTGATGAGCACCTGGCGGGCAGTGTCGCCCCAGGCGGTCTGGTTCATGATGTCATCCACCGCCGGCTTATTCAGACCGAAAGACAGACTCGTAATCTTGCCCTCGGCATTCAGCTGGAAGACGATGTCTTCCACAAACGTGCGACGGTTGCCGCTGAAGCTGAAACTCATCGGCAGGCTGCGGCAGGTGATTTCCCCGTTATAGGACAGGTACTTCAACTGCGGCTTGCGCAAGAGCTTGCCGTTACCATACTTTATCAGACGTTGGAACATCTCATATCCCTCCGGTGTGCAGAGCGTGTCCACGCCCGCATAGTTGCGCGAGCGGATGGCGTCTTCCACCTTGCGCATGGTCAGTTCGTAAGGTGCCGCCATCTCTCCTGCCAGGAAGCGCATGCCGCTGTTGGTCTCCTTGGCCTGCATGGAGGTAGCAAGCATGGTTTCCTCGCCGGGCTCCGCTTCTGCCGCCGGTGCTTCCTTGGCGTCCAGCTTCATGTAGGCGTTGCGCATGGCTACGGGCGTCACGCTGCCCATCACGTCCGCCAGCTCGCTGTCAATGTTTGCCTCGCCCTCGAACATGTATTCCGTCTTGACGGACAGGCCGTCCACACTGGCTATGGCCGGCAGTTCCACCAGCCCCAGTCCGTCCTTAGCCGAATAGATGTTGGACCAGTCGCGTCCGTCGAAGTAAGAATAGTCATAGTTTCGCGCGGGCTGTCCCTTATAGAGCACTTTCAGCGTGACGGTCTTCAGGTTGCCGTCCACCTGCTGCCCGTCCACGGAAAGGCTGATGTTGGCGAAGATGTCGTTCATCTGCTTCGGTATCCAGCTGACGAGCAGCTGCTCCTGTCCCTGGTCGTCCTTCATGGTCAGGTAGTTGCCGTCCGGATAGCTTTGCAGCAGGGTCAATGCCCAGTAGTAGTAGCGCAAGGCATCGGCCACCTGCGCCTTCTTTTCCAACCGCATGGCCTCTTGCGCGAAGTCCAGCAGCTTCACCTTGCGACCTTCGAAGATGCGCTGTATCTCGCTCTTCTTGATGTAGCGCATCACGGCAGCGTCCGGCTCGTTCTGAATGACGATACGCTGGGTGTTGGTCAGCGTGGCGTGTGAGTAAGTATTGATGATGGACTTGAACTTGTCCTTGCTTTCTATCTCTCCGTTGGTTTTCTCCTCTTCCAGCACCTGCTCGAACTGCGATGACACGTTGGTCGATATCTGGCTGATGAGCGAAGCCAAGGCCTCGTTATCCGCCTGACGCAGGGTTGTCCCGTTGCCCGTGCCCCACAGGTAGTTATCGCTCTGCTGTATTTCTTCTACGGTCTGGGCGGAAAGGGAGAATACCAAGCCCAAACCTACACATAGTAATAATAGTCGTTTCATAAATTCAAAGGGTGCTTAATCATGAACAGGGAAGTATCGAATACGATCATAATCGAACAAATACAGGTTATTCCCCAATACAAAGGTAAAATCACAACTATAAAAGGGTACCTCAAAAATCACCCGCGACAAGGACTCTTGCCCGTCGTTCGCATTATACTTCCAGACATTGATCCCATAATTATAATCATCGTCATAGTAACCATATTGACCGAAATAAAAGACGCCGTCCTGTTCCGTAATAAAAGTAATCTCCATATAATCCATATTGACCAACGAATAAGCCTCATTCCACAGGTTCTGCCCCGCATCATAGGCGTACAAAACGTACCTGTCTTGGTCAAAAGCATACAACACGTCACCCACGGCAAACAAATAGTTGTGATGGGGCATGGCACCACCATTCCCAAAGAAATTATGGGTAAGATAGGTGTACGACCATTCACGAGTAGTCAGTGAATACTTGTAAAGGCAGGTTAAAGAAAGCTGGTAAGCCACGTCACCTATCACGACCATGTTGCTCAGGCCTTCCGTGCCATGATCGATAAAATATCCAGCCAATGTTTCTACTGTCCAGGTTTTCGTGTCCGGTGAATAGGTATAATGCCTGTCCAAGGTCACGCAATGACCTTTGCCTCCCTGCCAAAAGAAGCCACCAGCGAGATTATAGAGATTTTCCATTTGGTAGGTAAGCAATTCCTCTTGATTAGGTGCTCCATTTTCCACGATAAGGGGAATTTCCTCAGGCGCAGAAGCACCGGCCTTGAAAGAGTAGAACTTACGACTACCCGTTTCATCGTAAGCACTGAAATAAGACTCCTCATCCGATGCGAAAAGCTCCAACGAATTATCCAAGTTGTCTATGAATATCTCCTCTGTTTGATTGATCTCCGTAATGGGAAACTGGATTACCGGTTCTTGATCAGTACCGCAGGCAGCAAACATACCCCCTGCCACACATATCATTATATATTGATAAATTCGTTTCATGTCTTCTCCTTTCTTATTTTCCAAATACCACGCCGATACCTACGGCGAATTCCTTATAATTGAAGTTGAAGTTACTGCGGAAGCCTGCCGACACGGCCAGCCACTTATAGCGGCCTATGAGACCTACTTCACCCAAACCTCCTTCATGGTCGTCAATAGCAATATCATAACCATTCTGCACCTCGTGCCATCCATATCGGCGCACACCATAGCCCGCACCGGCATAGAGGTAGAGGTATTTCTTCCACAGCCGTGCCATCACACCCATCGAGGCTGCATAGCGGACCTTCTTCGTCTGTCCGTCATACACGTAGTTGGCCGGATTGACATCCTGCATGAAATCATCGTCAAAGTGCCCATCCGTATGAAAATTGAAATAAGCACCGAAGTCGCGGCAGAAGCCCAGGAACAGGCCGTAGGTCATCTGATCAGCATCCATCGCCCCGGCCAGCTGCGCCATCAGGAAGGTGTTCACCCGGATGCGTTTCAGTTTGTAGTTCAGTTCCTCCAGGCGGGCAGGTTTCAGCTGAATGGTGTCATTGATGGGATAGAAATGCTTCTTCTCCACATGTACCGTGTATTGACCGGTAGGGATGGTATCCGTCTGGTAAGGCGCATAGCCCTTGTACTCCCCGTTGATAGAAACCTCGGCCGCAGGCTGGTCGGCACTGACCTTGATTAAGCCGTAGGCGGCGGGCAGCTGCACGTTGAGCACCGTGGGGTGTTCGGGCACAATCTCAAAGGTACCGGTCTCCTCGGTGTAGTGCTCGCGGCACACGCGGTACTTGTGCTCACCCACGAGGAATATCTCGGAATAAGCACCGTTGCGGGCCGTGCGCAGAGTATCGTCAATGTAGATCTGCGCCGTGGCAGGCGAGTAGTTCATCATCAGCGCCTGGGCGGTGGCGGCCTTCTCCACCACCTTCTCCACGATGCGGGTGCCGGCTTTCTCTTCGGGCACGTAGAGCACCATCTCGTAGACCATGGCCTCGTTGATGGGTTCGGGATAGAAGTAATTGCGGATGATGCCGAAACGCTCGTGCTTGATGGTGATGCGCTTGGCGCCGTGGGGCACGTACAGCCAGATTTCGCCCGGCTGGTCCTCGCGGGCGGTGATGCCCAGGGCGTCCGGCTCGAAGAACAGCGACTTGTCCTTGGTCACAATCTTGATGACGGCGCACACTTCGTTGTTCTGGTCGCGCTTGGGCGCGATGACACGTGCCGTCAGGTCATTGGTGAGGCACGAGAACTTGGTCACGGATATTTCTTCCTCCGGCTCGGCCGCTGCCAGTGAATCGGCAGGGGAAACGGCCAGTGAGTCGGCGGCAGGCACGGCTATCGAGTCACCGCCTGCCTCCGGAATGTCCTGGGCGACGGTCCGTGTCGTCCAGCCCAGGAACAGCATTGCAAGTATGATAAGTTTTTTCATAATCGTTTATTTATTGAGGTTGTTCATCTTCAGACGGTTGTTCTTCAGCAGGGTCGTCATCGGCCACGGGAGTGGTGAATGCTACGGAAGAGGGCGACTGTGCCGTGCCATATTCATTCCGCGCATACGCCCATACGTAATACCGTGTCCCCGGAACCAGGTCAGTCAAGGTTACAGTAATCACGTTACCTTCCAACGTTCCTTCCTGGCTGTCTTGAGAATAATCCGCAGATACTCCATAACGGATACCTGCTTCCCTTATATTTGCTGCCCCGCCTAAGTCCAAAACCTCAGCTGTCAGCACAGCCGTAGTCGCCGTATAGGACACCACAGTTACATTGCCTACCAAAGGCGGACGCTGGTCTTCACCAATCTGTGCGCCTTCTATGGTACTGGAATTTTCCGTATAAAGGTTCTGCGAATTGCGCAATATGCCACAGATGGTTCCCACATACTGATTATCATTACCGGATGTCACCACACCTGTATTGGTACAACGGGTAATTCCGCCTACCATATCGCCAACGATACCACCGACATACGAATCATAATCTGAAGCACCGCCTCCGCTTACAGCTCCGTTGTTCGTACATTGGTCTATCAAGCTATAACTATCCGAGCTGGAACCATTGCAACAACCGCTGATGCCGCCTACATAAGTAGCGCCCTGATAACCTTTCACGTCTCCGGAGTTCGTACAAGACAGAATGTTCGTGAAGCTGGCGTGAGCCACAATACCACCGATGGCATAACATTGTAGTCCTTGCCCTATCACACCTTCGTTCACACAACCGGATATCGTCGATTCATACTCCGTCTTGCCAACAATACCGCCTACGTAGGCCTGGGTGCTGACGCCTTCCACGCTACCCGTGTTGCTACAATTTTTCAATGTATTACCGCTCTGTCCCACAATACCGCCTACATAGAGATCGGCCGAATTGGAAGCGGAAGTTACCTTGATGTTCACTGCCGACGAGCAGCCGGTAATCAACGTTTGGTTTGTCCCGCATATTGCGCCGACATAAGCGCCGTAATATTCATTGGGCACTTCCAGTTGGATGCTACCGGTGACGTGCAAATTCTGAATAGCACCGTCATTCCGGCTAAACAATCCATACAGCTCCGGGTAATCATATTCCGAAGTCATGTACGTGGTTATCGTAAAGTTACTCAGCGTATGCCCGTTCCCCTTGAACACTTCGTCGGTATAGAGAGTTTCAATGGGTATCCAGTTCTCCACACTGCTCATGTCGATGTCCGAGTAGAGATTGATTTCTCCGGCATCATTCTTCCACATGGACATATCCCACTCGTCGTTGTTGCGGGCGTTGCGGAAGGCTATCAGATCCTCCAGCGTATAGATGCCCGCCTCGCGCGTACCATATATATAGGTAGGACCGTAGTAGGTCACGCCATCGGCCACGCAATAGGCGCGAACGTAGTAGAAGTCATCGGCGCTGATGCCCGGTATCACGGCCTCTATCCGTGTGAGGTCTTCCGTGGCGGTATCCACAACCTTGTGTGCCGCGTCGTCCACGGTGGGCGAAGAGGTGGTCTCGCTATAGCAGAAGCCTTGCTCGGTGATGTTCATGTTGGTAAAGTTCAACGCCATTGCCCAGAAGCCGACTCCTTCCTGCGTGGCGGTAGCCTGCGGCTGTACGGGCGATACGAGCGGCGTTTCCTGGAGGGTGACATACATTGTCTCGCTATAGACAATTTCGCCCGTCTGGTAGGAATGGGCGTAAGCACGCACGGCATAGATGGCGTCGGTCTCGGCCTGGAAGCCCATTGTATATTCGTTGACATTGGAGATGTTGTTGCTATCGTCGCAATTCCCCAGCGTGGGTTCCGTATAATCGCTCCTTACGGCCTTCCAGCAGAAGCCCAGTTCAAAGCCTTCATTGGAGCCGGTGAAATCCAACTTCGTACTTACATAGATAACCGTCCCTTCCTTAGAAGTCACAACCGGCATCGTAGGTGCTTTCAGCACGGCGGGCACGGTGATGAAGTTCTTCACACGCCCGAAGAAAGTGCCGTTGTCGGTCTCCACATACGCGCAATAATAATAGGTAACCATGGCGGTCAGGCCGGTCAGTGTCACACTGAAGTCCTCGGAAGAACCGCTCTCCGAAGGCACTTTCCGGTCAAGGTAATAACCAGATTCGGGATCAAAATTGTAATCTTCCGAATAAACGATGCCATAGCCATTGACGCGCTGGTCCGCGGCGTCCGTTACGGATCCTTCCACCGTGGCCGTGTTGCTCGCCACACTCACAACGTCGCCCGTCTTCACGGTGGGCAGCGCCTCCCAGCTCTTTTCGTCCTCCTCGCACGCCGCGAAGACGCACGCCAGCAGGGCGCAAAGCAATCCTGTCACTAAATTTCTTCTCATTGTGTTTTTGTGTCTTTTTAAAATTTTATATAATGAGCATACCTTTCTCGCCCAATCGACCGCAAAATTAATAATGATTTTAAAAAATACAGAATAATCAAGCAATAAAAATCCTGCCGCCGAAACGTTTTTTCACAATAACAGGAGACACAGAGAATGCTTTCGTACAGATTTTTAATAAGGCGTCTGGAGACTTAGTAGCACGTATATTCCATTCAATCCCCGTTTTCATCCGTTTAGTACCGCATCGCTTTCTGACGACACGGGGCGTGACCTCCTGACGACACGAGGCGTGACACCCTGACGACACGGGCCGTGACAACCTGACGACCCGTGTTGTCAGAGAGCCATACAGCACGGCATGAGAATGCAGGAAAACAACGCGATGAAAGAAGGCGTTTAACCGGCTTAAAGCAGAACTTTAACCGTATTAAAGCAGAACTTTAACCAGCTTAAAGAAGAACTTTAGCCAGCTTAAAGAAGAATGAAACGTACTTTTCCTGCACAAGTCCGTCCGTTTCCCAAAGGAATTGCGTACTTTTGCAACATTATAACCAATCAAGGAGTTTTTATCATCATGAAAAAACTGATCAAGGGAGGCCGTTTCACTCCCAAAAACTATTCTGACGAGGTGGAAGCCAAAATACAGCACTACAAACGTGAAGGCGTCCGCCTGCCCCAACGCCACCTGCTCCGCACCGAAGAACAGCTGGCAGGCATCCGCGAAAGCGCCAAAATCAACACAGCCCTGCTCGACTATCTCTCCGAGAATATCCGCGAAGGCATGTCCACCGCCGAGATAGACCACATGGTCTACTGCTTCACCACCGACCACGACGCCATCCCCGCTCCCTTCCTCTACGAAGGCTATCCGAAGAGCGTATGCACCAGCATCAACGACGTCGTGTGTCACGGCATCCCCAGCACCAAGGAATTCCTGAAAAGCGGAGACATCGTCAACGTCGACGTATCGACCATCTACAAAGGCTACTTCTCCGACGCCTCGCGCATGTTCATGATCGGCGAAGTAAGCCCCGAGATGAAACGCCTCGTGGAGGTGACCCGCGAATGCCGCGACATCGGCGTCCGCATGGCACAACCCTGGACACGACTGGGCGACATCGGTGCCGCCATTCAGGAACATGCCGAGAAGAACGGCTACAGCGTGGTGCGCGACTTGTGCGGACACGGATGCGGCATCAAGTTCCATGAAGAGCCCGACGTGGAGCACTTCGGCAAACGGGGAACAGGCATGATGATCGTGCCGGGCATGACCTTCACCATCGAACCGATGATCAACATGGGCACGTATGAAGTCTTCATCGACGAGGCCGACGGATGGACCGTCTGCACCGACGACGGGCTTCCCTCCGCCCAGTGGGAGAGCATGGTGCTGATAACCGAGACCGGGAACGAAGTGCTGACCGAATAATCCGCCCCGCCATGGATATACTGATACTCATAGCAGGACTGGCCGCCGGAGCCGCCATCGGCTGGCTGGCCGCCGGCCGGAAGACCGCCGCCGTCAAGGCACAGCTGGAAGCGGCCCGCCAACGCGAAGACCTGCTGAACCGCACCACCGAAGAGCGCATGGCCCGCGAAAAGGCCGTGGCCGACGAACGGCTGAAAGCGGCCGACCGGCAGGCCGAAGCACGACTGGCCGAGCAGGAAAAGCACTTCAACGAGCGACTGGCCGAACAACGGCAACAACTGGAGAAACGCCTGGCCGAACAACGCGAGGAGGCCGAAACCCTGCACCGCCGCATGAACGCTGAATTCGAAGCCCTGTCCAACCGCATCTTCCAAAGCAAGGCGGACGACTTCAAACGGCTCAACGCCGAACACATCGGCAATCTGCTCCGCCCCTTGGGCGAGAACCTCAAGGACTTCCGCGAGAAAGTGGAGCAGGTGTACAACACGGAAGCCAAGGAACGCTTTTCCCTAAGCGAGCGCATCAAGGACCTCGTGGAGCTGAACAACCGCCTGAGCGAAGTGGCCAACAACCTGACCCGCGCCCTGAAAGGGGACTCCAAGATGCAAGGCAACTGGGGGGAGGTCATCCTGGAACGCCTGCTCCAGGCATCGGGACTCATCGAAGGCGAGCACTACGTCCGCCAGGAGTTCCTGCGCGACGAACGAGGCGAAGCGCTGACCAACGAAGAGAGCGGCCAGCTCATGCAGCCTGATATCATCGTCCGCTATCCCGACGACCGCGAAATGATTATCGACTCCAAGGTGTCACTCACCGCCTATGCCGCCTATACCGCCGCCGAAGACAAGGACGAGCAGGCCCGCTGCCTGAAGGCACACCTGCAATCTGTCCGCACACACATCGACGAGCTGAGCCAGAAGGACTATTCACACTACGACGTCAAGGCTCCCGACTTCGTCATGATGTTCATCCCCACCGAAGGCGCCTATCTGCTGGCCGTGCAGAGCGACGCCAACCTGTGGGAATATGCCTACAACAAGAAAGTGGTGCTGATGAGCCCCACCAACCTCATCAGCGCCCTGCGCCTCTCGCTCGACCTGTGGAAGCGCGAGAACCAGGTGAAGAACGTGCAGGCCATCATCAAGCGGGGCACGTCGCTCTACGAGAAAATAGTCGGCTTCACCGACACCTTCCTCACCCTGGGCGACCGCCTCGGAAGTCTCCAGAAAGACTACGACAAGGCGCTGAACCAGCTCTCCGACGGAGCGGGCAGCGTGGTACGCCAGGCCGAACAGCTGCGCGGCATGAGCCTGACGCCCAAGAAACGCATCTCGCCCCGCCTCCTGCCAGCCGGCAAAGAGGGCGAAAAGACAGGCGAGGAATCCGAAACCAATCGAACAATCCCAAAAGAATAAGGCCATGAAGATATTGAAAGACCGCATCCTCCGTGACGGACGCTGCTTCCCCGGAGGCATTCTGAAAGTAGACAATTTCATCAACCACCAGATGGACCCCATCCTGATGAAGAGCATCGGCGTGGAATTCGTGCGCCGCTTTGCCTCCACTCCCATCAACAAAATCATCACGGTAGAAGCCAGCGGCATCGCCCCCGCCATCATGGTGGGCTACCTGCTCGAACTGCCC
>CALUFR010000094.1 GCA_944319875.1 uncultured Bacteroides sp.
TACTTTTCTTTTGCCTTGATGCAAAAGAAAAGATACCAAAAGAAAATTGCGATTAAGTGAGTGCGGCATCAAGCTTGCTTGAATGCAGCCGAGCATGAGCAATTTATGCAAAAGATCAAGCGCTGAACCTCGGAGGCTACTCCGCCCTTACTTTTTGCTAAAAGGCAGAAACTCGCTTCGCTCAGACAGTCTGCCTTTCTTCACGCAAAAAGCAAGGGCTTCGCTTCACGCCTCCTCACTTAGGCGCGGCTGCGCGATGAGAGTGCGAATGACACCTCTGTCATGTCGAGCTTGCCGAGACATCTCACGTAGCACAAAAGAAGGATGTGAGATCCCTCGCCTACGCTCGGGATGACAGCCTGCATATCTCATTAGCACTAACACGCCGGATGGCTCTCCGGCCTCACTGGAGGGGCGTTAAGCGGAGGATGACTTCCGGCCGTTAAGAAGGGCAGGCTGTCTGAGCGAAGCGAGTTCCTGCCCTTTAGGACGGAAGGCGTCCGGAGTAGCCCCGGAAGTGCAGACGGGGTCCTTTCTTTTTGGTATCTTTTTCTTTCGGACAAGCGAAAGAAAAAGTACAAGCAATATTACAAATTAAAAAGAATTCCAACCCCCGACAGAGCCGGAGGCGCTGTCGGATGATTGGAATATCTTGACTATATACATTAAGTTTTGTGTTTGGTTGAAAAACTGGTATTATTCCATGCGAATGAAGGAAAGTTATTCCTCCAGGAGGGCAGTGGCACACCAGATCATCGGAGCCTGTCCGTGATAATCACCTGCGATACGCGGACGATCCAGGTAATACTGATAGCTGTTCTTCTTGCCCGTACCGATGCAAACTTCCGTCACGTCGTTGTTATCGTCGATGAAGTTGCACAGAGTGATCCAGGCGCGACGTGCGATCGGACCATATTCCTCGGCTTCCAGCCACCCGTTCTTCACACCCATAATCATGGCGTAAGCGAACATGGCCGAGCCGGATGATTCCGTCCAGCAATCCTTCACGTCGATCAGCTGGTTCCATACACCATCCTGGTTGATATACTTCTTCAGGCTTTCCATCATCACACGGTAACCCTTGTAGATGCGCTTGTAGTTCGGATCGTTTTCCGGAAGGTTCTTCAGCAGTTCCGTCATGCCGACAGCCATCCAGCCGTCGCCGCGTCCCCAGTAGTAAGGTACATCGGGTGCATGATAGAAGAGACCGTTTTCACGCTGGATTTCGTCCAGATAAAGCACCATCTCCTCAGCGGCACGGTTGATGTACTTCTTGTCGCCGGTCACGTGATAAGCCTCTGCCTGAACAATGGTGATCATGTACATATCGTCAATCCACAGGCGGGTCTGCCAGGAATAGCCTTTCTTATGCCATTCTTTCTCTTCAGGTTTGGCGTTTTCCGGCAGCGTCCATTGCGTGTCGGCATACGGCAAGCCCAGGTCCTTGTAACGCTCGTCACCGGTCATGCGATACAGCTTCAGCGGCAGACATCCGAACATGTTCTGGTCTACATGAATGGGAGGAGGAAGCAGGTTCTTCTCGATGTGGAACAACAGCTCGAAGCGGTTTCTCAGCTTGTTCACCAGTTCCTGGTCCTTGGTCAGTTCTGCAAAGCGCAGCGCGCCATACCAGGTGCAGACTTCGGCATAATGGATACCTCTGTCGAAATAAAGCTGGTGTTTGGTTTCCATCAAGCGTTCACTCAGTTTCTTTCCGACGATTTCCGGCTTGGCGCCAATGGGGAAATCCTTAAAATAATTCTGCGCCACCACGGTGCCGCTTCCTAAGAACAAGGCGCACAACACGCCACTCAAAAGTTTTTTTACGTTCATAATATCAACTATTTAAATAATTAATTAATAATTTGTTTCGATAAAAGGGAATTTAGCGGGCTTTGCCCCGGCAGGAGTTAAATGGAGTTAGAAGGAGTTATGCCTTCGGCAGGAGTTAAAAGCCAATACCTTTGACGTAATCGCCGGACCAACTATCGGCCTATAACTCCCTATAACTCCTTCTAACTCCCTCTAACTCCTGAAAAATAAATTCTCATTTTGCATACTTTTTACCGTGTCTCACTCACTCCTTCACCGAGAACTTATAAATGCAGCGGCTCTCGTATTTCTCGCCGGGTTTCAGCAAGGCAGAGGGCCATTGCGGCTTATTGGGAGTGTCAGGATACTTCTGGGTCTCCAGGCAGACGGAAGCGCGATGGCCGTAGACGATGCCTTTCTTTCCCTTCAAAGAGCCGTCCAGGAAATTGCCGGCATAGACCTGAATGCCCGGTTCGTTGGTGTACACATCCAGTACGATACCTGTCCGGGGCGATTCCAGTGTCGCGCATTTCTTCGTAATGTCACCCTTGGTGTTGAGCACCCAGTTGTGGTCATAACCGTTTCCGTACTTCAGCTGAATGAAGTCGCTGTTGATGCGCTCACCGACAGGCGTTGGCGTGCGGAAGTCCATCGGTGTACCCTCCACCGGCAGTATCTCGCCGGTCGTCATCAGGGTGCTGTCCACGGGTGTATAGCCGTCAGCGTCGATGGTCAGCAGGTACTCGTAGTTGTTGCGGGACGGATCGCCATCCAGGTTGAAGTAAGAATGGTTGGTCAGGTTGACTACCGTCGTACCGTCCGTCTCTGCGGCATAGTGAATGTCCAGTGCGTTGTCATCCGTCAACGTAAAGGTTACCTTGCAGGTCAGGTTGCCGGGGAAGCCCTCTTCACCGTCCTTAGACAGATACGCCATCTCCACTTTCTGTCCGTCCAGCTGACGGGCCGTGAAGGGTCTCACATGGAAGCCACGGCCACCATGCAGGCAATGTCCGTGATTGTTCTGAGGCAACTGATACTCCACGCCGTCAATCGTAATCCGGCCTTGGTTGAGGCGGTTGCCATATCGCCCGATGGTAGCGCCGAAGTTATTGTCATACTTCACATAGTCCTGAATAGAGTCGAAGCCCAGCACTACGTCGCGCATGACTCCTTCCCGGTCAGGCACCATGACAGAGACAATACGTCCGCCATAGTTCGTGATACAAACTTCCATGCCATTCTTGTTTTTCAGAACAAACAGATCCGTCTGCACGCCGTCTACTTCCGTGCGGAAGTCTGACGGCTTCAATCCGGAAACAGTTTTTTCTTCTGTCGGTTGGTTTGCGCAAGAGGCCATCGTCAACAGTCCTCCCAGCAATAAAGTACTCCACTTATTCATAACACATATTAAAAATTAAATAATACCTTTTATAGTCCTCCTGAGAATGCGTTAAATGATAATTTAGCGGGTTTATTGGTATCTGTCATCCTGAGCGGAGCCCACAGGGCGTAGCCGAAGGATCTCACGTAATACTTTTTTCATGCGCTATGGGAGATGTTTCGACTCCGCTTCGCTACGCTCAACATGACAGTTACTTTTTCACCGCGCCTAAAAAAAATAAATACCCATTTGTCTACATTCTCCTATTTCAATTCCTTAAGCACACACATCGCCTCCATCAGCATACAGCCCGTCAGGTGGGGAGTCAGCGCCACCGGTTCCTTGTCGGCCGGTGCCTGCCGCCAGCGTCCGCCATAGAGCATGGTCCGGGGATTGACGCCTTCCTTCGCCATGACGAGCGCCAGGTTCGTCAGATAGTCATGGAAGCGCTTACGGACGTCGTATGCCAGGTCATCCTCGTTCACCAGCTTCACAAAGTAACGGAAGAAGATGCCGTGAAACAGGCCACCGTCTCCCGAAGGAGCGTCGGAAAGCACGCCGTCCTTGGAGAGATGATCGATCACGTAACTTGAGGCCAGCACCGCGTCGTCCAAGTACTGCCGTTCGCCGGTAATCAGATACAGTTCGTGGGCAGCTCCCAGGAACGTACCGATGTTATAGGTGAAAATCCAGTCTTTTTGAATTTCTCCCTTCCCGTTCATATTGTCATAGACCGCACCCGTTTCCGTATTGAACAGGTGGCTCTTCTCCCACATGTAAATCTTGACCGCCTCGTTCAGGTAGGCTTCCCGAACCTTGCCGCCGGAGAAGCCGGCCTCCGTGTAGAAGCGGTACAACCGTGCCGCAATCAGCGCCGCCGGTCCGTTGGAACAGGCGTTTTTCGATTTTGAGACATCCGTCTTCCACGTAATGCCGCCATACCAGGGAGCCTCGTCTTCCGGACCCCAGGTCGGCCACACCCAGTCGTCATACATCTGGCGAGCCTTGGCTATGTATTTCCGGTCGTCCGTAGCCTCAAACATCCGGATCTGCGCCAGGATGATCCACTCCATGTCGTCCACAAAGACATTCCACCAAGGATCCTTGGGATTCTGTCCTTTCGCGAAATTAAAGCGGGGCATGCCCTCCCACCAGAGAGGGAAAATATTTTTATATAAATCATCGCCGGTGCGCATATAGGCGTCCACCAGCACGTCCATTGCATGAGCCTGCGGCCAATAATGGTTCGTGGTCATGTTGGACAAGTCACTGCCATAGTTAAAGTAGTAGCGGTCTTCGTAACCTTCAAAATTCGCGCCCCAGAAGTGTTCGACCAGTGCCTGCGACATTCCGTCGGCCATCTTGTTCCAATATGCCTTGTCCTGCGCCGGGGAAGGAATCGCCAGGCAAGTCAACAGCAGAAAAACAATCAATTGCCTCGTTATTCGAAACATGAGATAAAAATTAAGGGTTTAATGCATAGATAAATGGAAATTTATTTTTAGGCGCGGATTACACGGATTTCACGGATTAAAAGTAACTGTCATGTTGAGCGAAGCCCGCAGGGCGCAGTCGAAACATCTCACATAGCGCATGGGGAAAGTGTTACGTGAGATCCTTCGACGCCGCTACGCTTTGCTCAGGATGACAGATACACGCGGACATAACATAAATCCGTGAAATCCGTGTAATCCGCGCCTAAAAAATAAATTATCATTTACTAAGCATTTTCAAAAAAAATTCTTCTCCTGCCGGACTGAATGCCGGCAGAAGAAGAATCACCAACTAAAATCAATCCACTACATCCTGGTCGGCTACAGCTTCTTCCCAGTTTTCCCACAGAGGAATGTTAGCATCGTAACCGGTATATCCGTAGTTCTGCCACAACTGGCCCTTATTATTGGCTGTGATTTCCTTTTCAGGAATCGGCCAGTACATGTTCTTCTTATCCATAATGTAATTGATATTGTTCTTAGTGGCGTCAATCGTAATCGTCACACCCTTGTTGTACATACCGTAGCGTACGCAACGCTGGTACCAGTAGCTACCGCCATTCAGGTCGGTACCTTCCTGCTTGTCAAAGGTGTTGATGTCGTACGTGTTGCCCCACTCATCAGGCTGTCCGCTGCGTGCCAAGCAGAGGGATACACGCTTCAGCTCTACGTTGCGGAATTCCTCCCAGAACAATTCGCGGGCACGTTCGTTCATGATGTCACCGATGGTCACATTACCTTGATACAACTCTGTACAATGAGCACGCTGACGGATGATGTTCAGGTCATCCTTGATGGTCGGGTCACTCGGATTCATATAGAACTTAGCTTCGGCACGAAGCAGATAAGCCTCAGCCAGACGATACAGATACCAGTCAGCGACACTACCGTCTGTAGCACCACGAAGACCATCGGAACCTGTAACATTAGCCTCATTCACGGGGTCATCCAGTTTCAAAATGTAATGAGGAACATCATACCAACGACGAATCGTATCGGCACACAGCAGGTTGCCCTGATCGTCAAACAATCTCAAATTCTGTCCGAAATACTCGGAATCTTTGTTATTACACTTTAACGACTCCATCGTCACCCAGTTTCCATATTCCACACTATGACGCAGGTCGGTAGGATCCATTACACCATTGACAGCCCAAACACCTTTCTGATAGAACCAAGTCATACGAGCAGTCGCGATACCACGTCCCAAAGCACGCATATAATCGTAGTTCGGATTATAGTCCGAAGAGGTTCGTTTGATATTCAGCAAGGCCTGCTTGCCATCGGGCATCGTCACCGTATTGTTGAAATAGAACGGGTACAAGATACGCATCGTCTGATTATGCAAGAATGACTCGGAAGCGGCACCACGGTTAGGCATACCCATAATGACTTCCGTATTAGCGGCAATCAGTTTGTTATCTGGACGATGCAGGTCCCAAATTACGTTTTCCGTGATTTTCCAAGTGTCAGGCACACCGCCATCCCAGAAAGTTCCGAAATTCTCTGTCATTAATCGATAACCTGAATCGTTGATGATAATGTTCAACTGATCCAGTGCCTTCTGGTACTCACCGGCAGCCAGATAAAGCTTGGAGAGCAACATACGGCAGGCGCCTTTGTTCACCATACCAATCAAATCCATGTCTTTCTGGTCAGGTACCCACTGTACAGCAAACTCCATATTCGGAATCAGATACTGCAAGATGGCATCCCGGCTTGTAGAACGGAAGTTCAACTTGGGTACTTCCAACACCTTGGTCATCAAAGGTACATTACCATACTGGAAAATCAGCAAATAGTAACGGAATGCCTGATGGAAATAGGCACGGCCGATATACTCGTTCTTCGTCTGTTCGTCCAGCCCTTCCACACCGTCAATATACGTCAAAATCGTATTGGCATTACGGATGCCTTCATACGTCTGTTGCCAGAAGAACCAGATGGAGTTGGTACGGTCCAGATTGTTCAAGGTACTTTGGTCGGAGTTGGGCGTCAACATTTGAGCCACATTATCCAACATCTGCGTTTTATCCGTAGCTGCGGCAACCATCAAATCCGAGAATATATACTCCGTAATCAACGGCAGCATTTCGTTGTGGTCACCGGTCGACCAATAGCGTTTCAGCTGTCTATCGGCAATGGCCAATACAGACTGGATACCCGATTCGGTAGAGAAAGTGGTTGTCGGTTCATAGAAGGACAACGGATCCGCCTCCAGGAAGCTCTCCTTGCAACTGGAGAAAATCATCGACATACCGGTCAACGCCAATACGCCATTCGATATATATTTCTTAATTGTCTTTTTCATATTCAGTATCGTTTAATAGTTTAGAGTGTCAAAGCAATTCCCAATGAATACAGGCGGGTACCCAGGCCACCGGTTTCAGGATCGCCGTATTCCCAATCCTTCGCCCATGTAGCGACGTTGCGGATGGTACCGGAGACCTTCACGCGGTCGATATGCCATTTCTGCGTCAGCTGTTTCGGCAAGGTATAACCGATGGAGATGTTCTCCAGACGGATGAATGAACGGTTATAAAGCTTACCGGGACGCTCGGCACCAGTAGGACCTGATGCGTTGATACGGCCATATTCATTAGTCGGGTTGTCAATGGTCCAATATTCCTTCTTTTCCTTCGTGGCTGCGGCATACGTCATTCGTCCACCGTCATCGTCAAAGTTCAAATAGTTAGTCGAAGTGCTCTTATGACCCATGCGAGAATAGATATTGATAGAAAGCGTCAAGTTCTTCCACAGCGTGAAGTCGTTGCGGAACGACCAGTTGATAGGCGGAGTAGTCGTACCCAAGAAGCGCTTATCGTCGTTGTTGTAAACGATCGTCTTCACCGAGCCGTCCGCGTTATACTCATCGTTTTCAGGGTTGTTCCATACCTTCGGGTCACCGGGAACCTGGCCATACTTCGCAGCCTCTTCCCATTCGTCCTTCTGCCAGATACCGATTACCTCGTAATCCCAAATTTCATTGATAGGCTTACCGATGAACCAACTGTTAGCGGTATAGTCACTTTCTTTCTGACCAATCACATTACCGTTGGCATCGTACACGTCTTCGTATTCATAGAACAGGTGACGAATCTTATTCTTGTTGTAAGAGAAACTCAGGTTCGATGTCCATTCAAAGTTTCGGTTTGAGATATTCACGGTGTTCAACGCAAGTTCGAAACCGGCGTTGTCCACCTGTCCCAAGTTGGTGGTGATGTTGGAGAAGCCCGTAAAGCTCTGCAGCGGCTGGCTCATAATCATGTCGGTGGTATTCATCTTATAGACATCCAACGTACCCACGATGCGGTCGTTCAGGAAGCCGAAGTCCAAACCGACGTTCCAAGACTTAGTCTTTTCCCACTGCAGGGTCGGGTTTGCCATACGGTTTGCCATCAAGTAGCGCATCAGTTCCAGTTCGCCTGACGAGTTGATGTAGCCCATGTAGCCACCACCACCTTCATACAGGTTCGCCAAAGCCACATACGGATCGGCCAGCGAACGGTTACCGTTGCTACCATAAGAGAAACGCAGCTTACCGGTACTCATCACGTTTGTGAATTTCTGGAAGAACTTTTCGTTCGAGAAAGTCCATGCTACAGCCACAGAGGGGAAGTAAGCATACGGATTGGAAGAACCGAAAGCTGAATAACCGTCGCGACGGAACGAACCGGTAATCATGTAGCGATCGTCGTACGAATAGAACAGACGGGCCAGCATACCATCGGCGGTTTCGTGCGAGTCTTCGGATTCGTAAGAACTGTTTTCCTTAGCACCGTTCTGCGTATTGTGGAAGCCCAAAGCGTCGGAAGGCTGGATATTACGCGCCTCAATGCGGTCTTTCCAATAACGACGTTCCTCGGCTTCCTGCGCTAACGTCAGAATGACGTGATGTTTCTCATTGAAAGTGTAATCCCACGTAATGGTGTTGTTCAACGACCAGTCGAAACGCTTGGATTGCTCACGGTTGGCACCACGGTCGTTGGGATTGGAGTCCGGCAATTCCGCAGACATGAAGTAACGGTCATAGAAGAACTGATAGCGGGGTGCATAATTGAACTGATAGGTGATGTTAAAAGGCAATTTCACCTTCGCATTCAAGATGGTGTTCAATACCGTATATCCTTTTTCCAGCTCCAGGTATTGCTTCTGGAAATCATAGTTATAACCACGCTGAGAATAAGTTTCGTCTTGTGGATATTGAATTGGGTTTCCGTTCTCGTCCGCATAGTCACCATAGACACTGTTACGCAGGAAGTAGTCCTCGTCCATATCAATGCTACCGTCCGAACGGTCCTGGAAGTTCACGTTGGCACCGATTTCCAACCAGTCAGTTACTTTAGTATTCACCTTCATGTTCGCACGGATGGCACGATAAGTATCGTCAATCAACGCGCCTTCGTTGCGCAGGTAACCCAAAGAGAAATAATAGTCGGCTCTTTCGTTGGCACCGCTGACGCTGGCGTTATAGTCCTGGTTGAAACCGAGGCGGAATGCCTTGTCTTCCCAGTCAACGGTACGGCCTGCCAAAATATTTTCGTACACATTACCGGTGAAACCCAAACGCTTGGCCCAAATACTGAGGTCGGACTCATTCGGTTCGTTGGTCGTATAACTTCTCCATGTAGCCAAATCCACATCCGACAGTTTGCTCGGATTCGTGAAGTACTCATCCATGCCGGCATAGACACCTGTCTGATAGTCATCCCATTCGCCATTGGCATTGGCTCCATAGGTATTCACTGCTCTCCAGTCGGAATAGTGCTGCAAATAACCGGCAGGATCAAAACGTTCGCGATAAGCACTGCGTTGCGTCAAACCGATGTTGGCACTGAAGTTCACCACCGGCTTGCCTTGCTTACCTTTCTTGGTCGTGATGATGACAACACCGTTGGCAGCCTTGGCACCGTAAACGGCAGCTGCAGAGGCATCCTTCAATATGTCGATCTGTGCGATGTCATCGGGGTTGATTTCCGAAAGTTCACCGTAGAATTGCATACCATCCAAAATCAGCAACGGGTCGTTGTGACCACCGTCGGTGTACAACGAACGCTGACCACGGATATTCATGCTACCACCACCTTTGGCGTCTGCATTATAGCCGACAGCCAAACCCGGCGTACCACGCAAGATATCCTGTACGGTCTTCGGGTTATCGTTGGCTAACTTGTCCGGTCTCACCTGGATAATTGATCCCGTCAAGTCCTTCTTACGCATCGTACCGTAACCAACAACTACCACCTCTTCGAGAGCCTGAGCGTCGTCTTTCATCACGACATGCAACGGCTGGCCGTTGAACACGACCTCCTGCGTGTGCATACCTATATAAGAAAAGATCAACGTAGCTCCCTTGGGGCCTTTAATAGAGAAATTACCATCCAAGTCACTGACAACACCGGTTGTCGTGCCTTTCAACTTAATGTTAACGCCTAACAATGGTTCCTGATTGACATCTTTTACGGAACCTGTTATCGTCACGTCCTGTGCATTGGCCATCAGCGCAATCACACAAAAAGTAAAAAACAAAAATCTCTTAAACATGCTTCGCAATATTAGATAGTTAAAAAAATGTATTGTGTTTCATAATATTTTTCTTGTCGGGCAGCAGACCCGCATACAAGAAATCATTGAGACATTAAAAGTTAATTTTTATTATTTCATAGGCAATTCATTTAAGTTCTGCGACAAAATTATCAAATACAAATGTAAAAACGCTAAAAGAAAAATTCCAATTCATGCAACAATTGTATCAAATTAGCGGAATTTTATCTCAAAATTCCGCTGATGATATTTTTGTTTCAGCGGATGACACAAATGTTACAGTTTATACAAATCTATTAAAAGACTTCACCCTGTCATCCCGAGCATCGTCGAGGGATCTCACGTAATGCAGACTCCGTGTTACATGAGATGTCTCGACAAGCTCGACATGACACAGGCTATACCCACCAAAGAGAGGTTTCGGGTGCCCTCACCGACGCAACTTCTGCTCGAGCAGCTTGATGTAATAGCCACCCACTACGGAACGTGCCTGGAAGCCACGCTGAACGGGATCGTTCGTATATACCCAGTCGGACATCGGCACACGGGACGGCGTCTCGTTCATGAAGCGATAGACAGGAGCTATAAACTTTTGGAACGTTGCCATGTCATCGGCCAACGTAGCCGTCCACATGATCCAGTCTGTCTTGGTGTAGGTCTCGCGGCTGTCCAACGGCAATCCCCAAGGATTCTGCTTGGTCAGGTAGTAGGCGATTTCCTTATCGGCCACCTCTTCGGGGAAGATGTTCCAGCCCATCAGCTTGTCCCATACCAGGTTGTACTTCTGGCTCCAGGTGCCGGGCTTGTCGAAGGTCAGGCGGTAGTGGTCGCCGTCATCCGCCATCTTCACCCATTCCTTGGCCATTTCCTTCGCCTTGTCCATGTACTTCTTAGCCACTTCGGCCTTTCCGGACATCTGAGCCAGGTAGCCATAAGAGGCGATACCCAGGATGGCCTTGATGGACAGGTTGGCGTTATGAGCGAAATGACCCGCAAAGTCGTCCGTACAAAGCTGGTTGGCGGGGTCGAGTCCGTGTTCCACCAGGTAGTCGGTCCACGTAGTCAGGGTCTCCCAATGACGTTCCGCATAAGCGGCATTGCCCTCGATGGCAGCCACAGCGGCCGTCACGATCAGCATGTTCCCGGATTCCTCGACCGGCATGTCGCCTCCGTAGGTCTGACCGTTTCCTTGCGGATACGTACCTATATCGTGGGCGGCAAAAGGTTTGGTCCAGCGTCCGCTTTCGCTATAATAGAAGATATGGTTCATCAACGCTTTCGCCAGTTCCGTATTATAATAGAGGAACATAGGTGAAGAAGGATAGGTGATGTCGACGGTACCGATGGAGCCGTTGCTGAAGTTTTCCTTGGAAAGGAACATCAGATCACCGTTGGGAGCTTCCACCAGCTTGTGTGCGGCGATGGCCTGGCGATAGGCCAAAGCGCAAAGTTCCGCATACTGCTTTCCGCCCACAGCCGTGGCGTCCGCCATCAGCTTGCTGTCAAAGCGGTCGCAGTCCGCCATCAGTTTCTTATACTCGTCGGCCGCCTTGCGGAACTGGCCTACAATAGTTTCATTTCCGGTGCGGTTCCAATAGGGACGCAGGTTATCACCGAAATACTGCACCGAGTAGATATCATCATAACCCAACATCAGATAGCCATCGGCCTCTTTCACACCACCCAAGGAATAGGTCAGCGCCAGTTTGTCGCGCTTGGTGTCGGAGGATTTATTCGTGCCCTCAACTCCGGTGAAGCCTTGGCGCAGCGTGTTGGCGTCGCCCACAGTCGACACAGCCTTTCCTTTCTGAGCGGCCATGTAGAAGTAACCCCAGTCGATGCGCACGTCATCGCCTTTCTTCTTCAGGATGGGCTGCTCCACACTGCCGGTCCGCACGAAGCACAGATCGCCTTCTTCAAACTGCTCGATGGTCGCTTTCTGATAAGGCACGTCCAAGGCCCAGCGTGACGAAGCTTCGAAATAGAGCTCCACTTCGTGCTTCTTCCCGTCGTTGGAAGCGACCGCATACGAAAGATAGTTCACCGGGCGCGAAATCAGCTCCAGGTTATCCAGGAACAAAGGCGCCGTGAAGGTGAGCTTCAAGTCAACCGGTCCGCAAACGAATTTATAATGTGTCTGCATGGCCTGCACGTCAGCGGAAACCTGCTGGGCGGTCTGGTTGAAATAACGGGTATTCTCCTGCTCCACCATCAGGGCGAAGTCGAGCAAGCCGTTGCCCACGCGATTGCGGCAAGAGGCAGCGATCAGGTTCTTTCCTTTCTTGAGGGAAGCGGTCACCTCGTCCGGCAGGCGCTGCAGGGAGTGCTTCATGGCCTTATTTCCCGTATCGACCACCTTGTGCCCGTTGATGTAAATCACCGCGTCATCGTCGTGTGAGTAATCCAAATAAACACGCTTACCCGCCAGGTCTTCGCTCAAATCGACCACCCGACGAACCCAGATGTATTCTTCGCCCCACTGCGTCTTGGCCGTGGGCTCATTCTCCATGGTGCCGAACGCCGCCTTGCCCGATTTCCAGGAAGCGTCGTTGAAACCGGCCTTCTGCCAGCCATCCGCCGGCTTAACGGTCGTGTACTTTCCGGTCCAGTCCTCTTCTTCCGAATTGGGAACCACCGTGAGGAGCTCTAAATCCTCCTCACCCATAAACCGGTAAAGCTGTCCGTCCACTTTGGCGACTCCCAGCAAAGGGAAGTCCTTGCCCGTCCAGTGCTTGACAGCACCGTCATACAAATTGTCAGTAGTAGACCACGCGCTTGTATAAGGGTCTATCGTTACCAACGGATAGGCCGGCGCACGCAGTTCACTCGCTACATGTGAATCCGAAGATTCGGGAGCGCATCCCGCCAGAAGGGCGGCTCCCAAGCATGATAGTAACACTCGCTTCATCATATACATTCTATTTATAATTAAGTTATTAATTCGTTTATTCACTTTGTACTTTTTCTTTCGCTTGTCCGAAAGAAAAAGGTACCAAAAAGAAAGGACCCCGTCTGCACTTCCGGGGCTACTCCGAGGACGTTTTTGCTAAGCGGCACACAACTCGCTTCGCTCAGACAGCATGCCGCTCTTTACGCAAAAACACGCTCTCCGCTTAACGCCCCTCCAGTGAGGCCGGAGAGCCATCCGGCGTGTTTGCGCTGATGGGATACGTTGGGCTGTCATCCCGAGCTTGTCGAGGGATCTCACATAGAGCTTAATTCATTCTTCTGTACGTGAGATGTCTCGACAAGCTCGACATGACAGAGGGGGCATTCACGCTTCCACCGCGCAGCCGCGCCTAAGTGAAGAGGCGTGAAGCGCAGCCCTTGCTTTTTGCGTCAAGAAAGGCAGACTGTCTGAGCGAAGCGAGTTTCTGCCTTTTAGCAAAAAGAAAGGGCGGAGTAGCCTCTGAGCTTCAGCGCTTGATCTTTTGCATAAATTGCTCACGCTCGGCTGCATTCAAGCAAGCTTGATGCCGCACTCACTTAATCGCAATTTTCTTTTGGTATCTTTTCTTTTGCATCAAGGCAAAAGAAAAGTACACAGCCTCAGACAAGCGAAAGAAAAAGTACAAGATCAAAAAAATTCCGTTCCTGAAAACCTATCTTTTTTCATTTCACCACCACAGGACGAAGAACCTCCCCGGTGATTGAAATGACACCTTTATTATCCCAATTCATGTCTTTGATGTACGAGGAGCGGGGCTGCACCTCTGTTTGGCTGGCATGAGCATGATAAATGTAGCGGTACTTCCCATCCTTACCCAGGAAAGGAGCGCCATGTCCCGTGCCGACCAGTCCGCCGGCCTTGTCAGAATCTCTCCGCAAAATGGGATTTCCGGGATATTTCTTCCAGGGGCCCATCGGAGCAGTGGCCGTGGCATAACCTACGGCATAATCCTGACTTTCAAAATGATTGGCGGAGTAGAGCAGATAATACACACCGTCACGCTTCAACACGGAAGGGCCTTCCGCCACCACCGCCTGCTTCCGCTCCCAACCTTCGCGCGCCTCGATACATTTCGTCAGCGTTTCTTCCTTCAAGCTTTTCAGATCGGAATTCAGCTCGGCGCACCAGATGACGTTCCCGCCCGTGAAACGGACGAAGTACAAATAGGCCTTGCCGTCGGAGTCAATAAACAGCGAAGGGTCGATATTCTTCTCAACGCCCCAAAGCGGCTTCTTCACATCCTGCACAAAAGGCCCTTCGGGGGAGTCGGACGTGGCAACGCAAACCTGCTCATTGACCGTATAATACATATAAAATTTCTTCAAGGATGGAATGTAATAGACTTCGGGAGCCCAATATCCCTTGTCGCCCCAGGAATCTTCGGGTGACAAGGCCATCGTCTCGTTCCGGCGCCAGTGCTTCAGGTCGGAAGAGAGATAGACAGCAAAACCCTGCGCATTAGTTCCATACGCATAGTAACAATCATTATAATATAAGATGTAAGGATCCGCTATGGGCAAACAATGCTCCGTCACGGAAAAGTCCGATGTGTTTTGGGCAGATGAACATGCACACGAAATGCTCCATAAGAAAAGCATTCCCATTAACAGCTTGGTTTTCATAATATATCCGGGTTTGTTTTCCGCAAAAATAAGGGATTACTCGCAAGAATAATAGAAGAAAAAAACCAATTTACAAAAGAAAAAAACCAAAAACGCCTGTTAAACGCCCGCTTAACTCAATTGTTGCATTCCGAGAAACAATTGTTTTAGAAATCAAGGACCAGCCGCGGAGAAAACGCTTCCTCAATCCGCGCCCGCTGTTCCGCATCGGCCACAAACAAAGCGGTAGAGACGACCTCGCCGACCGCTCCGTCCGAGGTGACGACCGCAACCCCCCGTTTGCCCTCGACAAACGCACCCGTGGAAGGGGCAATGATATGCTTGCGTCCCAAGGTGTTATTGCCGGACGTCGTCAGGCATTCATTCTTCAGCAACACGCCCTCTGCGTTTTCCTTGAAAGGAGAAAAATCCGCCTGAAAGCCGACATTCCATCCCGCCGCTACAGGAGAGTCGCCCAAAACCAGTACGGAACTGTTGCCCATGTTGACCAACGCATTTGCAATCCCGGCATCCTGCAAGATGCCGCGTATCTTTTCCAAGGCGTACCCTTTCAGGAAGCCCGATAAATTGACGGAGGTTCCCGGCCGCGTGAAAAACACGGTACGTGTCTCGGGGGATAGACGGATGGTCCGGACAAGTCCCGGCACGTAAGGATCTGACAAGACGGTCACGTCAAAGCATCCGCCGGTCTTTTCATAGCAATCTAAGCAAAAAGACAAGAGGTCAAAAAGTTCGTCACTGACCGCTTGTGGGGAGATAGCAGCCCGGTGGTTCAAGCCGCCCAACTCGCTGTCGGCATCATAATAGTTTCCCAGTCCTTCCAGCCGAAGCACTTCACAACGGATCGCCTCTGCGACCCGCAACAGCCCGGCTTCGTCCCGCTTGCTGTAAAGCAGCACGTCCACACGGGTGTGCATCGCCGGAAACCAGGCGTACAACAGCCCTCCTCCCGGCATCCGGGAATTATACAGATGCTGTAGCGGTGGGGAAATCATCAGGTTATAAGTAACTAATCATATTTAGTTTATACGACATGAGTGCGCAAATTATTCATCCGCAGATGACACGGATGGCGCAGACTTTTATTTAATGGTTAATGGTTAATGATTAATGTCCTCATCCTGTCATGTCGAGCTTGTCGAGACATCTCATATCATGCTGAGTATGCGCTATGTGAGATCCCTCGGCTACGCTCGGGATGACAGGGCGAAGCCCCTTAAAAAAAATCCGTGTTATCCGCGTCATCTGCGGATGAAAAATGAAACGGCACGTTATATCATTCTATTTTTGTACACTTACTTAATATAGAAAGAGAGGGTGTATAAAAACAAATACGAATTACATTCTGTCACCCAGAGCGAAGTCGAAGGGTCTCCCGTAAGTTTATGGGAGATGTTTCGACTGCGCTTCGCTCCGCTCAACATGACAGAATGATAAGCGCTTTGAGTTTTGATACACCCTCAGTTAAATACTTTCCTGCTTTTTGAGCACTAATTCTTCATTTAATTTTAGTCCAAGACTTTAATCTTGATATTCTTGAACCAAACTTCGTCGCCATGATCCTGCAAAAGGATATTGCCGTACTCTGCATTACCGAAATCGGGCCAGTTCTTATATTTGCTATAAGCAACCAAGGCATTCCACATCTCGTTCTGACGCGTGTACTCGATCAGCTTGACACCATTCAACCAGTGTTCTACATGATTGCCTTTCACTACAATCATCGCTGTGTTGAACGTACCCTTGTTGAAGGGCTTGTTGGCCGGAGCGGGAATCAAATCGTAGAGCGAACCCAACTTGCGGTTACCCTTTACGCCCAGCTTGGCATCGGGATGCTTGTCGTCGTCCAATACCTGGAACTCGCAACCAATGGCTGAGCCGGCTCCCTTGTTCATACCCGGATTGACAAAATACTTCACACCGCTATTCGCGCCTTCCGTAATCTTGAAGTCAACCTTCAGGATAAAGTTCTTGTACTGCTTGGTCGTCACAATGTCACCACCGTTAGCGGATTCAGCACCACCACTCTTCAGCACTTTCAGGATGCCGTTTTCAATCTTCCAGCCTTTTTCAGGGAAAGTGGACAGCTTGGCGCCTCTCCAGCCTTCCGTAGTCTTACCGTCCCACAGAAGTGTCCAGCCTTCTTTGGCCTCTTCCGGAGAGATGGTGTTGGCAACCGCATTGATTTGCGGAGCCTTGCGGCTTGTCGCATACTTTTCTACATCGGTCGTACAGATGCGGATGTCCTTCCACTGCACGGTCTTTCCTTCCAAAGAAGCGTCACCGATGGCATGTACCTGCAAGGCGATGAAACCTTCGGCAGTCATGTCGTCCCAGATATTGGCACAAGGTACGCCGTTGACCCACGTAGCGATGGTGTTGCCCACAGCCTCTATACGGGCCTTGTTCCACTCGCCTTTCTTGAAGGCAGTCTTGGCGTCGGAGTTGAACGTCAACGGATAAAGCCAACCGCGACGGGCCTCGTCATAGATACCGCCACACCATGCACGTTCAGAGGGGTCTATCTCAAACTGATAGCCATGCACACGGCCTTTCTGGTATTCTTTATCACTCAGACTGCGGAATTGCACGCCCGAATTCAGTCCTTCGTCGATCTTGAAATCAAATTCCAGGATGAAATCACCATACGTTTTCTTGGTTGCGAGGAAGCTATTGGGGGTGTTCATCTTGGAAACACCAACAATAACACCGTTTTCTACCTTAAACTGAGCCTTTCCGTTCAGTTTCTTCCAACCGCTCAAGTTCTTTCCGTTAAACAGCGGCTCCCAACTCTGCGCAAACAGCAATGACGCGCAGGTCAAGAATAAAAGCAATAAACAATTTCTTTTCATTTTGGTCTATAATTTAAATAAGTATTCACTAATTTATTGAGTAAACAATCAAAGAGGGGTGTGTCATAATGTAAATTCACTATCATTTTGTCACCCTGAGCAAAGTCGAAGGGTCTCACGTAACACTTTCACATGCGCTATGTGAGATGTCTCGACAAGCTCGACATGACAGGATAAAAGCCTTTTTTCATTTTGACACATCCTCCACAGATGAGACAGATTTTCACCGGTTTTAAAGGGGCTTCGCCCACAAGCTTTGAGGGTGTGCAAACTTTATATCTTTCCTACCACCCCGGCCTAAAGGCCACCCCTCCTCCCGGGAGGAGGGGAGTTTGAATACTTCTCTACATTTTGCCCTCAAAAGAAATCTGTGGTCATCCGTAAAATCTGTGTTATCTGTGTGCCATGATGTAAGTTAAGTATAAACTGTCACTACCTTAGAGTTTATAGAACTGTTCCCAACCCTTGCGAGGAGGTACACCGGCCAGCATGGCATTGGCAAACGCGTTGTTCGTGATCTGTTTGGTGCGAGGATCGAAGAACAGCTGCGTGTTCAAGCGCTGAGCGATGACACCCAGTGAGAATACCTGACTCAGGACACCATTGATTTCGAACGGTGAGCGTGTCTTCTCCAAGCCCATGCAGGCCAACAGGAAGTTCTCAAAGTGGTTGGACGGGCTCTTGGGTACTTCCGGCAACTTATCGGCCATTTCTTTTGCCTTTTCATCCGGAATGATGGACAGCGTACTGCCGTGGCTGGCTCCCTTGAAAATCAGGTCTTTTGAATAGATGATCTTACCCGGGTTCAGCTTAGCGGCCGGCGTGTCACCCTGATTGGTTGCAGGAATGTTGGGATCCAGACCGGAAACACCGTAACCTGCCGGAATGGGAGGAAGATTATCCAGACCGTCGTACCAGGTGATGTCTACAGGCGGCATTCCCTTGCGTGCGGGGAAGCGGAAGAGGATGGTCGAAGAATAGGGGAAGAAGTAATCATTATGCCCGTTGGCATATTTCATCGTAACCTCGTAAGGCAGGCCCAGTTCCAGGAACTCATGTACCGTATCGAGGATATGAGCACCCCAGTCGCCCAAGCAGCCCATACCGAAGTCGTACCAGCAACGCCACTGTCCCAGGTGGTAATCCTTGTTGTATTCGTGATAGGGAGCTGCCATCAACCATGTATCCCAATCCATATCCTTGGGCAATTGCTGTCCGGCGGGATATTTATAGATATTGGTATCCCACTTGTGCCAACGGCGCGGATTGTTCATGTGTGCCGTCACAGCCGTCACATCTTTAATAATACCGGCGTCCATCCATGCCTTGAACTGGAAATAGTTGGCTTCCGAGTGTCCCTGGTTTCCGACTTGAGTCGCCAGGTTGGGGCGCTTCAAGGCAGCCTGCATCAGCAACTCAGCCTCGTAGAAGGTACGGGCCAACGGTTTCTCTACATACACATGCTTTCCCGATGCCAAAGCCAGCATGCTGATGGGGAAGTGGGAGTGGTCGGGAGTCGCGATAGCGACAGCTTCGAATTCATTGCCCGCTTTGTCAAACATCTGACGGAAATCCCGGAAGCGCTTTGCCTTGGGATACTTGTTCATCACCTTCTGGGTGTGGGGCGCTCCCATGTCGACATCGCACAAGGCCACCACTTCTACCATACCGGTGCGCTCAAAGTCACCGATAATCTGCTCACCGCGGTTTCCGATACCGATGTAGGCGATCTTCACCTTATCTTTAATATTTCTACGTGATGCAGCCGTGCTGTTGAAGCCCAGCATGTCACCCGTACCAAAAGCCAGACCGGCGGAAGCCAGTCCCATAGTCTTCAAAAAGTCTCTACGTGTAGTCATCAGCTTTAATTTTAAAGTGTCTATTTATTTTGTGAATTAAACATGTTTTCTATTCCGACGAAACAATTCCCTCACTCCATAGATCAACAGCCGCAGGAACACCCAGGCCACATACAGAACGCAGGAAAAGATAATGACATAAAAAATCGAAGTCAGTAATTCCGCATAGGAAGTCTTATAAGCGAATATCGCATAGAGATTGAACAGATTGGCGATGACGAAGCATACCAGCCACGAAATAATCTCTATCTTCTTTCTACGCGCGGTAATAAGCGTATCTTTCATCTTTTCTATTGGATTTTAGCTTGGTGGTTCAGATAATTGATTTTAAACTCATCCGGGAAGTACAGGGTCTTTTCTTCCTGCAACGCCTGGTCGCCCAGCAGGCAAAGCATGCTGGCATAATAACCTTCTTCGGCGATGCGGGCCGGCTGCTTTCCGGTGATGGCAGCTTCCACAAAGGCCTCCAGCAACAAGGAAGTGCCGTCCGTCTTGGGTCTTTCGCCCAGAATGAACTCGCCGGTATTCTCGTTCGCCGTCTCAGGCGCCCAACTGGTTCCGGCAAAAGGCAGCGAATCGAACACTTTGTTTTCCCATTCGTTGATCATCTGCAAGAAACCGGGTGCGGGCGCTACACTCTCAAAATAGTATTTTCCCTTTTCCGGTTCCACGGTTCCCAGGCTACCCAGGATCTGCTCTTCCAATCCATAGAATTTATTGGAGATGACAGAGTTGAACGTCATCTTCACGCCGTTGTCGAATACATATATACAACTTACGTTGTCGTAGACTTCCCTACCGTCTTTCCAATAGGTAATCGCTCCATGTCCCATCACCTTTTCCGGTAATTTCCGCAAGGCCCAGCTGCCGATCTGCAACTGATGGCAAGCCAGCTCGGTCATCAGTCCCTTGGAGTATTCGCGATACAAGCGCCAGTTGATCTGTCTTTCCAGCTCGGGCGACGGCACCGCTCTTCGCCAGTCGCCATTCCGGTTCCAGAACGTATGGATGGCACCGATTTCGCCAAAGACGCCTTCGTGAATCATTTCCATTACCTTAATATATCTGGGATCAAAAAGCCGCTGTTGGCCCGAGAAGAAGATCAGCCCCGTCGCTATGTGTTTCTGATAGATGCGGTAGCACTCTTCCATGGTAAATCCGATGGTCTTCTCGCAAAAGACATGTTTTCCTGCATCGAAAGCGTCCAGTACGATCTGGCAATGCGTATTAAGCGGTGTGGCCACCAATACCGCGTCGATGTTTTTATCTTCGAGCACCTTCCGGTAATCCTTATAAGTCTTGGCCTTGGGAGCCAGCTTCAACGCTTCGTCGAGGGATGGCTGATAGATGTCGCACAATGCGACGATGTCCACCTTGGGATTTTGAACCAGGAAGCTCATCAGGAAGCGTCCTCTGGATCCCGGTCCGATAATCGCCAGACGGCATTTTTCATGGGTTGTTTCCACTACATCCGAAAAAGCGGAAAGCCACGGGCTGGCCGCCAAAAAGACGCCCGCTCCCAGCATTCCGATATTTTTCAGAAACTCTCTTCGGTTAATGTTTTCCATACTAAGTTTTTTTCATCCTGTTTACTGATGCCAAAAGTAGTAAAAACATCGGTAAAAGGATGTAACAATCAAGTCAAACTATACAAAAAAAAGCTCAGAATGGAATTATTTTGAGGTTAAATGACAAATAAATAGCCTATTTCTACTTGATAAACTCCTTGGGCTGGACACCAAACTGCTCCCGGAAGCACTTCGCGAAATAAGAAGGCGTGTTGAATCCGACCTTGTAACAAATCTCGTTCACCCGGCCTTCTCCATCCCTCAGCATCTGAGCCGCTTTTTTCAAACGCTCCAGACGGATGTATTCGTTGGGGGTCATCCCCAAGATGCCTTTGATCTTGCGGGTGAGACTGGAACGACTCATGTTCAGCTCAGTAACCATGTCCTCCAGACAGAAATGGGTATCCTGCATGTGAGTCACGACTATTTCCCTCAGCTGATTCAGAAAATCTTCATCCGCCTTGCCCATGGCCGTGGCTACGCTCGAAGTCTGCGTGGACGGGGTATGCAGGAAAGCCTGCCGGAGCTTCTCGCGATTGTTCAACAGATTGGAGATGCAAGCCTTCAGGTACTCCACCGAGAAAGGTTTCTCAATGTAAGCGTCCGCACCGGTTTTCATTCCCTCAATCTTGGCCTGGAGAGTGGTCTTGGCCGTCAACAGAATAAAGGGGATATGGCTGTAATCAATTCTTTCCTTCAGATAGTCACACAATTCCAGCCCGTCCATTTCCGGCATCATGATGTCCGAAATGACCAGGTTCACCACGTTTTCTTCCAAAACCTTGATGGCCTCCACGCCATTTGACGCGGCCAGTACATGATACTTGGGCGACAGCTGCTTGATGATGAACTGCTGCATTTCCGGGCTGTCTTCCACCACAAGCAGCGTCTGCGTGTCTTCATCGTACGAACTGCCTTCCGCCTCATCCGCCAGTTCGATTCCATCCGCCATCCGGCTCTCCTGTTCTACGTTTATGGTGTTCACATGCTCAATCGGAAGGCGGAGTTTAAAGCAATTCTCGTCCAGGCTGTCACCCATGCACAAGGTTCCTCCGTGAAGCTCGGCCAACGACCGGGCCAGAGGCAGTCCAATACCGGTGCCTGAAACCGGCCGGCGTCTTTCCGAGGTATATTGCACAAAGGGCTGGAAAATAGCCTCCCGCTTATCCACGGGAATCACAGGCCCGTCATTGCAAACATCCAGGCACAGCTGATCCCCACTCGTATAAAGCTTGATGTGAATATAGGTTTCGGAATACTTCACGGCATTGGTCATCAGGTTGCTGATGATTTTCGTCAGTCCTTCCTTGTCCACCGAGGCCATCAGATACTCCGGCATCTCGACTTTCAGCTCCAGATGCTTCTCGCGCACTAAGGGGTCGAAGCGCTTCCGGAATTTCTTCAGGATGGCCACGACATCACATTCCACAAAGCTCAGCTGGAAACCCTTGGCTTCCGTCTTCCGGAAATCGAGCAACTGATTGACAAGCTCCAACAACCGGTTTGTATTCAGGTCCATGGTCTCCAAATCCTCCCGAACCTCGTCGGGCAGGCTTTTGGCCAACAAGACATTCTCCAACGGGCTTTTTATTAAGGTAAGCGGGGTGCGTATCTCATGCGCCACGTTGGTGAAGAAGTTGATCTTCGACAAATACAATTCGCGTTCTTTTTCCCGCTCGAACTTGTCCATGGCGATGGTTTGCTTTTGACGGGTCTTTTTCTTCACAATCCAAATCACCCCGTACAGCAAGCACAGGCTCAGCACGACATAAGACGCATAGGCCCACGTGGACAAATAAAACGGAGGACGGATATAAATCTGAAGAGAGCGCCCTTCGTCATGCCCCTGTCCATCCGCGTCTACTCCCTTGATGCGCAAGGTGTAATGACCATACGGAAGATTGGAATAGGTAATCATACCCGTTCGTCCGATCATATACCATTCACGGTCGAAACCTTCCAGTTTATACATCAGCTGGTCCATCTCCGGTGTCTGGAAGCTCAAGGCCGCAACCTGAAACGCAAACGTGTTCTGGTCGGCTGTCAAATCCAGGCGATCCATATAAATGATGCTTTCCTTCAACGGGCTTCCTTCCGTATTCACCGAGCAACGCTTGTTGAACAGGAAGAAGTCCGTGATAACAACGGGAGGAAGGAAAGGATCCTCTTCAAACGTTTCCGGATTAAACTTCACGAGGCCGCTAATGCTCCCCAGATAGATATTTCCTTCCTGGTCGCAGTATCCCGACTGAAAATTAAACTGGTTGCTCAACAAGCCGTTTGCCGTCGTATAGACACGTGTGGACTCTGTTTTCGGATCAAAGCGGACCAAGCCGTTGTTGGTTGTAACCCAAAGATCGCCCCGCCGGTCTTCTACCATTTTATAGGCCACATTGTTGGGAAGGCCTTTTGACATATCGTAGCAGGTGAAGTCGTCCGTTTTCGGGTTATAACGACAAAAACCCCTACCCAGGGTCATGAACCACAAGTTCCTCCGGCTGTCTTCAAAGATAGAAATCACCTTATTATAAGGCAGTGACGTAGAATCCTCCTCATTCGCCAAATAGCTTCTCCATTTCCCCGTACGTTCATTATAACTATATACGCCGTTTGAATAGGTGGCAAACCATAAAACGCCTTTGTGGTCTTCCAGAATGTCGTATATAAACCGGTTGTTCATCTGCGGGATGCGGGTAAAGTCATCGGTAGAGCGGTTGTACTTCAGCAATCCCAAGGTGGTACCAATCCAGATATCCCCGGCCCTCGTCTTGTAAATGGAGAAAGCATCGTTGGTAAACATTGAATTGGGGGTCGTCCCTTTCGCATAATGTTTCACCTGTCCGGTCCGCAGGTTAATGCGGTTCAAGCCTCCGGAGAAAGTGCCGACCCACAAGTCATTGCCATCCAGACAAAGCCCATGAATATTTTTATAAATCGCCGGATGCCGGAAAGGTTTGATTTCTCCCGTAGCGGGTACGTAGTTGAACAAGCCTTTGTCTTCCGTACCAATCCACAATGTTCCGTCATTATCCTCACAGATTTCCCGGATGCGACGTCCAAAGAACTCCAAGCCCTCTCTGGGATAGAATTTCTCAAAATAGTTCCACTGGTAGGGGTAATAATTCACGCCGCCAAAATAGGTGCCTATCCACATGCCGTTCTCGCTATCACGGAAAATAGAATAAATGGCATTGTCTGCCAATGCGTACGGGTCGTCCAGATCGGGCGCCGTGAAATGATGGATCTTCTTGTTCGCAAGATTGTATATGTACAAGCCGGCTTCCGTGCCAATCCACAGTTCTTTGTCAGATTTAAACTGCAAGGTGCGCACGAAAGCGTCCAGTATCTTGTATGACTTATTGGTAGTCAGGTCAAGCTCCGTCAACCCGTTGGCGGATGCCACAAACAGATGGTTATGTTTATTTACAACGCTGTTGATAATGTCGCCCTTGAAGATTTCCACACCTTCCGCATTCTTATACGGGGATAAAGTGGAAGTGAAATCCGACTTCGTATAATACAGATTGTCCGCATACAATCCCAACCAACAAAGATCGTCCTCCATCCAGAAACAAGTGATATTGGCCACATCCGATTGATTGAAACGATTGCACAGCATCTCTCCTTTCTTATAGCAGAAAAGACCCTGGTTCTCCACGGAAATCCATACCCGCCCTTCTTCATCTCCATCGATCATGGTCACGAAATCATGGATGACCACGCCTGCCTCGGTGACATCGTCAAACGCCGTAAAAGAATCGAGCAAAGAATTATAGATATACACGCCTCCATCGGTACCGATCCAGATGTTCCCCTCGGTATCTTCATAAAAGGCCGTGATGAAATTTCGTCCCAGTCCCGAATTCTCACTGTTATAGATGCGGAAAGAATGACCGTCATAACGGTTTAAGCCGTCTTTCGTGCCAATCCACACAAAGCCGGTCCTATCCTGGAATATCCGATTGACGGAGTTCTGAGAGAGGCCGTTCCTGATATCAATCGTCCGGAAACTATATTCAAGCTTTTGGGCATGAACATTCAAAAGATCTCCCAATAGCACACACAAAACGACCAAAATCCTCATACAAAATATTTTCATAGTCCGTCAAATTCTAAGTACACAGAATGTTCACTACAATATGCCCGTTGCCCTGATGCAACGGAGCAAAGATAGGCAAAGTTCGGCAAAGAACCTTCATTTGCGGAAGATTATTTTTTGTAACGCATCTGTTACTGACCCTAACGCCCCGTGTCGTCAGCATGTAACGCTCCGTGCCGTGACCTCCTGACGGCACGGGGCGTGAGGTGGTCACGAAGCACGGCGTGAGGGAACCCGCCAAGTCCTTCTTTAGCTCGCTCAAGTGCCACTTGGCGTTTCTAAAGTGCCACTTGAGCGAGCTAAAGTGCCACTTGAGCGAAATCACTTTT
>CALUFR010000095.1 GCA_944319875.1 uncultured Bacteroides sp.
TTGCCCCGGCAGGAGTTAAATGGAGTTAGAAGGAGTTATGCCTTCGGCAGGAGTTAAAAGCCAATACCTTTGACGTAATCACCGGACCAACTATCGGCCTATAACTCCCTCTAACTCCTTCTAACTCCCTCTAACTCCTTCTAACTCCTGAAAAATAAATTATTATTTCCTCAACTGCTCATACTCCACAGAAGCCAGTATGAACGTGCCGACCGCTTTCCCTTCGTTTTCCACCACCTTCACATCCTTGCCGGCCAGGTAGTAATTGACGGTTCCCGTGCGCGAGGGATCCTTGGCCGGGCCTAAGCCTGCCGAGGCGCATGACTGCACGATGTCCAGCCGTCCGTCCGCCCGTTCGCAGATAAAAGTCTTGAGCAAACCCTGATAGGCCTTTTCGGCCACGGGAAGATAGGCCTCACGGTCGAGCAGCCCCAGGCGGATACCCTTCAGATAGGCATAGGTAAAGATGCCCGATGCCGATGCCTCCAGGTAGTTGGGAGCCGTACCCACGTTATAGACTTTCCCGTTGATGGTGTCGCCCCGTCCGTCGGCCGTCGTCCGTGCGTCATATTGCAACAGCTGATACCACACGCCCGACTCCGGATCCTGCCAACGCTTCAGCCCCGCCGCCACCTGGCGGAAGATGGCCAGCACGTCGGGATAATCGGCATGATCCTTCGGCATGTATTCGAGCACGTCGGCCAAAGCGGCGAAGTACCAGCCCATGCCACGCGCCCAGAACTCCTTGCTGCATCCCTTGAACGGCTCTTCGCGGTTGGCCCAGAAGGAATTCACGTCCTCGGGAGTGGCGGACCAGGCGTGATAGTTCAGCTGCTTGCCCTCGTCATAGGTGTACCGATGGATGGTCTTGAACTGCAGGGCGATGTCGGCCCAGCTCTGCGTGTTGTCTCCGGCATCTTCCTGCCCGAACTCATGCTGCCAACGGGCGTAGATGGTGGATCCCATGTAAAGCCCGTCGAGCCACATCTGGTTGGGATAAATGGCCTTATGGAAAAATCCGCCCGCTCCGGGCAATCCTTCGGCTATGCGGGAGTGGTCATACTTCAGCTTGTTGCGGATGAGCGTCGCGGCGTTCCTGTAGCGGTCGGCCTCCTTCGTATTCCCCTTCTTCAGTTCTTCTCGGTAGAGGGTGAAGAACACATTGCCGGCCGGCAGGTCGTCGATGTTGCTCGGACGGAGTGCCGGTTGTCCCTTGGCGTTCAGGATGGCAGAACCGTCGGGTGCGGTACTGTTGTCGGCAAACGCCTTCACCGCATCATAGTATTCCGTCTTTTCGGGATAGAGCGCCCAGGCCTTCAGCACGGCGTTCGCCACCAGCCCCGACACATAATCCCAGGCTGCGCTGTCCAGTTCCGCCTGATGATGACGGTTGCAATAAAAGTCCGCCAGACCGTGCGACTCCACCATCCGCTGCGAATACTTCTCCGGCTGCGAAGCCTTCTGTCCGCCACCGCAAGCGGTCATGACGCACGCGGCAACAGTCAATAAAAGATAATTTTTCATGTTGTATCGTTTTTAAGTTCATGGATAAACAGCGCAAATATAACATTCCCGCCCCAATTTCAAAACTTTGCATCCGCTTCTTTTACAGGCATTCCCCCTCCCCTGCCAAGAAAAACCGATTTTTACACCCGCGGCATCAAAAAAGACAAGGGTATTCTTATTAAAATGAAGAATGATAAATGGGAATTTAGCGGGCTTTGCCCGCAATGGTTAATGGTCAATGGTTAATGGTTAATACGTGGTAAAAGGACTCATGCGCAGCCCATTAACCATTAATCATTAACCATTGACCATTAATCATTAACCATTAACCATTGCAGCCTTCGGCTGCTAAATTATCATTTACCCCAAGTGTCATTTTGTCAGCCAAAACACCCCACGCAATGAAACCCGAAAGCCAACAAAGTATGCAAAGATTTAAAACCGCCGGTCGGCTGATTAAAAATGTTTGTGCAAGTTTAAACAACGGCCTCGGCCGACTGCCATTTCGGCAACAGGCACAGAGTTTGCAAATCCTCTTGCGAACAACGAAACCGAAAGGTGGAGGAGTTCAGAAACAACTGATAATAAACAACTAAAAAAATAGGAGATTACAACTATGATGCCGATTAGAAAGTACAACAATCAGAACTGGTTACCGAGTATCTTTAACGATTTCTTTGACAACGACTGGATGGTAAAGGCTAACGCTACCGCCCCCGCTATCAACGTCATCGAGAACGAGAAAGACTACAAAGTGGAAGTGGCTGCTCCGGGCATGACCAAGGACGACTTCAACATCCACTTGAGTGAAGACAACGAACTGGTCATCACGATGGAGAAGAAGAACGAGACCAAGGAAGAAGGCAAGGAGAACAAGAAGTATCTGCGCCGCGAGTTCTCATACTCCAAGTTCCAACAGGCTTTCGTCCTGCCCGACGATGTCGAGAAAGACCACATCAGCGCTAACGTCACCGACGGTGTGCTGACCATCGATTTGCCGAAACGCACACCCGAAGAAAAGGCCAAAATCAACCGTGTAATTGAAATCCATTAATTGCACAATACCTTGTAGTAATTGTCCGAAAGGCTACTCTCCCGCAATGGGAGGAGCAGCCTTTTTTGATATATATACTGTACTTTTCTTTTGCCTTGATGCAAAAGAAAAGATACCAAAAGAAAAAATCAAGCGCTGAAGCTCAGAGGCTACTCCGCCCTTGCTTTTTGCTAAAAGGCAGAAACTCGCTTCGCTCAAACAGTCTGCCTTTCTTCACGCAAAAAGCAAGGGCTGCGCTTTACGCCTCCTCACTTAGGCGCGGCTGCGCGGTCAGAACGCGAGCGGTTTCGGTTAGCGCAAACACGCCGGATGGTCCTCCGGCCTCACTGGAGGGGCGTTAAGCGGAGAGGGCGTTTTTGCGTGAAGAGCGGCATGCTGTCTGAGCGAAGCGAGTTGTATGCCGCTTAGCAAAAACGCACTCGGAGTAGCCCCGGAAGTGCAGACGGGGTACTTTCTTTTTGGTATCTTTTTCTTTCGGACAAGCGAAAGAAAAAGTACACGAAACGATAAATCATCATTTAACGTCGTACACTTAACTCATAAAAATTCAATATGAACAATTTCACATTTTACAGCCCCACCGAGTTCGTTTTCGGCAAAGAGACGGAGAAGCAAGTGGGCACGCTTGCCGCCAAGTATGGAGCAAGTAAGGTAATGATAGTCTATGGAGGAGGTTCGGCCGTGCGGAGTGGATTGCTGAACCGGGTAAAGAACGCCCTGCGGGAAGCCGGTCTGCCTTTCTGCGAGATGGGAGGCGTGCAACCCAACCCGATAGATACGAAAGTGTATGAGGGCATCGACCTCTGTCGGCGGGAAGGTGCCGACCTGCTGCTGGCCGTAGGAGGAGGTTCGGTCATCGATACGGCCAAAGCCATTGCGGCGGGCGTGCCCTACGAAGGCGACTTCTGGGACTTCTACATCGGCAAGGCGCAAGTGACACAGGCACTGAAGGTTGCTGTGGTGCTTACCATTCCGGCGGCGGGAAGCGAAGGGTCGGGCAACACGGTCATCACCAAGGTGGAGACTCTGCAGAAGATGAGCCTGCGCGCCCCGATGCACCTGCGCCCGGTGTTCTCCATCCTGAACCCTGAACTGACTTATACGCTGCCTCCGTTCCAGACGGCATGCGGCATATGTGACATGATGATACACATCTTCGAGCGTTACTTTACCAACACGACGGACGTGGAAATCAGCGACCGCATGTGCGAAGGCGTACTGACGGCCATCGTGAAAGAAGCCTACCGGGTAAAACAGAACCCGCAGGACTATGGCGCACGGGCCAACCTGATGTGGGCGGGCATGGTGGCGCACAACGGCACGTGTGGCGTGGGGTGTGAGGAAGACTGGGCCTCACACTTCCTGGAGCATGAAGTCAGCGCTCTCTACAACGTGGCCCATGGGGCGGGCCTGGCGGTTATCGTACCTGCCTGGATGACCTTCATGGCGGAACATCATCCGCGGAAGGTGGCGCAACTGGCCAACCGCGTGTTCAGCGTGCCCGAAGAGGAAAATCTGCAGGAAATGGCCCTGGCTTGCGTATCACGTCTGAAGCACTTCTTCCGGTACATGGGATTGCCCGTCAGCTTCAAGGAACTGGGCATCGAACATCCTGACATACCGCTTTTAGTACGGAAGCTGCACGAAAACAAAGGCCCGCTGGTGGGCAATTACGTGAAGCTCACCCCGGCCTATTCCGAAGAAATATACCGGCTGGCTCTTTAAGCCAGATCGATAACCGGATTGAAACAGAAGCATTTGAAATGAAAGATGGCGCATCTATAAATTTGAAATGCTTCTGTAATTTTATTGAAATAGATATGTACACGTTGCGAAACAAACATGTAACGCAATAACCTCACCTTTGCAGCGGAAAAAAGAAACGCAAAACAAAGATGAGTATGAAAGTAGATCTGGGAAAAATTCTTTTCCTTATTTTATTCTTTACCCTATCAGCCATGACCGCCATGGCCGGAACCATCAAGGGAAACATTATCGACAAAGAAACAAAAGAACCGCTGACCGGTGCCACAGTACAGGTTGTCGGAACGACTCAAGGAGCCGTGGCCGACATTGACGGTAACTACACCCTGCAACTCGCCGACGGCACATACGATCTCATCGTGAGATATGTAGGCTACCTAGACATCACAATGAACGGCGTAAAGGTGGGAGCCAACGCCATTGTCCTGAACTTCGAAATGGAAAGCGACGCACAGACGCTGGGCGAGGTTTCTGTCGTAGCCAAGAAAAATCTGGAAGGCGAACGCGCCTTGCAGATGGAACGCCAAAAAGCCACACTGGCCATTGAGAACCTGGGTGCCAAAGAAATGAGCCTCAAGGGTATCGGCAACGTGCAGGAAGGCGTAAAACAGATAACGGGTATCTCCATCGCAGACGCCGGACAGCTGATTGTACGCGGACTGGGCGACCGCTACAGCACGACTACACTAAACGGACTTCCCATCGCCTCACCCAACCCCGATAACAAACTGATTCCGCTGGATTTGTTCCCCTCGAGCACGGTGCAGAACATCACCGTCAGCAAGGTGTATGACGCAGCCGTTTTCGCGGACTATAGCGGTGCGCACATTGACATCAGCACGAAGGAGAACGTTGCAGACAATTTCTTCAACGTCAGCTTCAACGTCGGCGGTGCATTCAACACCATAGGCAAAGATGTCTACCAGATGGATCGCGACGGTACGTTGTTCAAGACTCCCTCACTGGACGAGTCTATATATAATATGGAGTTACGTGATTTCGACGAGTACGTAAAGACACACAACATATTCAACACCACTTTTGACGTAGACAAGAAAAAGGCGCTTCCCCAGTTTGGCGGCAATATCGGTTTCGGCAGAAACTTCGACATCAAGGACCAGACACTGAGTCTGCTCATGTCGTTCAGCGCCAGCAACGAGACACAAAACATCTACGACGCAGTTTACAAGACACTGGAAGCGTCGACGGGTGATGCACAAAACGACTTCACCTACGATGAGTACACCAGCGCACTGAAGCTGGCCGGCCTGGCTTCCGCCAGCTTTACTCTGCGCGAAGCCGACCACATCGGTTACTCCTTCTTCTACGCACGAAACGCCAGTGATTCTTACGAAAACCGTCAGGGTATAGACGCCGAGGACCATCTGTTGGCGGGCAGCAACAACGTGACACACATCTATACGTTGCAGAACCACCAGTTGAACGGTCTCCACCACTTGGGCAAGCTGTGGGAACTGACGTGGGGCGGCTCATACAGCAAGACGAGCAGTGAAGAGCCGGACCGCCGCCAGGTGATGTATACCCGCAATGACAATGGCACATACAGCCTCTTCAAACTGAACCGCCAGGAAACCATGCGCTATTTCGGCGACTTGGCTGAAGATGAATGGGTGGGCAGCATCGCCGCCAAATACAATTGGAAGGAAAACAACTTCGTGCGCTTCGGCTTCAGCTATAAAGACAAGAACCGTGACTACATGGGCACCCGCTTCTTCTATAACATCAACAAGCTGAATGTCAATGTAGATAATATTTATAATCCCAGTGAATACCTCAACCAGGAGAATATTGAGAACGGAACCATAGCCATCAACCGCCGCATGCAGTCGCACGACAGCTACCGGGCAGGCATGGACATCTATGCGGGCCACGTTACGACAGAATTCTACCCGCTCTCATCGTTGCTGGTCAATGTAGGTCTGCGTTATGAGATGGCCAAGCAATGGGTGGAATACGCCATCGAAGGCGAACAGAAGTATCAGCGACGCCGTAACCTGGACAAGCACGACTTGTTCCCCACCGTCAACCTGAAATACTCCGTCAACGAGAAAAACAGCCTGCGCTTCTCGCTCTCGCGCACCATCACCCGTCCGTCGTTCATCGAGATGGCTCCGTTCCTCTATCAGGAATCTTACGGTTCGGCCCAGATTCGTGGTAACGAAGAGTTGCAGAACGGTTATAATTATAATCTGGACATCCGCTACGAACGCTTCGGCGAAAACGGGGACATGTTCTCAGCCACAGTATATTACAAGCACTTAGACAAACCCATCGAACGCATCCAGCGTCTGAATGGTGGTGCCACGATGTTCTCTTTCCAGAACGCCGACCAAGGTATGGCAACCGGTGTGGAAGTGGAACTGCGCAAGCAACTGGTTAAAGATCTGCGTGTGGGCGCCAATGTATCTTACATGTACACCAACGTAAAACTGCCCGAAGGCGGAGCCTACACCAACAAGGAACGTTCCCTGCAAGGTGCCTCGCCTATCTTGCTGAACGCGGACGTGGCCTACTCACCGCGATTCGGTGAAGAGCGGCAGCTCAACCTCGCCCTGCTCTACAACCTGCAAGGCAAGCGCATCCACGCCGTAGGTGTATCACAGCTTGGAGACGTACACCAGTTGCCGGTGCACACAATGAACTTCAACGCCAGCTATAATTTCAACAGCCACTTCAGCATCGGCCTCCAGGTTAAAGACCTGCTGAACCGTGCCATGGTATTCAAACAGGAAGTGCCCCTGACCGGCGAAGAAGTAGAAGTCGAAAGCTATAAGGAAGGCACCAGCTTTGAAGTAGGCTTCAGCTACAAATTCTAACCGAAACATAACATATTGCGAGAATAAGAAATCAACAGTTTTTTAATTAAATCTTTTTTAAACATGAAACTGAACAAAAAACTTTATTCATTGGCCTTCTTGGCCGGTCTGACACTCTTCACCGCATGTACGGATGATGAGGACACGAACAATCCCGCACAACCCGCAGACGGTAGTACACTGAGCGGTGAAATCACGGAAGACGTAACCCTGAAAAGCGGAAATACGTATAAACTGAGCGGTGCCTATACCGTAAGAGAAGGCGCAACGCTGAACATCGAGCCGGGCGTGACACTGGTAGCCGTATATGATGATGTAGTGGACTACATCTTGGTAGAACAAGGCGCTAAAATCAATGCCGCAGGTACAGCTTCGGCTCCTATCATCATGACATCCGAACAGAAAGAAGCCGGTGCATGGGGCGGTATCCACATCTGCGGACGCGCACACACCAACGCTGAAGGCGGACAAGGAAGCTCTGAGATCGGTGGCGCCGCTTACGGTGGCAACGATGACGCTGATAACAGCGGTACGCTGCAATATGTACGCGTAGAATATACCGGCTATGCTTTCGATGAAGAACACGAAGCCAACGGTATTTCTTTCTACGGTGTAGGTAACGGTACGACGGTAGACCACTGCCAGGCTTACAAAGGCTCGGATGACGGTTTCGAATTCTTTGGCGGTTCGGTAAACATCAGCAACATGGTCGTAACCGACTGTAGCGATGACTCTTTCGACTGGACGGAAGGTTGGAACGGTACAGCAACAAACCTTATCGCCGTACAGGAGAGCCAAGATGTATTAGGATATGACTGCGACTGTCTGATCGAAGCAGACAACAACGGTGATAACTTCACCGCTAAACCTGTCGCTAACCCGACGTTGAGCAACCTGCTTCTCATCGGTAACAACAGCGCTGAAAACCAGCGCGGCGTCCGCCTGCGTTGCGGTACTTATGTGAAGATGGACAACGCACAAATCTGTGGCAAAGCCCAACCATTGACCGTAGAAAGCGAACCGACAGAAAACGCTTTGAAGAATGGAACGGACGGAGCAAGCATCACCAATACATCACTGAGTGGCAATATTTATAGTGAGTTGGGAGTCTATACGACAACTGAGTTCCTGGCTGACGGCAACAAGAACTTCCAGGACATCAACTACGCTACTTATGACGACATTGCTGCCGCTTGTCCTTGGATTGAAGGCTGGACGCAAAAATGGGGCGACAGTGCCACACAGGAAGAAATTGAAATGCTGAGCGGCGACGTTACTTCTGACGTAACCCTGGCTGCCAACACAACCTATCTGCTGAACGGTACCTACAGAGTAAAAGAAGGCGCTACACTGAACATTGAAGAAGGTGTAAGAATCGTTTCCGCTTACGATGACGTTGTAGACTACATCCTGGTAGAACAGGGCGCAAAAATCAATGCCGTAGGTACAGCCGAGAATCCTATCGTGATGACTGCCGAACTGGAAGAAGCCGGTGCTTGGGGTGGTATTCACATCTGCGGACGCGCACACACCAACGCTGAAGGCGGTACTGGCAGCTCTGAAATCGGTGGCGCCACTTACGGTGGCAACAATGAAGCTGATAATTCCGGTACACTGCAATATGTACGCGTAGAATATACCGGCTATGCTTTTGATGAAGAGCATGAAGCTAACGGTATCTCCTTTTACGGTGTAGGTAACGGAACAACGGTTGACCATTGCGTGGCTTACCAAGGCTCAGACGACGGTTTCGAGTTCTTCGGCGGTTCAGTAAACGTCAGCAACATGGTGGTTATCAGCTGCAGCGATGACTCTTTCGACTGGACAGAAGGCTGGAATGGTAAGGGTACTAACCTCGTGGCTTATCAAGAGCCAAAAGAAACTTTGGGTTATGATTGCGACTGCCTGATTGAGGCTGATAACAATGGCGACAATAACATTGCTACTCCCGTGGCGCATCCTACTTTGAGCGACCTTATCTTGGTAGGCAACGGTGGTGAGAAACAAGGCGTTCGTCTCCGTGAAGGTACGCAAGTGACGATGGACAACGCCCGGATTTGTGGCAAGGGTCAACCGCTGACTGTAGAAACCACACAAACCGAACAGGCTCTGAAGGACGGTACTTCCAAGCTGACCAATATCACCATCAGCGCAGACTTGCAGAGCAAGGAAGGCATTTACACCAATGCAGACTTCTTAGCCGGTGAAGGCAACAAAGTAGACACCGACCTGAACTTCGCAGACTTCAACGCCATCAAGGCTGCCTGCGACTGGCTGCAAGGTGCATGGATTGGTGAATAAATAAAGCACTCATCATTCTTAATAAAGATTACTGATAAGAGAAAGAGAGGAGGTAGCCGTGAGGTTATCTCCTCTCCTTGCTTTCTAAGCTCAATGAGTGCTACCGTCATTTCCGTAGAACTGACGGAAATCGGCTCCCGAAGGTGACTGGAATACACGCAGCCCGAATTCGGGAATGATGGCCAGAACATGGTCGAAGACATCGGCCTGCACGCTTTCGTAGGGAATCCAGTCTTTTACGGTGGTGAAGAAATAAAGTTCTACAGGCAAACCGTGGTCGGTGGGCTGAAGATGACGCACCATGCAATTGAGCTCCGTATTCACCACGGGCAGGCTCTTGAGATAAGCGGTCAGATAGGCACGGAACACGCCCAAGTTGGTCTGTCGCTTGCCGTTAACCAGCACGTTGTTGTCGATGTGATTTTCCTCGTTATACTCCCGCACCGCTTCTTCCGTCCGGTCAATGTAGTCTTTCAGCAACTGTATCCGCCGATACTTCTCCAACATCTCAGGTGTGCAAAAACGGATGCTGCTCATATCGATGTTAATGCTGCGTTTTATCCGCCTGCCGCCACTTTCACGCATGCCGCGCCAGTTTTGAAAAGAGTCACTGACAAGCAGGTAAGGCGGGATGGTGGTAATGGTGTTGTCAAAGTTGCGCACCTTCACCGTATTGAGCGTCACTTCGATGACATAACCGTTGGCGCCATACTTGGGCATCGTAATCCAGTCACCCACCTTCAGCATGTCGTTGGCCGAAAGCTGCACACCGCTCACCACCCCCATGATACTGTCCTTGAACACCAACATCAACACGGCGGCGGAAGCACCCAGTCCGGCCAGTATCCCCAGCGGATCTTTGTTGATAAGCTCGGCCACAATGACCACGCCACCCACAAACCACATCAGCACCTGAACCGTCTGAAAAAGTCCCTTCAAAGGACGGTCGCGCAGGCTCTCCTTTTCGCTATAGACGGCATAAGCCGCCTTAAGGAAGGAGTTGAGGAAGGAAAGGAAGACGATAATGATGTAGATAAGGCACAAGCGGCGAACAAAGTCCATGACCGATGCACCTTCAAATACGACGGGCATGCAGAGGTAAATGACAATAGGCGCCACAAGGCGACTGAGGTGTACCATGACACTGTGGTCGAAGAGAATATCGTCCCAAGTAGCCTTAGTCTGACGGACGATACGCGCCACGACCTTCAGCAATACTTTCCGGCAAATGGCATCGGCCGTGAAAGCCAGCAATAAAATAAGGACAAGAGCGACAATCTCGTCCATCCAAGCGGCTGTAGCGGGAGTTACCCCCCAGCCTATCAACATCTCGTCTATCTGTTTCAGCAGTTCCATAATTTGTTCAATAGGAATAAGAATGATTGTTTAACTTAAAATCCGTTTCACCGCCTTGCGCATCCATTGGTATAGGTAGAGAGACTTGTAGCCATCGTTCTTCTTCAGCATGAGCTGCACGGCGGCCAGGCTGTTCTCATAACTGGTCAGTTCGTTGTGAAACTGTTCGTCATGGACGGCCAGTCGGCGTATCTCCTTCTCACGCTCTCGGCGGAGCTGGGTGCAAACGGGGGTAAGAAGCTTCATCACCACGCAATCCATCAGATGGTGTCCTTGGATGTAGAGATACGTTGTGTCGGGCGTCAATCCCAGGCGAGTCAATTCTTCACCCAGCGCATCGATGTGTTCAACTGTCTGCGGGAAACGCGTGCGCAGTTCCGCCAGTTTTTTCTCCACCCGCTGTTGCATGTCGTCTAGGCAACGGTAAGGATGATTCAGGCTGACGTCCTGCAGACGTACGCAGATATTGAATTCGTACATGGGGAAGGTGTTGTTGTCATGCCGACGATAGAACCAGATATTCCAAAGGAAGAGCGGATAGGCAATGCGAGAATAGCGGCGCATAAATTCGGGGAAGTCCAACAACTGACGGTCGTTCAGCGTGGCCTGTACGCAGACCTCATGAAGACTTTCAGCATAGCAAAGGTAGTTCTCAATGGCATAGGCATAGGTCTGCAGGACGTAGGGATTCCGGTTGATGCGACGTGACAGGGCGGTGTTGTCCTGCATCAGGAAGTCGTAGTCACTGTCCACGCAGGCAATGAGGCTACGACCCAATTCATCAGCGTTCAGCGTATTGAGCAGCACGGTCTTCTTGCCTTTCGACAAAGATGTCTGTGAAGGAAGCATCACCTGAAAATAGTATTCATCCGTTTCGAATTCACTAAGCAGTGTGCGCCAGAAAGCCACGTCATCGTAACTTTCCACGTAGGCCACGATGCGCCGGCGCTTCTTGCGTGGCGACAGACGACTGGCAGCATCCAGATAGGCGGAAGTGAGATTATGTTGAAGTTTCAGGGACATTGAGAGGAGGAGGTGTTAATGGTTAATGATTAATGATTAATGGTTAATGATTAATGGTTAATGGTTAATGATAAATTCTTCATTCATCATTCTTCATTTCCCTTGTTATCTCGCTCACTTCGGTGACGGCATCGAGCCAGCCTTCCATGATAACGGCAGGAGAATGAGTACTGAGGATGAGCTGCATGTCGGGGTTCAGACGACGAAGCATACCGATGAGCTTCTGCTGCCACTCGATGTGGAGCGAGGCTTCAGGTTCGTCGATAAAAAGAACACTGTGTGTACCTTCACGGACGAGCACAGTGAGCAAAATGATGAGCATCTGCTTCTCGCCCGACGAGAGTTTGTAGGGAAGCAACCGCTCACCGTCCTGATAAAAGGCAATGTCGTTACTCTTGCGGTCAATGGTCTTGCGCGTATAACCGAACAGCTCGTCCACCATGTCCTGAAAGCGGCGTTTGGGCTGGGAGAGCTGCGAGGCACGGGCGCGAACCTGCTCATCGTCATTCCCCAGAAGCTCGATCATGCGGTTACCTACGTTCACCTGATAATCCAGGTAGCGACGTTGCAACAGGTAAAGTTGCCAGTCGAGCTCGGAATGCACATTCGGGTCGGCCATACGGGCAGTGAAGTCGCCCATAACGAGGGGGCGGTCATAACTGCGAATAACGTCGTAGGGAATGTATGTGGCTTCCGGATTGTCGAAGAATACGCGCACCCCTGCCCGATCGTCGTTCTTCATTTCCCCGCTCACCGGATGATGTTCCAGATAGCCCACAGAGCGGTTCAGGATGGTGGTCTTGCCCACCCCGTTGATGCCGGCCAGGATGTTGACGTCGGGACGTAGATCCCATGCTACGTCGTAACGGTTCCACAGCCCACTTATCTCAATGCGGCGGATGTAATTAGCTTGTATTTCCATATCGTTTGAACTTTAGATAAGCAAACTTAGTGAAAATATGCGAAATAACCGCCGGATTTCGACAGAAATGCGAAAGCGGATTATCACCTTGCCTGTTTCATATCTTCAAAATAAGTGTCCAGCAATGATTTGGCTGCCACAAAGGAGGTCAAGTTTCCTTGCAAAACCTGTTGTTCACGGTCGGCCAACAGAGCTTCTATCCTCGGATTATGATAAAAACTGTCACGCAAGTGTTCGTTAATACTCTCGTACATCCAATATTTGCTCTGCTCGTTACGGCGGTAAACGAAATAGCCGTTTTCTTTTACAAAGCTGATATACTTGTAGATCATGTCCCAAATTTCCTTCACGCCTAAGTTGTAAAAGCCCGAATAGGTGAGCACCTGAGGCGTCCATCCACTCTCAGGGGCAGGGAAAAGATGGAGAGCGTTGCGAAACTGAGTTGCAGCCAGGCGGGCACGCTCAAGGTTGTCACCGTCGGCCTTATTGATGACAATGCCGTCGGCCATCTCCATGATGCCGCGCTTGATGCCTTGCAACTCGTCGCCCGTACCTGCTAACTGAATGAGCAGGAAGAAATCGACCATCGAATGCACAGCCGTTTCGCTCTGTCCCACACCGACGGTCTCCACAAAAATCTTGTCGTAGCCGGCGGCCTCACAGAGGATAATGGTCTCACGCGTCTTGCGCGCCACTCCTCCCAATGATCCTGCCGACGGACTGGGGCGGATAAACGACTTGGGATGGACAGATAGCTTTTCCATGCGGGTCTTATCGCCCAAAATACTGCCCTTGCTACGCTCGCTACTGGGGTCGATGGCCAATACAGCCAACTTGCCACCATATTGTTCAAGGACGTGAAGGCCAAAGACATCAATGGAGGTGCTCTTCCCCGCACCGGGCACACCACTAATGCCCACACGAATGGAATTGCCCGAATAAGGCAGGCACTTCTCGATAACCTCCTGTGCCGTGACCTGATGATCTGGCTTCATGCTCTCTACCAACGTGACGGCCTGACTCAGGACGGTCACGTCGCCCTTCAAAATACCATCTACGTAATCGGTCACCGTGAGCTCACGTTTCTTACGACGTGGACGGTTCTTCAAATAAGGGTTCACGGAGGCGGGCTGTTCAATACCGGCATTTACGGTCAGGCCCTTGTATTCAGCACAGTTTTCGGGATGTTCCATGGTCATTTATTTGGCTTTGATGTTCATTTCTATTTTAGGTCGCATGGGGTCGTTTGTTATCAACAGAAGCCGCAAGTGGCCGCGGTGTCTGTCTATGTGTTTCTTGGTCACGGACACGCGCAGGCGGGTGGACTCACCAGGCTGAAGGACGGTCTTCTTCAAGCTGACGCCGACCGCCGGATGAAACACCTGAAGCTTATTGATTTGCAAAGGCGAACGGCCGATGTTAGTCACGGTGATATCGCGGTGTGCCCGTTTCTTCTTCACCAGATCCACGCTCAAGTCAATATCCTCGGCAGAAAGACGGATGCCCGGTGCATTCAGACGTTCGGTTTCCGTCAGGCCGGAGAAGTCGGGCAGAAGGACGGCAGAGACAGGCAATTCGTTCTCCTCACCTACCTTGTCGCCCAAGAAACGCGAGAGATAGACAGAAGTCTGCGTCAGGCCTAAATCGACCAGTTTCTCGGAGTTCAGTGTCAGAGCCAATGTTCCGCGTTCGCCTTGTTGCAGCACCTTTGGCTCAGCTTTCAACTCCAAATAAGGAGGCAGATGCATGAGTACAGGCTCATAAGGCGAATCAGAAAGATTCACTACGCTGAGGTACTCCACCGGGTGTTCTCCATGATGCACATCGGGAAAATTCACCTCATTCCGGTCAACGCGTATCTGCCCCACCAAGTAAGGATGAGTACGGGCATAGTCCGTGATTTCCGTCACCACCTCGCCGTCGAACTTCAGATAGACCAAATGGGGGGAAGCGTTCGTAAAGATAGCCACCGACTTCTGAAAGTGCCCCAAAGCTTCGGCGTCGAAAGTGACGTCCACTGTTCCCTTGTCGCCCGGAGCGATGGGCGTCTTTGTCCACTGGGCAGCCGTGCAGGCACAGTCGGGCTCCACCTCGGTGAGTACCAATGGTTCATTGCCCGTATTGGTGACGGTGTATTGCACGGTCACGGGGTGCTTCCACTCGATCTGTCCCAAGTGTTGCATCTGGGTACTCGAAGTGAAGCGTGCCTGCGCCGAGGCGGCAAGGGACAGGTTCATGAAAAGGGTTATTATCACAAAAAAACGTTTCATTTATCTTGTCTTTATCTTAAATACTTGCCGCAAAAATACAAAATTCAAGCCGAAGAAACATCCTGCTCCACATATTTTAGGCAAGTTTTTGGTTTCCCCACTCACTCCTTCACCCGCAAGGGTGCACCGGCCGACGAATGGGCGGCCATCTCGAGTGCATAAGCGCATTGAACGGTGGCGAGTCCCGACTGATAGGTGCCTGCCAGCGAGACGCGGCAACTGTACTCCAGCACATAAGTACCCTTGCCCAAATGGTCGAAGAAGAAGCGGGTCGAGGCATCTTTCGTCTCGGCGTAATAGCCGAAACCTCCCGTCCAACGATACCCTGAAAGAGTGGCGGTAGGCTCAAGGCAGGCGGCACGGTTGTCTTTCAACTGGACGTAATCCATGGCACGGTCGAGGCGGAGTACAAGGCGAACGACCACCTTGTCACCCACGCGAAGGCCATCTCCACTTTGCAACGGATAGAGCGAGGCTCGGCCAAGGTTTGTTTTACGTTCGACAAAACATTGCTTTTCGATGGACAAACCAGTGCCTTGCGCCCGCACATCGGCCACGGGCGAAAGATACTGGGCATAGACGGCTCCCCAAGCCATGCCTTCGTCATGCTTCTCTACCTCCAAAGCACGAGCTTTGAAAGCGGCATGACCTTCTTCGTATGTCTCCTTGATATATCCCAATCCCTGCAACGGACGAGTGGAAGCATCAGTCGTACGGAGGCATTCTCGACCTAAGGTAAGGGTGACGTCACCACGATCAGCCAACCAGTTCCGCCCGTTACACAAGAGAGCATAGACGGCATCGGCCGAAGCGATAGGCGTGCTCCATTGGGTCGTCTGCTTTTGCTTCAGCAACCAGCGTTTCATTTCTTCGATGACAGATGCGTTACCTTCGAAGCGCGACAAGGCTTCCATGGCGGCCACGTGGGCGGTGACCGGCATCATGCCCCAACTATAATAGCCATCGTTGAAGGCGAAGTGGGCACCCATCGTTTCTTCCTGCACGAGATGCTCCTTGAGCGAGGCTTCGAAGGCTTTGGCATCAGCCTCTCGCCCTGCGGCTTGCAAGATAATGGCGGCTTGTGCCTTGCGTTGCATGGAGGCGGAAGACAACTGACGAGGCAGAAACGAAAGGAAGTAATTGCATACCTCCTTGTCGGCCTGCTTCATGGCCTCTGCATCCAGAGCCAGCAAGTAGAGATAATCGAAAGCGGCAGGCGATAAGGTTGCAATTTGCCGGCCTTCACGTTCGGCCTCACGGAAGCGTTTGTACTCTCTGAGAGCTTCCTGATGCAGATAAGCGAAAGCACGTTGCTTCATAGACACGGCGTCAGCATCGAGCGGATTATCCGTCAACAAGGACAGGCGCACAAACAAAGTGGTGATGTAGGTGGTGATGTAGCGGCTACTGCCCATACCTTTATACCAGCTCCAAGCGCCGTCCTCGCCTTGTAATTCTTTCAGACGAGTGAGGGCTGAAAGAGTAAGATTACGCTGACGGTTGGCGTCGAACAGTTGTACGAGACGTTGCATGCGCTCTGTGTCCGAGGTGGCTTCGAGTAGCCAAGGAGTCTCGCTCAGCAACATATTTTTCAAATCTTCATTCTGCTCCAGACGACTGAGGAAGGTCTCCTTGCTTTGTCCGCCAGCCTGCCAAGCTTCGATGACTTCACGAATGCGAGGTTGCGACCCAACGATAGCAGCGGCCAGTGTATTGGCATAGTAAGCCACGCCCCACGAAATGGCGTTCTCCGTATTGGGTTGGGTCAGCACGGGCAGAGCCTGCACAGCCATCCAGGCGGGATTACCGGTCACTTCAACGGTCAAGCGTCGCCGAGTAGCGGTAGGATTGTCGTGATTGAACAACGTGTCGAGACGAAGCGTACAGGCATCGTTGCCTTTCAAGTCGAAGGTGAGTGTTTCCGTCACATACTCCTGATTGCTGAGCACGGGAAGAACATGCTGCTCTCCGTCACTGAAGTTGCCTCCGTCGGCCGTAAGGCGCACGCCCAGCAGGGAATATCGGTCATCTACGTCGAAGGCGAAGCTGACGGCGGCGTTGCGACCGGCTTCCGCTTCAAACTTCTCACGACGGGTCAAAATAACTCTTTCGGTCGTCGGATCAAACAATTGTAACGTCACACGCCCTTTTATTCCGCCTTCAGTCAGGTTGCTCACCGTAGCAGCCACCTGTGCCTGATCGCCCATGCGGAAGAAGCGTGGAAGATTGGGGCGCAACATGAACTCCTTGGCGCTGACCACCGACGCCTCGAGGAGGCCTGTCCGCATGTCTCTCGTGTGAGCATAACCGCGGAAGTTCCATCGGGTCAGGCTTTGCGGAAGGGTAAAGGCCACGACAACCTCGCCCCGTTCGTTGGTGCGAAGCTGGGGATAGAAGAAAGCCGTCTCGGCAAAATTGGTGCGCAAATCGGCGTCAGGTTGAAGAGTTTCGGTGGTGTTCACTACTTCCTCTTCAGCCAAGACACCACCGGCCATAGCTGGTTGATAGGCGGCTATTTCGGTAGCGACAGAAGCTTCTTCTACCGAATTGAATACACCGTCGGCAGACTTCTGCATAGCGACTCCTCCTACTAAAGCAGGCGTCCGACTGGAAGCGAAATTTACGGCAAGAGCCTCATCACGTAGCTCTATAACTTGGGAAGCCAGCCACGGCGAACAGAAGCGGTCAAATGTCCAAGCAGGGACTCGCCAATCAGGTATTGTGAAATAGGGAGACAGGTAGAAATGTCCGGTCGTGTTCATCCGTACATTTCGCCAGTCAAGTCGAGGGCTGAAGAATACTCCCCACGACTGACGGTTAGGATAGAGCTTGTCCAGCGAAGCGTCGTACATCAACGCCAACATCTCGGCCGAGGCGGGCAAGCCTTCGGGCGTGGTCACCACGAGCCTCCATTCCTCCTCTTGCCCGGGGCGCAGACGGTCACGAAAGACTTCCCATTTCATTCGCAAAGTGCGGTCTGGCTGATGACGCTTCAAGAAAGTGGTTCTGCTATATAATTTGCCATCCTTCAGGGTGTTAAATAAAAGGGTGACGCTCTCGCCATAGCTATCCGGATAGGGCATATCGATGCACATCAAGGTGTCGGAAAGTTGCAACAAACGACTCTCTATCCGTTTTTTATTGGCAAAGATATCCACCCATATCCAAGCGTCTTTGAGTGAAGTACCCAGACAGAAAGAAGCTTTCTCGCCCGAAGCGACTTCCATCCGCCGTTCATGGAAGAAAAGCGGAGAATGGACAGGCGGACGGCGGTCTTCCCGTGAGAAAAGGACGAAGGAAGCGGTACTTTCCACTCGATGCCCTAACGAGTCGGTGGCCCATGCCGTCAGACGATAACGGCCCGAAGGGACTTCCTGCCACATGGAGGAGGGGTTATTCTTTCCCGTCAGGCATCGGCCGCTCAGGATGGGTTTAGCGCCTTTCACCATCAGTTCGCCCTCTTCCGTCTCCGGTTCAATGCGCCAATCAGCGGTCAGCGTAAGAGGAGATAGTTGTGGATTGGACGCATGAATTCTCCATCGGGTCGTGTCCTCCTTACATAATTGAGCAGGGATGGAAAGATCCAAATTGAACGCTTGCAATCCTGCCGAAAGCGTGTAGGAGGCCGTTTGCGTTTCGCCTGCCTCATCGGTCACGGTCGCTTCCACCTCGAAAGTGTAGCTCTGCGTGGCTTGCCAAGGCAGGCGAGCCTCTTCCGTTCCGCCTTCCAAAAGGAGATCGATGGCGAAGCAGCCTTGCGCATCGAGACACACCGTGTCAGCCTTCAGCGTCTTGTCGGCATTCATATAGCCACGCAGGCGGTCGTAGCGTTTTACGCTCCAAGCCAACGGCATCTCTTGAACGGAGGCTCCACTAAAGGCTTTCACTTTGCCTCGCAAAGTCACCGTTTCGCCCAAACAAAAAGGAGCGCAAAGAGGCTCGAAAGTGATTTCGAACGTCGGACGCTTATATTCTTCCACGCGGAAGTGGGCGACGCCTGAAGCACTCCCTTTCGCCTGCACCATGAACTGACCGTTCAGACAAACGGAGGGTAAGGCAAAGTCTGCAGTAAAGGAGCCGAATTCATTGGCTTGCACACGCCGGGTGGCTATCTGCTTACGATTAGCGTCGAGCAACTCTAAGTCCACCCATTCGCCTTCTACCACTTGGGCACTCTTTTCTCCTTTCTTATATATAACTCCCTTCAAGTAAACGGTCTGGCCGGGACGATAAATGCTTCGGTCGGTGAGAAGCGAAAGTTCACGGCGGTCGCTAATTGACGGTTGTGATGAACGAATCAAGTACAAACCGGTGGCGGGCAATGCCGTATCTGCCCCTTTGCTAAGGGTATAGCAAGTATTATAGTCATATTTTTCAAGAGACACAAGGGCTTTTCCCCGTTCGTCGGTCACGGCCTCTGCCAACAGACGACGATTTTCTTCGTTTTCCGATGAATAGACGCAAATGCTGACACCCGCTTCTGCATGGCCACTACGTCCGTCAAGCGTGGTCACTTCCATTTGTCCTCCACCTAAATCGAGCGTCAGGGCGCGCAGGCGACTCACAGACAGAAAACAACGACTGGTGCGCCCGTTCTTGCCCTGGGGAACGATTTCCACGACATAGACACCGGGCGCCTGAGGTACAGGCAAAGCCAGCGTCGTATCGCTGGGAAGGTAAGGCAAGTCGGCCTCTGCTTTGTCCGCACCGGGAAGCGCCATCAGCGTATGCTTCTGCGAATAGACACGATGCGGAGACAAACGCTTGAATTCCTTTGCATTGTTACAATCATATCGGTAGGTAAACGTTTTCAGCTTGGTGGCATAAAGATTGATGGTGACAGGAGCGTCCATCGTGCGATAGTTCACCTGCAAATCCAATGTATCGCCCGGATAGCCGACGCCTTCTCCGGAGAGAGAAATCTGCGGACGAAGCAATTCGGCACGTAGTTGCTTCAGCTGACCGATTCGCTCATAGGAAGCATAACGACGGATAGCCTCATCACACAAACGAATGGCCTCGCCCACACTACGCCCTTCACCGCCACGGCTCATCCATTGAGCCTTTCGCAGGTACACCTCGGCACACAAGGGACGGTCGGCATAACGGGTCATCAATTCATCGAGAGCGTGTAAGTAAGTAGTGTCTTGCGCGACAAATCCATTTCCATTTTTCCACTCCCAATAGTCAAGCGTAGCCAGCAGACAGGCGTCCGCTCCGTCGGGACGGGAAGCATAGACATCCATCATCTGTAAGTAAAGGCATTCAATGCGGGCTTGTATCAGAGAGTCGGCTCCCGCTCTTTCCATGGATCTCAAGGAGCCGATGGCCCGACGTGCCAACAGGTGATAAAGGTCGTGACCGTAATAGGCACTCTGTTTACCTTGTTCCACAAAAGGCAGATAATTGTCCGTCGAGTTTTTTGCAAGCAAGGCGACGTCACCGGTCGAAGCCAAAGCATGAGCCTCCACCTTCTCCACGAATTGTCGGGGAGTCCATTCACGGATGTCGGCAGGCTGTTCGGGGGTTGCCAGATCCGTACGGGCGTTGATTGCATATCGGTTGTTCCGCCAATAATCCGCATATTCACTCGCCAAAAGCGAATGCAAGATGGCGCGGTCGGCTCCATCATCTTCCGTTGCAACCCATTGTTCCATCTCATTCAAACGCTGATAGAGGCTGTCAGGCGTCAGGCTCTCCTGATAGGCCGCCCGGCAAAGATAAGCCTTCAGCAGTTGGGGGGAATTCTTTTCCGCCAAGGCTTTCCGGCGGATTTCTCCGGTCAGCTCAACAATGGTTTGCGGCAAGCTCTTCTTCTGTGCCTGCTCCACTTGTTTCCATAATTTCTCATACGATTGCGCCTGCATATAGTTCCAGCCCGTCAGGCAGAAGCAAAGAACAAGCACCCATCCTGCATTAAATATCCGTTTCATAGCCGTTTAGTTTTTAATCCTTTTTATCTGTCAGAGTTTATTGCCGATGGCAAACAGCTCCTTACATACTTACTTAGAACAAAGTAAACGATTAAAGTTTAAAAAGCCGCATTATTTTACTGAAATTATGCAAACAGGACAGGAAAAGCTTCCTCGAAGATATATACAAAAAAAACGGAGACACATTCCATAATATGCCTCCGCCTGTTTTATTTGCTTTTAAATAGTTGAATATTCTTTATTATCTCTCTCAAGCTGCTCTTTTATCTTTCCGAACCATATCCCATGGAGAGCATTTCGCTTTCGCCCATGATAGACAAAGCGTTTATCAAATACGCAAAAAACTTTTTCATTGTTAGAATCCTTTCTTTTCTAATTTGAAAACTGATTTTCAATTCTCATTTCAAATGGGGGATGTAAATGCTTTAGAGCATTACATAACCCCAGATGTTCTTGTCGGCCTTACCGACATTCTTAAAGATTTTCTTTAACATTTTCATTTTGTTATCCTCCTAAAACATTCTTGTTATCCTATTGAAAACTCACTGAAATCTTCTTGATTTCATGTTTTACAACACAAAATTAGTGCCTTTTCTTGAAATAACAAGCAAAAGCAGGTAGAAAAACATGTTATACAACACATTTCTTGACCTACATCAATTTTCTGATTGTTACACATCCCCCAAAACTGCCAAAATGAATATCACCCAAGGTTGGCAGTCTGCCAAACCGGACAGAATGGCAGAAAAAGAGCCGCACCCTCCAAATAGAGAGGCGGCTCTTATACCTTATTTATATATAAGGAAACCGTTACTTCTCGGGCGTCTTAGCCAATGTAGCCACCAGGAAGTCATAGAACTTAGCTACCGCAGGAATGTAAGCACGCTCGTCGGGCGAATGGGGCGAACGCAAAGTGGGGCCGAACGAAATCATGTCAAGGTTCTTATAGGTAGCCCCGATGATGCCGCACTCCAACCCCGCATGAATAACCTTCACGGCCGGTTCAGTACCGAACTGCTCCTTGTAGGACAGCTTCATGGCCTGCAGGATGGGCGAATTAACATTGGGCTGCCAGCCGGAATAGGCTCCGCTGAACTCCACCTTCATGCCGGCCATGGAGAAGCAGGCAGCCAAGCTGTCGGCCAGGAAGTCTTTCATCGTGTCGCACGAACTGCGAGCCAGGATACGCACTTCCGCCTTTCCACCCGCAATGGTGACGATGGCCAGGTTGGACGAAGTTTCCACCGTATCGGGAACGGTCGGTATCATGCGCATCACACCGTCCTGGCAGGCCATCAAGACGTTAATCATGTTGTCCTGGATTTCTTCGGGGACCACGGCGGCAGGTACACTCACCTCTTCCATCTTCAAGCTGATGTTACTTTCAATGGGGGTGTATTCATCGTTGAGCTGCGCTTCATATTCGCGGATATAGTCATCCAGTCCTTCCATATCCTCCGGATTGAATAGCAACACGGCATGTGCCTCGCGGGGAATGGCGTTGCGCATGTTTCCGCCTTCAAAGCTGGCCATCTGGCAGTCGAACTCAACCAACAGGTCGTGTACGACACGCGCCAGCAACTTATTGGCATTGCCACGTCCCTCGTTGATTTCCAGCCCCGAGTGTCCACCGCGGAGTCCCTTCAACGTCAACTTGCGAGCCACGAAGCCTTCAGCCGGTGCTTCTTCTTTATATTCCAGCATGGCGGTAATGTCGATGCCGCCCGCGCAACCAATATACAGTTCTCCTTCCTCCTCAGAGTCGAGGTTAAGCAGGATGTCACCTTTCAGTGTGCCTTCTTTCAAGCCGAAAGCCCCATACATACCTGTCTCCTCGTCCTTCGTAATCAACACTTCCAGCGGACCGTGCTTCAGATCCTTGGCTTCGAGCACCGCCATGGCGGCAGCCACACCCAAGCCGTTATCGGCTCCCAGAGTCGTGCCTTTTGCCTTCACCCAGTCGCCGTCTATATAAGTTTCTATGGGGTCTTTCGCAAAGTCGTGCACCGTGTCGTTGTTCTTTTGCGGCACCATGTCCATGTGAGCCTGCAAGATAACTCCCTGACGGTTTTCCATGCCAGGAGTGGCCGGCTTGCGGATGATGACGTTGCCCACTTCGTCGACGAACGACTCCAGTCCCAGCCCTTTACCGAAGTTCACCAGATACTCGGTCACTTGTTCTACATGCCCTGACGGGCGGGGAATTTGGGTCAATGAATAGAAATGCTTCCACACGTTCTGTGGAGCCAGCTGTAAGATTGTATTCATAATGCAAAAAAAATTAGTTTTCCGCAAAGATAGAATTATATTTCAAGAAAACATCAAAAGTTCTTTTTTAATATAGGGGTCAAGCAATGTTCTGCAAAAAGATATTGAATGTTCTGCAGAAAGAGTTTGAATGTTCTGCCTTTCCTTCACGTTTTCACGACACGTTAACTATTTGTCAATAAACGCACTGAAGTGAAACATCGGATGAGATGAGTGAAAGATTGAAGACGGTTCTGTAACACGAATGAAACAGAGATGACACACGGAGATCACACATATTTCCGACTTTTGCGCCGAAAAAATAAAAATTCCGCTATTCACAACAGAAGTTATGAAAAAAAGCCTCCTGCTGCTGACGGTCGCCCTGATGGCCGCAACCACCCTCTTCGCCCAAAGTGCAGGGAACGATGAGGATGGAAAGAAGATTGACAAAGAACGCCTTGAGGGCAAAGACTATCTGCCCAAAGTAAACGGAACCCTCCGTGCAAAGTATGAATACCAGACGGGCATGCAAGCCGGACGCTTCGAAATGCGAAACGCCCGCGTCAGCCTGACGGGCAATGTCCTGCCCATCGTTGCCTACAAAGCCGAAATCGACCTCTCGGACGAGGGGCAGATCAAGATGCTCGACGCCTACGCCCGTATCTTCCCCGTCAAGGGACTGACCATAACAGCCGGCCAAATGCGCGTGCCCTTTACCATCGACGCCCATCGCTCGCCCCACCAACAGTACTTTGCCAACCGCTCGTTCATTGCCAAGCAAGTGGGCAACGTGCGCGACGTGGGTCTTACCTTAGGCTACGAGCTTCCCACCGCCCTCCCCATCAAACTGGAGGGAGGTCTCTACAACGGCACAGGACTGACCAATCAGAAGGTGTGGCACAAGGAAGTGAACTACTCCGCCAAGGCTGTCATCTTACCCACCGAAGGGCTGAACGTCACCCTGAGCGTGCAGGGTATCCAGCCCGAGGAAGTGTGGATGCGTTCTTACGACATCGGTGCCTATTATGAAGTTGGCCGCTTCCACATTGAGGGCGAATACCTCTACAAGCAGTATTCACACCACGCTTTCAAGGATGTGCATGCCGCTGACGCATTCATCAACTATGACCACCCCCTGAAGAAGGTATTCCAAAAGATGTCTTTTCTGGTCCGCTACGACATGATGACCGACCAAAGTGACGCCAAAACTCGTGACGAAGCCACCGATGCCCTGATTATCACCGACTACAAACGCCATCGCCTGACGGGTGGCATTACCTTCAGTCTCAGCAAAGCCTTCCGCACGGACATCCGCCTGAACTACGAGAAATACTTCTATCCCGAAGGCAGCATCGCCAAGGAGTCGGAGCAGGATAAAGTGGTATTGGAACTGATGGTGCGCTTCTGACAAGAAGACACGCCTTATTACTTCTTCACAAAACTATCTGGATAGGTCGAACGGTTCACCTGCCGGCCTCCGGCCAGATCGATCCATGTGTCGAACGTGCGCTTGCCCTCCTTCAACACGATGACGCGTGCACCGTTAGACAAATGGTTATAGACCGTATTTCCACCCGTATAGCGTCCGTAAGCCAGCAGGATGCCGTGCCACATCACGGCGTAGTCGTTGTCATGGTCATGCCCCACGAATACGCCCATCACGTCACCCGCCTCTTTCATGGCGGTAAACATACCCGTGTTCAAGGCAGGTGCGCAGGCTTTCTCCATGCGCGTACCTATCAGAATGGCTCCCTCGTCAGAAGCGGCCTGGTTGTATTCGGGCAACGGTATGTGGAAGAAAGACAGAGCCGGCAAGGGTCGGCCGCCATTGGCTTCCGTAAACGAAGCGCTCAGACTACGATAATTCTCTACTTGATCAAAAGTCAGCCAATCATATCCCTTCACGTCTTTCAGCTTAGAGTAAGAATGAGAGTCGAAGAAGTAAAGCACGGCGGCATCACGCCCTTTGCCATCGGACGAGTGAACCGTCAGAACATAGTCAGGCGAAACCTGCTCACCACGGTCGGGCTGCACATTGCCCGGCACGGAACGGATGATGTCATACAGCTGCGCACGAGTCATGCCCTGCTCGTCATCATGATTTCCAAAGGTTACGACAAACGGCACATTGTGAGCCGACACTCGCTCAAGCACCGTCAGCATCCCCTTGTCGGCAGGTGCAGCGTAGATAATATCGCCCGTCAGCACCACCAAATCAGGATTCTCGGCCTCCAACACTTCGTCAATACGTTCCAGCGCAATGTCCGAAGCCGGGTTGCCATACTTGAAATGAACGTCGGTAAACTGAACAATCTTGAACTCGCCTGCCTTATTGAACTTCAAGGCGGCATTTTGGGCACACAAAGCCGCAAAGCCCATGCCCATCAGAAACAGAAAAAGCAAAATACGTTTCATGGAAATCTATTATACAAGATTTGAATAATCAATAGCTAACCTTTCTCCACCAATACCGTGGCATAAGCCGAGATTCCCTCCTCTCGCCCGGTGAAGCCCAGCTTTTCAGTCGTGGTAGCCTTGATGGAGACGTCGTCCACATCCACTCCCATCACGCCGGCCAGTGTCTGCTGCATCTCAGGGATGCGCGCCTTCAGTTTGGGACGCTCGGCGCAGACGGTCGCGTCGACGTTGCCCACCGTATAACCTTTCGTAGCAATCAGTTCCACCGTTTTCTTCAACAGAATCTTGCTGTCAATGTTCTTAAACTCACCTGCCGTATCGGGGAAATGATAGCCGATGTCGCGCATGTTGGCCGCCCCCAGCAGGGCATCGCAGATGGCATGTATCAGTACATCAGCGTCGCTATGCCCCAGAAGCCCTTTCTCGTGCTCCAGACGGATGCCACCCAACCACAACTCACGCCCTTCCACCAGCCGGTGGACATCGAAACCGAAACCTACACGTATTTTCATAATTGAGAATCGAGATTTGAAAATTGAAAATATCTTTTCCTCCAGTTACTACCGGATATGGAAGTCAAGCAGTTTCTCATCACCCAGATAGCCCTGCAAATGCTGTCCGACACTCACAGGTCCAACGCCTGCGGGTGTGCCCGTATAGAGCAGGTCGCCGATTTTCAGCGTCATGAAGCGACTGACATAGGCAATGATGTCGTCCACCCCGAACAACATGTCCGCCGTACATCCCTGCTGCACGGTCCGACCGTCGATGTCGAGACGGAAGTCCAGCCGTTGCACATCGCCTCCAACCTCATCCAGCGGCACAAAGCGACCGATAACCGCAGAGCCGTCGAACCCCTTACAAAGCTCCCACGGATGCCCCGCCTCACGAAAGCGACGTTGCATGTCGCGGGCGGTGAAATCAATGCCCACCGTCACCGCGTCATAATAGCGATGGGCGAAGCGCGGCGCGATGCACTTGCCCAAGCGGCAGATGCGCACCACCACTTCGGTCTCATAGTGCAGCTCGTCCGAAAAGTCGGGCAGGAAGAAAGGTTTGCCGTCTTTCAGGAGGGCTGAATCGGGCTTCAGAAAAATCACCGGTTCCTTGTTCGCCTGCTCATGCCCCAACTCGCGGTTGTGCAAGGCGTAGTTCATTCCTACAGCTATAATCTTCATTACTTGATTTCGTTAAAGTTAAGACGGTTGAACATCACAGCCAAGTGAGCATAAAGCGACGTATTCTGCACGACGATATTTTCGGGCACACGGATGCGGAAAGGCGTAAAGTTCCACACCGCCTTGATGCCGCCCTCCACCATGTAGTCCGTAATCTGCTGGGCAATCTCGATAGGAACTGTCAGCACACCGATGTTCACGTCATACTCCTGCATTTTCCGGCGGAAATCGTCGGTATGGAAGATGGGAATACCGTTCAGCGTCGTCCCCACCAGCGCAGGATTGACATCGAAGGCCGCCACAATTTCCAACCCGAAGTGACGCAAGCCCGAGTCGTGGAGTAAGGCACCTCCCAGACTTCCCACGCCGAACAGGAAAGCCTTGTGCAGATTGGTAAACCCCAAAAAGTCTTCCAGCACGGCAATCAGTGTATCCACCTCATACCCCACCCGCGTACGCCCTGAAATGTTGACATACGAAAGATCCTTGGCTATCTGCGAGGCGTCGATATTGATTTCCTTGGATATCTGGGTCGAGGAGACAAAACGTTCTCCTTTCTGCTTCAGCAACTTGACATTAGAGAGATACCACGGGAGGCGTCGCAGCGTAGGCTCCGGCACCCGCAAGTTCTCCCTGTTCTGTAACAAACCGCTCATCGTTCTCTATTAGGTTTATCTGATTGTAATGGACAAAAGTAGTGCTTTTTTTCCAATGTCTGAGGCTATGGGCAAAAAAGCTTAACATAAATTCTACGTCGGATTGGAAGTTTCACGGTAAAGCCTTATTTTTGGCACCGAATTGACAACCGATTTTTCATCATGGCAAGAGACAACAGAAATAATGACTGGAAGGACCGCCTGAATGTGGTCTACTCCACCAACCCCGACTTCCGCTACGAAACGGCAGACGAAGAAGAAGCCGAAACCCTGCCCCCGGCCCAACAGAAACTGAAGGTGCAGCTCGACCGCAAGAACCGCGGCGGCAAGGTCGTAACCCTCGTCACCGGCTTCATCGGCACCGACAACGATCTGAAGGAACTGGGCCGGATGCTGAAAAGCAAATGCGGTGTAGGCGGTAGTGCCAAGGACGGCGAAATCATCGTACAGGGCGACTTCAAGCAAAAAGTCCTGGAGCTCCTGAAGCAGGGAGGGTACACACAGACCAAACCTGTAGGAGGATAAGAAGGGATATTGGTAAACATTCCATAAGTTAAATTTTCCTATTCCGCATATTCTCCGTATATTTGCGGCATTATGATGTATTATATACTCCATTTTTTTCTAAAGCTACTGTCATACACTCCTTTCTGTATGCTCTATGCACTGTCCGACGGCTTGTTCTACCCGTTGTATTACGTAGTTCGCTATCGGCGCAGGATTGTAAGGCGGAACCTGACTGAATCTTTCCCGGAGAAAGGGCTTCCGCAAATCAAAGAGATTGAAAAGAAGTTCTACCGTTTTTTCATCGACATAACCCTCGAAAGCTGCAAACTGGCTTCCATGTCCCCGGCAGAGATCAGGCAAAGAATGCGGTTCGTCAACGCCGAGGCTGTCAATGAAAGAGTAAGACAGGGCAAGTCCGTCTCCGTCTACATCGGACACTACGGAAACTGGGAATGGGTCTCCTCCATGCCTCTGTGGTTGGAAAAGAATATCACAGGCATCCAAATCTACCACAAGCTGCGCAACCCCAACATGGAACGGCTGATGATGCACATCCGCGAACGCATGGGAGGTATTTGCGTCGAAATGCACAAGACCGCCCGCCGCATCACCGAATTGGCCAACCGGCATGAAGTCTGCGTCATCGGATTTATAGCCGACCAGTCGCCCAAAAAACGGGAGGCACACCACTTCCTGCCGTTCCTGCATCACAAGACTCCCGTATTGACCGGGACGGAAAAAATCATCAAGCACTATGGTTTCGAGGCTTTCTACCTCGATGTAAGAAGAGAGAAAAGAGGTTATTATGAAGCCGAGTTCATCCCGCTTCACGAAAACCCTCAATCGCTACCCGACTTTGAACTGACATCCCTCTATTTCAGGCATCTGGAACAGACCATCCGGCGATGTCCGGAACTATACTTGTGGACACACAACCGCTTTAAGCACGCAGAAAAACTGGAGACAATCAATTAGTCCCGGAGAAAAATTTATTTTTTATAGAAACCTCACAATTATGGATATAGATTTTATCATCACATGGGTAGACATGAACGACCCGAAGTGGCAGGCGGATTTCATGAAATACTCCGGCAATAAGAACAACACCAAGAACGGAGTTTCCGAAGCCCGTTTCCGCGACTACGGTTTCTTGAAGTATTGGTTCCGGGGTGTGGATAAATTCGCCCCTTGGGTGCGCAAGATCCATTTCGTAACCAGTGGGCAGATACCGGAATGGCTGGACACGAACAATCCCAAGCTTCATTTGGTCAGTCACAAGGACTACATCCCGGAGGAGTTCCTGCCCACCTACAACTCTGTGGTAATTGAGCGGTATCTGCATAAGATACCCGGGCTGGCAGAGCACTTTGTCTATTTCAACGATGATTTCTACATCATAAACAAGATAGGGACGGAACGCTTCTTCCGTAACGGTTTGCCCTGCGACATCGCCGCTTTCCTCTACAATCCCTCCTGGTCACAATGGTACAGGCGCATTAAGAACAACCTGCGGATTATCAACCGACATTTTGATAAGCGGGAAGTGATGGCGCGCGACCACGACAAGTGGTTCCATAAAAGTTACGGTTTCAAGGCCCGATGGAATTATATCCTGAAGCCCTACGGCAAGTTCATCACCCTGCGCACGCCCCACAATGCACAGCCCTATCTGAAGACAACTTTCGAAGAAGTGTGGGCCGCTGCCGGGAAGGAATTGACCGAGACCTCCGCCAACCGCTTCCGTGCCTTGACCGACTACACGCCGGAACTCTTCCGCACGTGGCAGATCTGCCGGGGCAACTTCGAGCCTTATAACACCTATTGCGACACCAAGATGTTCCCGCTCATGATACGGCCCAAACAAGCTTCCCGTGCCATCCGAGAGCAGGCGTATTCATTGGTTTGCCTGAATGACAACATCCACATCCGCAACTATGCGCAAGTCATGGAGAATATCCGTAACGCCTTCGAGCACATCCTGCCGGAGAAGTCGGGATTTGAACTTTAATATACACAATCCATTATTAACCAACCATGAATAAAGTACTTGCAGAAATCATAGCGGGCGTCATCCCGCATAAAATGACACGGAACCGGTGGCGCGGGCTGCTGCGTTACGGAGTCATCAGGGCCTGGCGGTTGAAGCGCCGCATGAAGCACGAACATACGCCTCCTAAATATTACTTGGCGGTGTGCGCCATTGCCAAGAACGAAGGCCCTTATTTCAAGGAATGGATAGACTGGCATCACAGCCAAGGCGTCGAAAAGTTCTACATCTACGACAACGAAAGTACGGACTGCACAAAAGAAGTGCTGGAACCTTATATAAAGTCCGGATTAGTGGAATATAATTACTGGCCGGGGAGGAAACAACAGCTTCCCGCCTACGATGACTGCTTCGAGCGCCACCGGCTGGATACACGCTGGTTGGCGGTCATCGACCTCGATGAATTTATCATGCCGGTGAAAGACAAGTCCATTCCCGACTTCCTGCGCCGCATGGAGAAGTTTGCGGTCGTGGAAATCAATTGGCTTGTTTATGGCAGCGGCGGAGCGAAAACCCACGAGCCGGGCGGAGTGATGGAACGGTTTCATAAGCACTCCTTGCCGGAGCACCGGCTGAATACGCACGCCAAAAGCATAGCCGACCCGCGGCGTGTGTGCTGCATGATTGGATGCCACGAAGCGGCACGTATATCCGGCCGTGCCGCCGACTCCCACGGCATGCCCATCAAAAAACACTTCGGCGACCGCATGCCGCAACAGGATGTCATCCGCATCAACCATTATGCGGTGAAATCCTATGAAGAGTTCTTGGGAAAACGTGCCCGTGGCCGTGCCCGCATCAACACGTTGCGTGACTTCAGCTATTTTGAACAGTATGATTTGAACGATATCGAAGATTAAGGAGATGGCTACTTATTACGGAAGGAAATACAGGCTGGTAGAGTTAAAGCACTCGTTCAAGGAAGTTATCCTGTCTTGCAAGATTGCGTCAAAATCCAAAACGGTCGGCAAGCCGGACATGAAAAATCCCGTCTACGTTGCCATGGTGGACGGCAGTGCCGTTCATGGAGGCATGTGCGACCGGTTCAAAGGAATCATCACATTGTATGCCTACTGCAAATTCCATGGAATACCTTTCAGAATAAAATATACACACCCCTTCCGTCTAGAAGACTATCTGTCTCCTGCGTCTTACGATTGGACACTGAAAGAAAACGAATACACAGACAATCCCCGGTATTGCAGGATCCTATATATGAGAAAAGAGCATCTTGCCCGAAGGCTCTTAAACTTGAAGACAAAGAAGCAAGTCCATTTTTATGGCAACAGGGATTGCCTGGCACAAGTGAACGAAGCTTTCCGGAGTGCATACGACTGGGGAGAACTGTTCCGCGAATTGTTCAAGCCTTGCCCTGTCTTGGAAGAACGAATCAAGAGCATCCAAAAAGAGTTGGGCAGTAACTATTATGCCGCCGTATTCCGTTTCCAGAATCTGCTCGGAGACTTCAAGGAATACAGCTATCGGGCCATAAACGACCCGGACAAGACGGAAGCGCTTATCGGGAAGTGCCTGGATGCACTCAGAAACTTGCAGACCACGCACGGTCGCCAACCGTTGTTGGTCACCTCGGACAGCGTGACTTTCCTGAAAAGAGCTTCCCGGATAGAAGGCGTACACATCATACCGGGTACACTGACCCATATAGACGGGAACAAGAGTCCCCTGCCGGGAAATCCTTATGACACCTACTTAAAGTCCTTTCTGGATTTCTATGTACTGAGTGAAGCGCGGAAGATTTACCGCATAGGAACTTCTTACATGTACCCCAGCGAGTTTCCGGTATATGCGGCCAAAGTCCGAGGCATCCCGTTTGAAAGCATTACGATTTAAAAATAAGAGGTTCTTCCACTTTATTTCTCACCTCTTTCAGCCACTATCTGAATACTTTTCAGGATACTATCTGAATACTTTTCAGAATACTACCTGAATACTTTTCAGAATACTACCTGAATACTTTTCAGACAGTACCTGAAAGACTTTCAGACGGCGCCTGAAAAGTATTCAGGCCATTTCTGAAAGAGACCTGAAACATTTCTTGTTGATTTCCTGATATTTGTTTCTTATTCATCCAACGCTACCCTATCATCCGTCATGCAGGAATAGCAAGCAGAATTAGAGGATGCGAATGGCTGATAATAGCAAAACACTTTGCAATTACCTATCTTCTTTGTACTTTTGCAAATAGAGACCACAAAAAGCTTATTGCATCCAATTTACGAATAAGGAATTTGAAAGATAAGATCCAAGCATTCATCCTAAATAAAGAAAAATGAGCAAGAAGTATGATTATATAGTGGTTGGTGCCGGCTTGTATGGAGCGACTTTCGCCCATCTTGCGGCCAAGCAGGGCAAACATTGCTTAGTGATAGACAAGCGCCCTCACTTGGGCGGCAATTTGTATTGCGAGCATGTGGAAGGCATAAATGTACACAAATATGGCGCACACATCTTCCACACCAGCAACAAGCAGGTATGGGATTTCGTCAACTCCATTGTGGAGTTCAACCGATATACCAATTCACCGGTAGCCAACTATAAAGGCCGGCTGTACAACCTGCCTTTTAACATGAATACCTTCTATCAGATGTGGGGCGTCACGACGCCTGCCGAGGCGATGGCAAAGTTGGAAGAGCAAAGAGCCGAAGCGGCAGCCCGGATGAAGCGTGACGGTGTAACAACCCCACGCAACCTTGAAGAGCAGGCGCAGGTGCTGATAGGAACAGACATCTACGAACGGTTGATAAAAGGCTACACGGAGAAGCAATGGGGACGCCCCTGCACGGAACTGCCCGCTTTCATCATCAAACGCCTGCCCGTCCGACTGGTTTTCGATAACAACTATTTCAACGACAAATACCAGGGAATCCCCATAGGTGGCTACAACAGACTGATAGACGGTTTACTGGACGGTATTGAAACAAAGACCGGTGTGGACTTCTTTGCAAACCAGTCCTATTGGGAGGAGCTGACGGACACAATCGTCTTCACCGGAAAGATAGACGAATATTACGGGTACTGTTACGGTAAACTGGAGTATCGCACCGTACGTTTTGAGGAAGAAATACACGATGTACCGAACTATCAGGGAAACGCGGTCGTGAACTATACGGAGAAAGAAGTACCTTATACTCGCGTCATCGAGCACAAGCATTTCGAGATGTTCGGCCAGGAAGTGTACGCCTGTCCCAAGACCGTCATCTCCAAGGAGTATTCCACGGAATGGAAAGACGGGATGGAGCCTTACTATCCGGTAAACGATGAGCGAAACAACTGCTTATACCGCCAATACAAGGAACTGGCGGACAAGGAGGAGAAGGTGATTTTCGGCGGAAGACTGGCTGAATACAAATATTACGACATGCACCAGATTGTGGAAGGTCTGCTGGCACGTTTCAGTATAGGGTAACTGTACCTATACCGTGACACGCGGCAACACTGCGGATATAGCCCGGCTGAAATACCCTCCTTCGGACAGCAATCCGCTGACACGACGTACATTGTCACACATCCGTTCATATTCTTCTCGTGTCAGGCGTTCATAGATTCCCTTGATGTCGCGCAAGGAATCAATACAGAAACCGATGCCGTTTTCCTCTATGAATCCGGCCATGGCGGCTTCGCGCCACACGATGACGGGCAAGCCGCAACGGATGTACAGGGAAATCTTATGAGGCGTGTTGACTTTCAGGTATTCACCCCAGTCACCGCTACAGGTATCAACTGAGTCACCATCCCACACAAGTCCAAAATCCCCTTCGGCTTCACTAATCAACTTGTCGGGTGGCATAAATCCTTTTATTTCAAACTTCTCCGGACATTCCGCAGTCGATTTGTCAAAACCCCTGCCATACACATTCAGGGTATAACCCTCGACATAACGCCCCAATTCATAGAGGAAACTGTTTTTCCGACGAGCCAATTGCCCGGCATACACCACCTTACGCAAAGGCCAGGTACTCTTCCGGTTCGGGCTGCGGGAGTCGGACAAGAAATCAAAGATACGGAGAGGCTCAATGACCCGCTTCCCGTCATGCCCCACGTATCCATGATCGCACAGCCATTGACAGAAAGTCGGATTGTGACCGATAACTGCATCCGACTTGTTCAGCCGGTCTATTTCCCCTTGTATACTACTATGCTTGATGCGGAGACTAATCAGGTCGTGCATTAATGTCACTACTTTCGCCCCGCGCAGGTGAGCCAGTCGGCAAACAGTGGAATAATATTTCGCAGGATATTGCACAATCAGCACGTCTCCTCGACCCACTCGCGTCAGCATACGAAGCACGATGGCAAGGGTGCGCACGAAATGACACAACTTGTTCTTACTAACGCTATGGCGCCTCCCCGCTGGAGAGAACCCCAGCCGGTCCATCGTCTGTTCGATGTCTAGACGGGCTTTGCTTCCCGCGTCATTGAGTCGCTTGGACTTGTAGTCCCTGGATAAATAGTAAATCATTCTTGAATAAAATCAAAAAAAGACGGTTATTCAATCGTTATGTATTGGTCGATTCCTTTTCTTGCACGTGTTCGCTTAAGGGCGATGGTATCCTGCAACATCTGCCAGTTCTTGCTCGCATTCACTTTGTTCTCTTCCGGATGATAGAGATGTACGGCACCCGCCATACCTTTGGCATTTTTCCGCTTAATTCCAATATTCAATAGTCGTTGAAAGAAATCGGAGTCCTCATACCCCCAGCTTGCAAAGTTCTCATCAAATCCGTTGACTTTCACACAGTCTTCCTTCCAAAAGGCAAGATGACATCCTTTTGCCCGCGTTATGCCGCTTTTCCCTTTAAGCCAAGCCGCAAGAAACGGAATACGAACGAGAACTTGCGGTTTCATTAACCCGCGAGACCAAAAATGGAAGACCGGGTTAAGTGTCTGTAACCTGCGCCGGGTCTCTTTTTCGTCAAGTGGAGCCCTGCTTCCAACGACAAAAAAGCCTTTCCGCATTAACTTCTGGTGATCTTTTATAAAATGAGGCGTTAAGACCATGTCACCGTCAATCATTACGATATAATCCCCGGTCGCTTTGGCAATTGCTTTGTTTCTCGACATTGACAACCGAAAACCTTGATCCGGAATCCACGAATGAATCAGAGGTACCGGAAACAGCTGCCGATAACGGTCTATCAATTCTTTCGTCTCTACTCCCGACCCGTCATCCGCAATTACGACCTCTTTAGGACAAACACGCTGTTTTAATATACTTTTCAAGACCATCTCCAGAAAGGGGGGATTGTTGTACGTTGTTACAATCAGCGAGATGGAAGGAGCTACCGAACCCGTCAGGCTTTGTCTGATGACCGGGAATTTTTCCATTATCCTGTCCAGTGCCTTGCTGTTCTTGTCATCCTCCGGATGTAAGTTGACGGACATCAGTGAAAGCTCTCTCGGCTTCCCGACACCTTTTGCCGTGCGCTGCCCGTTGGGGAGGGGAATGACATAGGTGCCTTTGGACACCGCCGCCACCCAGAACCACACATCGTCTACCGTAGGGGCCAGCGTCATGAAAAGTTCCGGGTCAAGCATCTTCTCGTCCAGTGAATGGGGCGGATAGAGCACACCGCCCACACCAGTCAGCATCGCCAAGTGAGTACGATGGATTTTCTTGAAAATGAAGTCATACCATTTGTATTTCCGCCATTTCCGGTAAGGCGCGCCTGGTCTCACTTTCCTGACACGATGCGCAATGATGGCATCGGGTACCCGCTTGTGCAGGGCGACCAGGTTGCGTAGCAAATCCGGATGGTAACGGATGTCATCGTCGATGGTCACGATGACATCTTCGGGAAAGTCCCTCAAAGCCGGTATCAGCTTCTTGTACGAACGTATCTCGGCAGGGTCGAGGCGCACCTCGAAGAAAGGACACTCTGCCTTGAGGGCTTCAATCTCCGCAGGCAACGTCCCGTCCGGAAACTTCTGCGTATCCAGGTAGAGCACAATCTTGTCGGGCAGCAGCGTGCCTTGCAAAATGGAGCGTATGGCTTGTGCCGCGTATGGAAGTGCCGCGGGAAACGAAGTCAGTGAAACGATTATCTGTTGTTTATTGTCCATCATCCTTAGTCTTGAGGGTTATAGCCAATCCGTTCCCCTATCTCCGGGAATCTTTTCACAATCGCTTTCAGTGCGGCGGCGTTTCGGTCGACGCCCGACTTGAAGTTAGTCGTTTTCAAGGATAATGTACGGGGTTTCCCTACGCCCTTCGGCTTATTGTACCCGAAGGGAACCGGTGCAATCGGTGTGCCGTTGGCCACTGCCGCCGCCCAGAACCAGATATCGTCCGTCGTCGGGGCAATTTGCGTGAACAGCTCTTCATCCAGCATCTCCGCTTTCAGTGCATGGGGCGGATACAATATCCCTCCTACCCCGGTCGCAATGTTCTTGAAGCCGACGTGCAGCTTTTTCCACACAAAGCTATACCACCTATACTTGCTCCATTTGCGGTAGGGAAGGCCCGGCTTCACGCGCTTGGCCCGATGACCCAGCACGGCGTTCGGGATCTGTTCGTGCAGTCGCAACAAGTCGCGTAGCATGTGTTCGTGATAGTACACATCATCGTCCACCGTCACGATAACAGCGTCCGGAAAATCATGCAATGCCGGTATCAGTTTCCGGTACGAACGAATGTCCCGGTCATAGTTCCGTATTTCAAAAACAGGGTTTCGTTCGGCCAGTTCGAGCAGCGACTGCGGAACTCCGCCTTCACCAAATTGCGAGAAGGTCAGGTAAAGTATCAACTTGTCGGGCAGAACGGAACCGTTCAACAGGGATTGAACAGCCTTGGCTGCGTAGGATATCGCCGCCGGAAAGGAGGTCATGGATACAACCACTTGAGGTTTGGGCATATTCGGATTCATCATCTTTTCGCACTAATTGATCTACAAGGGAATGGAACAAAGGTAATACAAAAAAGCGAAATAACGGTTCATCCGGTGAAAGAAAATTCATATACTCCGCCGGATAAAAGGATGTGTTCACACCGTGAAACCTTCACACAAGATGAAAGCTATCAAATAATATTGTCATCCTATTCCTCGCTGTCTAAAAAACGTTTCAAGTCATAGTACATGGAGCGTGTTCCCGCGTGAAGCTCCACGTGAAGGATGCATCCTTCACTGTATTGCATTGAATTACAATCGTCTATAAGAGCGTGAAGGCGTGAAGGATATTTCACGCAGACTCTGTTTAAGGAGGTGTAACAAGCCCGTGCTTCCTCGGGGTGTGACGCCACGCTTCGTCACCCCCTCACGACACGTGGCCTGAGGTGGTGACGGCACGTGGCGTGAAACGGTCATGAAGCGTGGCGTGAGAAACAGTTCCCACAAAGTGCCACTTGAGCGTCGTAAAGTGCCACTTGAGGATCGTAAACAGCCACTTGAGCATCACCGATGTTCATAACACAATATCTAATGGGCAAAACCATTAATAACTGATCTTCACTCCCGCAAAGAACGAACGGGGCGTGCCGGGTCCGTAGATATAACCCGAATCACGCAACTTGCCCTGGTCGAAGTCCTCCTGGTAAGCGTTGAAGAGGTTCTGCACGCCGGCACTGACTTGGAGCGTGATGTCCTTATAAACCGTGAAGTCATAGGCCGCCTTGAGGTTCATCTCCCAAAAGTCCGGCGTGGTCTCGGCACGGTCTTTCTCAATGTAGCCGGAACGGTGCTCCACCAACATGCTGCCCGTGTACGTGCCGGACAAGGAAACGCTCAATGCTTTCCATGGATTGTAAGTCAGCGTCATGTAGCCATACGTGTCGGGCGTGCAGAAGATGCGCTTCTCCAAAGGAACGCTTTCGTCATCGCTCCAGCGGCGGGCTTCCTTGTACTCAGCTTTTTGCAGGGTGATACCCGCCTGGAGCTGAAGCGTGCTGAGCCAGGCCACACGTCCTTCTAAGGTCAATCCATAGACACGGGCACCGTCCTCGTTGTAACGTTCGTTTTTCAGAATGCCGTTTTCGGTGCCTATCTCACGCAGGGCGAACACATCGGAAAGATCGGTGAAGAAGCCCTCTACCAACAGGTTGGCTTGCCAGGCTCCCCAACGCTGGTACATGTCTGCGGAGACGCTGACACTGCGGGACTTTTCCTCCCGCAAATCCTCGGCAAGCTGGATCATGGACACATTGCCGCCTACATTCTCGACATGAAGGTCTTCATCGAACGCCTGCGGGGCACGAAAGCCCACCGAATAACTGGCGCGCAGGTTGACGTTCTCCGTGGGATTGAAGCGCAGATTGACACGAGGACTGAAAATGACGTGGTCTATCAGGTTGTGCTTGTCCAAACGTCCGCCCACGAGGAAACCCCACTTATCGTTCTTCCATTCGTTTTGGAGGAATGCGCCGGCAATGCGCACCGTCTGGTCGATGCGGCGGTTGTAGCCCCACATATTGTCGTGCATGGCGTCCTCATTGTACTCTACACCGCCCGTCAGGTCGGCGGGAAGGAAGAGGCAGCGGTCGAAGTGGTAGACGTACTGCGTACCTACTACCCACGTCAGGTCCTTCGTCGAACCGTAAGCGTCCAGCGAATGGTCGCCGCCGTAATAGCTGTCGCGGTCAATGTGCTGCACGGAGGCATAGACGTTCATGCGGTGTTTCTCGTTGGGTGAGAAATAGTCGAACTTCACGCTTCCGCTATTGATGCTGTGCTGCGTCTGCTCGGTAATGTCCGTCTCGTGAGGCGGCAGGTCAAGCAAATTACCACCCCGGCGGAACTCCTGCAGGTGATGATACTCAAAGGTGAGTTTTGAATAGGTACTGGTCTTGAGGAACGAGCGGAAACCTACGGTCTGGTTATGCAGCTTGGGCAGTTCGGTAAATCCGTCGCCGTCATAGTCATAGGCACTCCGAGCACGATTCTGTCCGAAAACGTAGATGCCCGCCTTATGGTTGTCCGTCACCAGCGAGGCGTTCATGGTCGTATTATTGTCGAACGTGGAGAAACCGTCCACACCGGTAATGGTATGCCCCAACTGGGCGGAATTACGCAGCGGTTCCTTCGTGATGATGTTGATGGTACCCGCAATGGCGGACGCACCGAACAAGGCGGAACCTCCCCCGCGCATCACCTCCACACGCTCTATCATGTTGGCGGGAATCTGCTCCAGCCCGTACACACCCGCCAAAGCGCTGAACACGGGACGGGAATCTATCAATATCTGCGTATAAGGTCCATCAAGCCCATTGATACGCACCTGCTGGAAGCCGCAATTCTGGCAATTGTTCTCCACCCGTACGCCCGGCTGGAAATTCAGCCCCTGCGCCAAGGTAGTGGAATTGGTCTGCTCAAACAGCTTGATGTCCATCACATTGACCAAGGTAGGAGCCGTACGGCGGGTCGTCTCGCTACGGTTAGCGGTCACTACCACGCCGTCCAACGCCACAAGATCCTCCTCTAGCTCAAAGTTCTCTTCCAGCGTGACGCCTTTCTTCAATACAACGTCGCGCGTCACGGTCTTGTACCCCACGGCACTGACCTGCAACACGAATTCCCCTTCGGGCAGGTTCTTCAGGAAATAATGTCCCGTGGGGTCGGTCAAGGTTCCGATGGTCGTGCCCTTCAGCGACACGGTGATATAAGAAAGGTGCTCCTGCGTATGTTTATCCAATACATGGCCTACAATATTGGCATCCGAAGAATTCAGTTCTTCGGCAAAAGCGGAGGCGGGCAGCCATGCACACAATGCCGCCACCACAAGAAAGATATAATGTTTCATGTGTCTTCTTTTTATTGATAAAATGATAATTTATTTTCCCTGTTTTAGAAGACACGAAAGGGAGGGGCTCGCAGACGGATTCCGTCTTCCGGCAGAGACAGGCAGAGGCACGTCCGGCGCGGGACAGCCAACAAGCCCAGCAAGGCACAGAAGCAGGGAACAGCAATCTGCATAAAAGGAACGGCAGAAGCCACATAATAGTCAAGGAAGAGGATGGTTTCGGCCTGGCTCTCGGTATGCTGATGATTGGCTTCGGAGGGATGCGAATGCACAATAATCACTCCGTTCACCACATGTGAGTGGGTGAACAGCGTCACTCCTCCCCAATACGTCAGGAACAGGAGAGGAAGAAAAAACTTCATGATGCGGCGCAATTTCTCCAAAAAAAGAACAACGTTATAAATTGAAGCCGCAAAGATACGGTTATCGTTACGAACACACAAGCTTTTGAAATAGTTTTTGCCTGGCATATAAATTAAGGAGAAACGTCCGTAATGACTTGACGCTACCTTTTTCACAGAAAAAAAGGGAAAAACAGAAATATCCGAAAAAAAATTCGTCACTTTGCAACCTTTATGAGGCATGGCTTCGTCTAACAGACAAAGAAAATCAAAAAACAAATAAAAAACGATGAATATGAAACGTATCCTTATCTTACTCGGCCTGATGGCCGCAACAGTTCTGGGCATGCAGGCCGAAAACCGTACCGTGACTGACACGCTGGACGGGAAAAAACGAGTGATAGAACTGCAAGACACCGTGATAGACGGGAAGGAAGTCACCGACACGCTGAGCATCACTACGTATGAAGGCAAGGGTGAACCTGCCGTAACAAAGAAAGCAGGGGTGACTATCGAGGTAAAAGATGACGGCGAGTATCTCTTTGGGATTGAAAAAAGTTTATGGGACTTAGCAATTATCCCCATCATAGCCATTGTCTTTGTCTTCGGCCTGCCCATCCTACTCATCTTCATCATCTTCTACTTCCGCTACAAGAACCGGAAGGCCAAGTATCGACTGGCAGAACAAGCGCTGGCTGCCGGACAACAGTTGCCACCTGAGTTTTTTAAAGAAGCAGAAAACAAGGACCTGCGCAGCCGGGGTATCAAGAATATCTTCTTAGGGTTGGGACTCTTTATCTTTCTGTGGGCACTCACCGGAGAGTTCGGATTGGGCTGCATCGGGCTGCTCATTCTGTTCACGGGCTTCGGGCAGGTCATCATCTATTATACTCAACCGGAAAGAGAAGACGGACGACCCTTCATCCGCATGGAACGCAATGAGAAAACCGGAGAGCGCTACATGAAAGTGGGTGGCATCGAACTCCACAAGCAGCCTGAGAAAGAAGAGACCTCCGCCGCCGAAGACACCAACGAGCCGAAAGAATGAGCCAACTCAATGACATATCGCTGATTGCGCAGGTCGTGGTGTTCCACAACACCCGCGCCTTCGACCAGCTGGTCAGGAAGTACCAATCGCCCGTGAGGCGCTTCTTCCTGAACCTGACCTGCGGTGACAGCGAACTGAGCGATGACCTGGCACAAGACACTTTTATCCGTGCCTACACCAGCCTGGCCTCCTTCAAGAACCTGTCCAGCTTCTCAACCTGGCTCTACCGCATTGCGTATAACCAATATTATGACTATCTTCGCGGACGGAAAGAGACTGATGACCTGGACATGGCGCGGGTGGATGTCCGCTACAGCGTCAGCCAGCCGGACACGGATCTGCATTCGGACCTGCACCGTGCACTGGCTACGCTAAAAGACATCGAACGCACCTGCATCACCCTCTTCTACCTGGAGGATCAGAGCATCGACAAGATAGCAAGCATTACCGGATGCCCCACGGGAACCGTAAAAAGCCACCTTTCGAGGGCCAAGGAGAAGATGGCAACGTACTTAAAGCAGAATGGTTATGACGGAAAATAATGACAAATTACTGGAAAACTTCTTTGCCGAACGGCGGCAGGAAGTGGCCGACAATGGGTTCACACGCCGCGTGATGCACAACCTGCCCCGCCGAAGCAACCGCCTGGCACGCCTCTGGACGGCCGGAGGATTTACGCTGGCCGCCGTACTGTTCGTCATGCTGGACGGAATACAGCTGGTGGGAGAGACGCTGCGCGAGGCGTTCACCTCCACCATAGAAAGCGGCATGGCACAGACTGACCCCAAATCCCTGGCATTGGCCGTCGTGGTATTATTGTTCTTTATGTATAAAAAAATAGCTTCTTTGGCATAAAAACCGCTTTTTCTTGCTGATAAAAACAATATTGTCAACAAGATATTATATCTTTGTCCGGCAAAAACTAAGATGACAAAGAGAGTTTTCATATATCACTTATTACTGACAACGGCATTATTACTCCCCATCGGACATACCGCTGCCCAGGGCATCCGCAGCGACAGCGTCGTCATGCAACGGCTGAAAGAAATGGGCGCTCCGCTGACCTGCAACAACCGTGTAGAATTGCTGATGAGCGGTGAAGATAAGTTCACCGATCTGTTCAAAGCCATCCGCGGTGCACGCCACCACATTCACCTGGAGTACTTCAACTTCCGCAACGACTCCATCGCCGGTGTCCTCTTCCGCCTGCTGGCACAAAAGGTTAAAGAAGGCGTGGAGGTGCGCGCGCTGTTCGACGCTTTCGGCAACCTGTCGAACAACAAGCCCCTGAAGAAAAAACACTTGAAAGCCATCCGAGAGCAAGGCATCGAAATCGTGAAGTTCGATCCCTTCACCTTCCCCTGGTTCAACCACGCCGCCCACCGCGACCACCGCAAGATTGTAGTCATCGACGGCAAAATAGGCTATACGGGCGGGATGAACGTGGCCGACTACTACATCAAGGGGTTGCCCAAGATAGGCGAATGGCACGACATCCATGCCCGCATCGACGGCGACGCCGTGCGCTACCTGCAAGGCATCTTCCTGACCATGTGGAACCGCGAGACGGGGCAGCACGTCGGCGGGCCGGCATACTTCCCCGACACACCCCAATTGCCGGACAGCATCGCCGAGGAAATCATGATTGTGGACCGCATGCCGCGCAAGACGCCGCGCTCCATCAGCCGCGCCTACGCCACCTCCATCTACGAGGCCGACAGCCTGATACGCATCGTGAACCCCTACTTCGTGCCGACCAAGTCCATCCGCAAAGCCATCAAGCACGCACTGAAAAAAGGCACAGAGGTGGAAATCATGGTACCGCGGGTGTCCGACGTGCCTTTTACGCCCGAAGCGGCCTTCTACATCCTGCACAAGCTGATGAAAAAAGGAGCCAAGGTATATCTGTTCAACGGCGGCTTCCACCACTCCAAGGTGATGATGGTGGACGGCAGCTTCTGCACCGTGGGCACGGCCAACCTGAACAGCCGCAGCCTGCGCTACGACTATGAGACCAACGCCTTCATCTTCGACCCCGAAACAACGGCCGAACTGACCGAAATGTTCGAACGCGACAAACTACGCAGCACGCTGCTGACGCCCGAAGTATGGAAAGAGCGCTCGGCCTGGAAGAAGTTTGTGGGATGGTTCGGCAATCTGCTGACACCTTTCCTCTGAGTTTCTTCTCAATCCGCACCCTCCATACAGACATAAAGCCGCGCGTCAAAAAACAAAGAAGATTTCTTGTATGGTTCGAGGAATAGGCTTACTTTTGCGTATTCAACCAAAAAAACATCGACATGAAACAAAAAGTTCTTCTACTAACACTTCTGATAGCGCAGGCATCTCTGTCGATACACGGTCAAGATGTCAGAACGGAAGATTCCATAACCGTAGCGTACGAAATGCCCAAAGATGATTTTCTGTACAAGCTTATGGACTTTCAAAAGATTTATGCCTTTGACGTGACAGTGAAAAGCACCAAAAAAGGCCTGCCTTACAGCATCGACATGGTGCAGTGCACAGACGGAGAAGTAACACGAAAACCGCTCACAAGGAATATCCCAATGCGGCTGGACACATTGAACCACTTCCATTTCTTCGCCCAAGCAGCTTCGAAGGACACGGCACACATAGCTTTGTTTTCACACATCAGCGCCGAATGGAACATTCCTATCCATACACAAAACTGCATACTGATGGAAGTCCTGCCGCCACATGCCTACGCGACGACCGACACCATTCCGCTCATAGCCTATACCCCCGGACATCAGATTACAACGGAATGGAAGGGACAAACCATGAAAGCCATTGACTATTGTGGCGTGCGCTTCTCGAAGAAACAGCCTTCGGAGTGGTACAAGGCATTCGACCTGAAAGATTACCTATATTTTGAACTGATACTTTCACCCCGAAAGAAAGAGGCTGAACAATGAAACAATACTTAGACCTGCTCAACCGGATACTGACTGAAGGAACCGAGAAAAGCGACCGCACCGGCACGGGCACCATCAGCGTGTTCGGCCACCAGATGCGCTTCAATCTGGACGACGGCTTTCCCTGTCTCACTACCAAGAAGCTACACCTGAAGTCCATCATCTACGAACTGCTCTGGTTCCTCCGGGGCGACACCAACGTGAAGTACCTGCAAGAACACGGTGTACGCATCTGGAACGAATGGGCCGACGCGGACGGCAACCTGGGGCACATCTACGGCTACCAGTGGCGCTCATGGCCCGACTATCGCGGCGGCTTCATCGACCAGATTAGCGAAGCGGTGGAAACCATCAAGCACAATCCCGACTCGCGCCGCATCATCGTGAGCGCCTGGAACGTGGGCGACCTGGACAATATGAACCTGCCGCCCTGCCACGCCTTCTTCCAGTTCTACGTAGCCGACGGACGGCTGAGCCTGCAACTGTACCAACGCAGTGCGGATACCTTTTTGGGCGTGCCGTTCAACATCGCCTCGTACGCCCTGCTGCTACAGATGATGGCCCAGGTGACAGGCTTGAAAGCGGGCGATTTCATCCACACGCTGGGTGACGCACATATCTACCTGAACCACCTGGAACAGGTAAAGCTGCAACTGACGCGCGAACCGCGCCCCCTGCCGCAGATGAAAATCAATCCGGACGTAAAGAGTATCTTCGACTTCCAATACGAGGACTTCGAACTGGTGAACTACGACCCGCACCCTCACATTGCGGGCAAAGTATCCGTTTAACACCCCAAAAACGAAAAAAAACATGATCAGCATCATAGCCGCCGTAGACCGCCGCATGGCCATCGGCTTCCAAAACAAACTGCTTTTCTGGTTGCCCAACGACCTGAAACGCTTCAAGGCACTGACTACAGGACACACCATCATCATGGGCCGTAAAACCTTTGAATCATTACCCAAAGGTGCCCTGCCCAACCGACGAAACATCGTACTCTCGTCCAACGCTGCTACTAGCTGCACGGGTGCGGAAGTTTTCACCAGCCTGGAGGAAGCCCTAAGCCACTGCGATACCGACGAAGAGGTCTATATCATCGGCGGCGAAAGCGTCTACCGGCAAGCCCTGCCGCTGGCCGACCGGCTCTGTCT
>CALUFR010000096.1 GCA_944319875.1 uncultured Bacteroides sp.
CCCGCCATGAACTCGGAAAGCGGCATGCAATTTAAGGTGCTGGCGGCAGACGGCATCACGACCCGTCTCTACAACCTGATTATCAATGTCCATAAAGAAGACCCCGACTCGTTGGTCTGGCGCAAGATGGACACCGCACCGGCTCTCACGCTGACCGGACAGGGACTGAAATCCGTGACCTTGAACAATGAATTGTTTGTCTACACCGCTTCCAACGCCGCTTACAAGACATCTACCGTCCCCAGTGAATACGGCTGGCAAAGCGTCACGCCCAACCTGCCGGCTAACGCCAAGCTCAGCACGCTGACCCTTTTCCGGGAAAGCCTATGGGTGAACACGGAAGACGGAGACGTCTACTCCTCGACCGACGGAGCCAACTGGCAGAAACAGGAGAATTTGAGCGGCTCTGTCACAAGCCTGGTGGCGGTTTTCCCCGCAAATGACATCAGCGGCACTCCGGAGCTGCTGAACGCCATCCTAAAAAACGAGACCGACGGAAAGAGCTACTTCTGCACCACCGACGGCACGACATGGGAACAGCACGCAGATACAGTGCCCGCAGGTTTTCCCGTAGACAACTACTCCGCCTGCACACAGGTCACTTCAAACGGCCTGAACAAAGCCTTCCTGGTGGGCAGCACGCCACAGGAGGACAACGAACAGACCGTACCCTGGTCGTCCATGGACGGCCAAGGATGGGCCGACTTGAGCACCACCACCGATGCGCACTGCCCGGGTCTGACAAACCCCAGCATTATCTACTACGACGATGCCCTTTACATCATGGGCGGCAACCTGGAAGCTTTCTACAAATCGGCCACAGGAGGTATCGCCTGGGAAAAGATAGAAGAGAAATTTGTTTTCCCCGAAGAATTTGCGTCCAAAGGGACCTCTTATACAATCACGGTGGATGCGAACAACTTCATCTGGATTGTGTGGGGAGGCAGTACGAACGAAGTTTGGCGCGGCTGCCTCAACAAATTGAAGAAATACTAATCCGCATTTAGTTTTAAAGATGTCATATAGAGAACAAATCGACCTTGAACGGGTGCCAAGACACATCGCCATCATCATGGACGGCAACGGCCGATGGGCAAAGCAGCGCGGACACGAACGCAGCTTCGGCCACCAGGCCGGTGCGGAGACCGTACACGTCATCGCCGAAGAGGCCGCAAGGTTGGGGGTCAAATACCTGACGCTCTACACCTTCTCCACTGAGAACTGGAGCCGGCCCGAGACGGAAATCGCCGCGCTGATGGGATTGCTGTTCGACTCGATCGAGGAAGAAACATTCATGAAGAACAATATCAGTTTCCGCGTGATAGGAGACATCAGCAAGTTGCCCGACAATGTGCAGAAACGCCTGAACGACTGCATCGAGCATACATCGGCCAACACAGGTATGTGTCTTGTCCTGGCTCTGAGCTACTCCTCCCGTTGGGAACTGACCGAGGCAACTCGCCGGATAGCCGAAGAGGTAAAGGCAGACATCCTGTCGCCCGAAGAGATTGACGACCGCACCGTCAGCCGACACCTGGCCACCAGCTTCATGCCCGACCCGGATCTGCTGATACGTACCGGCGGTGAGATCCGGCTGAGCAATTACCTGTTATGGCAATGTGCCTACTCGGAGCTTTATTTCTGTGACACCTATTGGCCCGACTTCCGCGAAGAGGAGCTTTGCCGCGCCATCTGCGACTTCCAGAAACGCGAAAGACGGTTCGGAAAAACCAGTGAACAAATTTGTTGAACCATACATATAGTAAATATAGTAATCTGTAACCCGTGAAATAATGCAGCATCGTATTTTCTCTATATTCGTAACCGCCTTTCTCCTCATCGGTTGTTTGCCGGCGGCCTTTGCCCAGGACAACCAGGACGAAAAACCTGTCGTACTCTATGGCACCCCCAAGAAATATGAAATAGCAGAGATCAAGGTGGAAGGAGCCGACAATTACGAAGATTATGTCATCATCAACCTGTCCGGCCTCTCCATCGGACAGACGATTTCCATCCCCGGTGAAGAAATCACGCAAGCCTGCAAGCGCTATTGGCGCCACGGCCTGTTCTCCGACGTCTCCATCACCTGCGACAAGCTGGAAGGAGATAAAGTATGGCTTACCATCCATGTGGTGATGCGCCCGCGCGTATCCGAAATACGCTACCACGGTGTCAAGAAGTCCGAACGCGAAGACCTGGAAGCCAGAATCGGCATGATCAAAGGCAACCAGATTACTCCGAACCAGATAGACCGTGCCCATACGCTGATACAACGTTATTTCGACGACAAAGGTTTCAAGAATGCGGAAGTAATCATCAACCAGCGCGACGACAAGAACAATGAGAATCAAGTCATCATAGACATTGAAATCGACAAGAAGGAGAAGGTAAAGGTACACAAGATTACCATCGAGGGCAACACGGCCATCACGGCGAAAAAGCTGAAACGCGTGATGAAGAAGACCAACGAGAAAGGCAAGCTGATCAACCTTTTCCGCACGAAGAAGTTCGTAGAAGAGAATTACGAAGCCGACAAGCACCTCATCATCGACAAATATAACGAGCTGGGTTACCGCGACGCCGTCATCGTGGCCGACAGCGTGACACCTCACGACGAGAAGACGGTCAATGTCTACCTGCAAGTTGAAGAAGGACAGAAATACTACCTCCGCAACGTGACATGGGTGGGCAACACGCTCTACCCTTCCGAACAGCTGGACTACCTGCTGCGCATGAAGAAAGGTGACGTCTACAACCAAAAGTTACTCCAAGAGCGCATCTCGACCGATGAAGACGCCATCGGAAACCTCTACTACAACAACGGTTACCTGTTCTACAGCCTCGACCCCGTGGAAGTGAACATCGTGGGCGACTCCATCGACCTCGAAATGCGTATCTACGAAGGGCGTCAGGCTACCATCAACAAAATCATCATCAGCGGTAATGACCGCGTTTATGAGAATGTGGTCCGCCGCGAGCTGTTCACGCGCCCCGGCCAGCTCTTCAGCCGTGAAGAGCTGATGCGTTCGCTCCGTGAAATCCAGCAGATGGGACACTTCGACCCCGAACAACTGGAGCCGGATATCCAGCCGCATCCCGAAGACGGTACGGTAGACATCGGTTACCCACTGGTTTCCAAGGCCAACGACCAGGTGGAATTCTCCGCCGGCTGGGGACAGACGGGTGTCATCGGTAAACTGAGCCTGAAGTTCACGAACTTCTCGCTGGCCAACCTCCTGCATCCGGGCGAGAACTACCGAGGCATCCTGCCCCAAGGTGACGGACAGACACTGACCATCAGCGGACAGACCAACGCCCGCTACTACCAGTCGTATAGCGTATCCTTCTATGATCCCTGGTTCGGCGGCAAGCGCCCGAACGCCTTCTCCGTTTCGGCGTTCTATTCCCGCCAGACGGACATCAGCAGCCGTTACTACAACGATGCCTACTACAACGCCTACTACAACAGCCTCTATAGCGGCATGTACGGTTACGGCCTTTATAACTACGGCAACTACACCAACTACGAGAACTACTACGACCCCGACAAGTCGGTTCAGATGTATGGTCTGGCCTTCATGTTCGGTAAGCGTCTGAACTGGCCCGACAACTACTTCCAGTTCACTGCCGAGTTCTCCTACCAACGCTACATCCTGCGGGATTGGCAATACTTCCCTGTAACCAACGGTAAGTGTAACGACCTGAGCATCAACCTGACGCTTTCGCGCAGCTCCATCGACAGCCCGATTTATCCGCGTCAAGGTTCTGAATTCTCGCTCTCCGTCCAGTTCACCCCGCCCTACTCGGCATTCGACGGTGTAGACTACAGCCAATACAACCTGAACAACCAGGATGACATCAACCAGATGCACAAATGGGTGGAATATCACAAGTGGAAATTCAAATCGAAGGTGTACATCCCGTTGATGGATCCCTACACCGTGAAACGCACGCCTGTCCTCATGGGTCGCGTCGAATTCGGTCTGTTGGGCCATTACAACAAGCATAAGAGATCACCGTTCGGCACCTTCGAAGTGGGTGGTGACGGTATGACCGGTTATTCTTACTACGCTACCGAAACCATCGCTCTGCGTGGATATGAAAACGGTTCGCTGGCCTCCTACGGCAACGAAGGTTATGCCTACACACGCCTCGGCCTTGAATTGCGTTATCCTATCATGCTTGAAACCAGTACCAGTATCTATGCCTTAGCTTTCGTGGAAGCCGGTAACGCTTGGCAGGAAGTGAGCGATTTCAACCCCTTCGAGCTGAAACGTTCGGCCGGCTTCGGTGTCCGCATCTTCCTCCCGATGGTGGGTATGATGGGTATTGACTGGGCCTACGGTTTCGACAAAATACGCGGTTCAAGCTCATACGGAGGAAGCCAGTTCCACTTCATCCTGGGACAAGAGTTCTAACATAAGTATCACCAAAACCGGAAAGTTATGAAGAAGAATGTTTTTATCCTGTTGCTGCTGACCCTCTTCAGTGCAACAACCTATGCGCAGAAGTTTGCGCTGATCGACATGGAATATATCCTGAAAAACATCCCGGCCTACGAAAGCGCCAACCAGCAGCTGGAAGAAGCCAGCAAGCAATGGCAGGCCGAAATAGAGAAAGCAGGACAAGAAGCCAAAAGCCTGTATGAGAACTATCAGGCCACAGCCAAGAATCTGACTGACGCGCAGCGCACCCAAAAGGAGAACGAGATTGTAGAAAAGGAAAAAGCGTTGGCTGAACTCCGCCGCAAATACTTCGGTCCCGAGGGCGAGCTCTACAAAAAGCAGGAAGCCCTGATACGACCCATTCAGGACCGGATCTACAACGCGGTCAAGGAGATCGCCACCGAGCAGGGATATGCCGTCGTGACCGACCGCGCTTCGGCCACAAGCATCCTATTTGCCTCGCCTAACATAGATATCAGCAACGAAGTGCTGGCAAGGTTAGGATATTCCAATTAAAATCCATACATTTGCAGGAAATCAATAAAAGAGTAGAAACAATTCATTAAAAATAAACATTATGCTCAAAAAAATCGCACTCATCGCAGTTCTGTTCATCCTCCCCTTGGGAGTGATGGCACAAGCCAAATTCGGCCACATGAATTCACAGGAGATCATCACCGTGATGCCAGAATTCACCAAAGCACAAGCCGATCTGGAAGCATTATCAAAACAATATCGGGAAGAGATACAACGCTCGGAAGAGGAGTTCAACCGGAAGTATCAGGAATTGCTCCAGCAGCAGGACTCTCTGCCTAAAAACATCTTGGAAAGACGTTCCAAGGAAGTACAGGACATGGCCCAGCGTCAGCAGGCTTTCCAGCAGGAAGCCTACCAGGCTATGGACAAGGCTCAGCAGGAGGCCATGGTGCCCATCTACAAGAAGCTGGACGACGCCGTTCAAGCTGTAGGTAAGGCAGAAGGCGTGGTTTACATCTTCGACATCGCACGTACGCCGGTGGCCTACATCGGAACCGCCAGCATCGACCTGACCGCCAAGGTAAAAACTCAATTGGGAATTAAATAATCGCTTTCCACACATTTACAACCTCATCCCGAAACGCGCGGTGGCGTTTCGGGATTTTTTTAATGGATATTATTCAAGCCGACGCATGAAACATATTCTACCCTCCCAGCCGGGTCCCATCGGCGTGTTTGACTCCGGATATGGCGGACTGACCATCCTGAGCCAGTTCCGGGAAATACTCCCGCAAAACGACTTCATCTATCTGGGCGACAACGCACGGACACCCTACGGGACACGTTCCTTCGAAATCGTATATGAATTTACCCTTCAGGCGGTGACTCGCCTCTTCGAGCTGGGTTGTCACTTGGTCATACTGGCCTGTAACACAGCCTCGGCCAAGGCTCTGCGCAGCATACAAATCAACGATCTGCCCCGCCTCGATCCGGACAGGCGCGTACTGGGTGTCATCCGTCCCACCGTGGAGTGCATCGGCGACATCACCCGAAGCCGGCACGTCGGCATTCTGGCCACCGCCGGTACCATCAAGTCGGAGTCTTACGTCATGGAGATACGCAAACTTTTCCCTGAAATCAAAGTGACGGGACAGGCCTGCCCCATGTGGGTGCCACTGGTGGAATACAACGAAGCCCAATCACCCGGTGCCGACTACTTCGTACAGAAATACATCGACGAGCTGCTGACCCGCGACGACCAAATTGACACGGTGGTCTTGGGATGCACGCACTATCCCCTGCTCCTGGGCAAGATAAAACAGTACATGCCCGAAGGTATCCACATCGTTTCGCAAGGTGAGCTGGTGGCTCACAGCCTGCGGGACTATCTCAACCGCCATCCCGAAATGAGCGCCCGATGCACGCGGGGCGGGCAATGCAAGTACTTCACCACGGAAGCCGAGGAGAAGTTCGCCGATTCGGCCTCGGCCTTCCTCAAGGAAACCATTCAAGTCAGCCACTTAGACTTGAACGACTGATGATAAAGAACCGAATGGCTAAGAAACTGCAATAGAACCGAGATACAAATATGAAACAAACCTTTCACCGCATTGCCGTCAAGATTGGAAGCAACGTGCTGACACGTGCCGACGGGACACTGGACATTACCCGCATGTCCGCACTGGTCGATCAGGTGGCCGCCCTGCACAAGGCCGGCATCAAGGTCATTCTCATCTCTTCGGGGGCCGTCGCCTCCGGACGGAGCGAGCTTGCGCCTGCCAAGAAACTGGACAGCGTGGACCAGCGCCAGCTTTTCTCCGCCATCGGCCAGGTGAAGCTTATCAACCGCTATTACGAACTGTTCCGCGAACATGGCATCATCGTGGGGCAAGTGCTCACCACGAAAGAGAGCTTCGGGACGCGACGTCACTACCTCAACCAGAAGAACTGCATGAACGTGATGCTGAACAACGGTGTCCTCCCCATCGTCAACGAAAATGACACTGTCTCCGTCACCGAGCTGATGTTTACCGACAACGACGAACTTTCCGGCCTGATAGCCACCATGATGGATGCGCAAGCCCTTATCCTGCTCAGCAACATCGACGGCATCTACAACGGGCCACCGGCCAATCCCGCCTCGGAAGTGATCCGCGAAATCGGACAAGGCCGTGACCTGACGTCCTACATCCAGGCTTCCAAGTCGAGCTTCGGACGCGGAGGGATGCTGACAAAGACACGCATAGCCCGCAAGGTGGCCGATGAGGGCATCACAGTCATCATTGCCAACGGCCGACGCGACCATATCCTAACCGACCTGGTGGAAAATCCGGAAGACACACTCTGCACCCGCTTCCTGCCGGCGGCCCAACCAGCCTCCAGCATCAAGAAATGGATTGCGCACAGCGAAGGTTTCGCCAAGGGAGAACTGCACCTCAATCCGCAAGCCACCGAAATCGTAAACGCCGACGTAGCAGCCAGCATCCTGCCGGTGGGCATCACGGCCGTCAAAGGCGATTTTGAGAAAGATGACATCGTCCGCATTGTCAGCGCGGAAGGCAGGACCATCGGTGTCGGGAAGGCTAATTGCAGTTCAGTCCAAGCCCGCGAAGCCATGGGCAAACACGGAGAGAAACCCGTGGTCCACTACGACTATCTCTACATCGAATAATAAAACTTACGACAATGAACCTGACTCCTACATTTGAAGCCGTACAAGAAGCCAGCCTCCAACTGTCGGAGCTGACCGATCAACGTATTAATGACATCCTGCTGGCCGTGGCCGACGAAGCCATCGGGCAGAGGGAGTACATCCTGACCGAAAACCGCAAAGACCTGGAGCGCATGGATCCGGCCAACCCCAAATACGACCGCCTGAAGCTCACCGAAGAACGCCTGCAAGGCATTGCCGCCGACATCCGCAACGTGGCTACCCTGCCCTCGCCCCTGGGCCGCACGCTGAAAGAGAACATCCTGCCCAACGGATTGCACATCCGGAGAGTCAGTGTGCCCTTCGGTGTCATCGGCATCATCTACGAGGCGCGTCCCAACGTCAGCTTCGACGTCTTCTCACTCTGCCTGAAGAGCGGAAACGCCTGCATCCTGAAGGGGGGAAGCGATGCCGACCATTCGAACCGCGCCATCCTCCACGTCATTCACCAAGTGCTGGAACGCTTCCGACTCAACCCACATATAGCCGAACTCCTGCCCGCCACCCACGAAGCAACCGCCGAACTGCTTCACGCCAACCGTTACGTGGACTTGCTGATTCCCCGTGGCAGCAGCAACCTCATCCAGTTTGTCCGCCAACACGCCACGGTCCCTGTCATCGAGACGGGTGCCGGCATCTGTCATACTTATTTCGACCTGGAGGGAGATTTGCAGAAAGGGGCAGCCATCATCCACAATGCCAAGACCCGCCGCGTCAGCGTATGTAACGCCTTGGATTGCCTGATTATCCACGTCGGACGGCTCGCCGACCTGCCTCAACTCTGCGCCCCGTTGGCCGAAAGCCACGTCATCCTCTGCGCCGACGGTCCCGCATACGCCGCCCTGCAAGGAAAGTATCCGCAAGACCTGCTCAAAGAAGCCACGGATGAAGACTTCGGCACCGAATTTCTGGATTACAAGATGTCTGTCAAGACGGTCAACACTTTCGAAGAGGCCCTGAAGCACATCCAACGTTACAGCTCGAAACACAGCGAGTGCATCGTGACCGAGAACCCGACAAACGCGGCCTTATTCTGCCGGAAGGTGGACGCTGCCTGTGTCTACGTCAACGCACCGACTTCATTCACCGACGGAGCACAGTTCGGACTGGGTGCCGAGATAGGTATCAGCACCCAGAAACTGCACGCGCGAGGCCCCATGGCGTTAGAGGAAATCACTACTTACAAATGGATTATCGAGGGCAACGGGCAAATCAGGAAGCCTTAACATAAAAAAGAGGATGTGAACACATCCTCTTTTTTATGATTTATGCCTTTCCGGCATGGATAGCACAGCATTTTATTTTTCTGCCGCCCATTCCTTGGCACCTTGTTCTTTCAGCTTGGCAGTGAAAGCTTTGGCTTTCTCCATGCTGGCCTTCTCCTCCTCGGGACTGGCGTAGGCGTGCTTGTAGCCTTTCACTACATTCCACTCACCACGGGTGAAGTCAGGGAATTCAACAGCCGCGCAGCCATTATCCATAGAAAGTTCGCCCAGTTCGGCCAGGCAGCACCATTCCGCCAAGTCATATACATCCATATCCAAGGGCAGTCCGTTCTGCAAGCAATACACCAGACGGCTGTCCATGATGAAGTCCATACCGCCGTGACCGCCTACTTCCTTGGCCATCTCACCATATTTCTTCAAAATGGGGTGCTGATATTTCTCTACCAATGCTTTCATGTCAGCAGCAGACATGAAGCTATGTGAGTTCAAGTCGTCCACTTTGGGTTGTACGCCCGATGCGCTCATCTGTTCAGCGTCCAGGGCATAACCCTCTACCGGATACTTGTTGGCGAAGCCCTTGGTACCGGTCAACTGATACAGGCGGTTATACGGTTGAGGAGTCATGACGTTGTGCTGGATTTCGATGACCTTGCCTTGCGCCGTGCGAATCAACGTTGTCGTATGGTCACCGTTGCGGAAATTGTTGCAAACGGAATCCGTCCGCTCCTCTACCAACGCCCTGCCAATGACAGACTTGGTATCCATGGCCACCAGCGTAGCCATGCGGTCGCCGCGGTGGATGTCAAGAGCCTGAGCCACAGGGCCAAGGCCGTGAGTAGCGTAGACGTCACCACGATGGCGCATGTTGTAATCCAGACGCCAGCCCAATTTATCGTTTTCACCATTCTTCCAATAGTGATCCCAGAAAGGACTCAGGTTATGGATATAAGCACCCTGCGCACGGATAACCTCGCCGAACACACCGTGCTGAGCCATGTTCAAGGTGTTCATTTCAAACCAGTCGTAGCAGCAGTTTTCCAAAATCATGCAATGCTTGCGGTTCTTCTCGCTTAGGTTGATCAAATCCCAGCATTCCTGCAGGTTCATGGCGGAAGGCACTTCGATGGCTACGTTCTTGCCGTTCTCCAAGGCGCACTTGGCAATAGGGAAGTGATGAAGCCAGTCGGCAGCGATATATACCAGGTCGATGTCATCGCGTTTGCAAAGTTCTTCATAGCCGTTGGCTCCGGAGTATATAGCCGCTTTCGGCAAAGAAGCTTTCTTCAGGTACTGCTGACAAGCCTCAGCACGCTTCACGTCATAATCGCAAAGAGCCACGATTTGCGTGCCGGGAATATAGGTAAAGCGTTCCACGGCTCCGGGACCGCGCATGCCCAGACCGACAAATCCCACGCGCACTACTTCCATTTTAGGAAGAGCCAGGTTTATCACGCTTTGCTGTCCTGCCGGACGTTCAGGTGTTTTTACGACAATCGTTCCTTTTTCCCACTGCCATTGCGTTCCCTTCTCGTTCGTCTGAACGGTAGAACCGGACTGCGTCGAACATGCGCCCAACGTCAGACACATGGCGACCAGTAATGCTCCAATCTTTCCCATAGAGTCTTTTTGTTAACTAATTGAATTAATAAAAAAATATATTTGTTAGCTCGCAAAGTTAGGAAATCCTTGCCGATGAAGCAAGCGGTTGCCTGACTTTTTCAGAACTTGCGCACTACGGGTGGATATTTCTCTTCCGCATGCGCTCATAAATCAAGGTTTTTGCTAAATTTGCAACCGACAAATCTCTTAATGGAAACAAGTTATGAAGAAATTTACCTGCGTGCAGGACATCGGAAACCTGAAGACTGCACTTGCCGAAGCATTTGAAATCAAGAAAGACCGTTTTAAATATGTAGAACTGGGACGCAACAAGACGTTGATGATGATTTTCTTCAACTCCAGCCTGCGCACCCGTCTGAGCACACAGAAGGCTGCCCTGAACCTGGGCATGAACGTCATCGTGCTGGACATCAACCAAGGCGCCTGGAAACTGGAGACGGAACGCGGTGTCATCATGGACGGTGACAAACCGGAACACCTGCTGGAAGCCATTCCCGTCATGGGCTGCTATTGCGACATCATCGGTGTGCGTTCGTTCGCCCGCTTCGAAAGCCGGGACTATGACTACAACGAAGTCATCCTGAACCAGTTCATCCAGCACTCCGGCCGCCCCGTATTCTCCATGGAAGCGGCTACGCGCCATCCGCTTCAAAGCTTTGCCGACCTCATCACTATCGAGGAATATAAGAAGAAGGAACGCCCGAAAGTAGTGATGACTTGGGCACCCCATCCACGTCCTTTGCCCCAAGCCGTGCCCAACTCCTTTGCCGAATGGATGAACGCCACGGACTATGAATTTGTCATCACCCACCCCGAAGGTTATGAACTCGACCCGAAATTTGTGGGTCACGCCCGTGTGGAGTATGACCAGATGAAAGCCTTCGAAGGCGCCGACTTTGTCTACGCCAAGAACTGGGCGGCCTATACCGGTGACAACTACGGACAAATCCTGAGCAAGGACCGCACATGGACGGTGAGCGACCGCCAGATGGCCGTAACTAATAACGCTTACTTCATGCACTGCCTGCCCGTACGCCGCAACATGATCGTGACGGACGACGTCATCGAAAGTCCGCAAAGCATCGTCATCCCCGAAGCCGCCAACCGAGAGATTTCGGCCACCGTGGTATTGAAACGGTTGCTGGAGAGCCTGTAGGCTTTCTGAGCGTCTTTAATGGACATCGCAAAAAATAAAGGCCCGCCCTTGACGCACATTCCGTCAAAGGCGGGCCCTTTATTTTGGAGTTGGATTATACCAGCCTACGTTATTCCAGGATAATCTCATCCACAAACAGGAAACCGGGATTTCCCTTGCCACCGTGCCATGACGGTATTTTGTGTTCGGGAAGAGCCTTCACCTTGACGTAACGAGCCTTTACAGGGGTGAACTCCAGTTTGTGGGTATAAATCTGGTTCGGATCGCTTTCCTTCATGGCCGGATAAGTCTCGGAAGCTACTTCCTTGAAGGACTGGTTGTCGTCTGAAACAGAGACCGTAATGCCGCGAGCATCGAAAATCCAGTCGCCCTTCTCCACACAGGTATGCAAGGTCATCGAGGAGATGTCCGTCGGCTCCTTCAGGTCAATAACAGCTTCCATGTCATTCTTGAAGAAAGCAATCCAACGGCCGGTCTTGTAATTCATATTCCCCGTCATACCGTCTACCAGTACCGTAGCGCCCGTAAATTCATACTGCTTGTTGATGGGCTGCAGCATGGTAATCGGCTTCATGGACGATTTGCTGAAACTGATTTCATCGGTCGTCACTTTCGAATTACCCGAAGGACGTATAGCGACAGTCCGAAGCGTGCAAGGCTTGTCTATCTTGAGTACGCCTGTATATTTCTGCGAGGCAGCAGTAGGCTCACTGCCGTCCAATGTATAATAAATCGGGGCATTGTCTATGGTGCGGGCCGTTACATCCAGCGTAGCGGTTTCCGTATTCGGCGTCAGCTCAAGCTGTACGTCGAATATATGCTTCGCATAGTTCCAGCCATTCTTCTGATAAATCTCAACCAAGCGGCTCGTCCGCTTCAAGAAGGCGTCATAGTCTTTCTTCTCGGGCAGACTCCACTGCACCTCGCACAAAGCGGCCATACGAGGCAACACCATATACTGCACATGGCTGAAAGTCGGGATATATTCCGTCCACAAGTTCGCCTGTACGCCAATGATGTGTTTCTGTTCCTCGGGCGACAAAGCCTTGGGCATAGGGTCGTAGCTGTACACCCGGTCAATGGGCACGTAGCCTCCGATAGCCAGCGGTTCGGTCTCCGTATCTTTCGTCTGATAATAATCGAAATAGAAATAAGTGTTCGGAACCATGATCACATCGTGTCCCTGCTTGGCGGCTTCGATGCCTCCGCCTTCTCCACGCCAAGACATGACAGTAGCTCCCGGAGCCAGTCCGCCCTCCAAGATCTCATCCCAACCAATCATCTTCCGCCCCTTGGCGGCAAGGAATTCCGCGGCTTCATGGATAACATAGCTCTGCAGACGTTCCTCCTTGGTGTGCTTGCCGTCAGCCTTCAGTCCTAACGCCTTGATACGCGCCTGGCACTTCGGACACTTCTCCCACCTTACCTTGGGACACTCGTCGCCTCCCACATGGATGTATTCGGACGGGAATATCTCTACAATCTCGGCCAGTACATCCTTGATAAATTCGATTGTCTTGTCGTTACCCGCACACAACACGTTTTCCGATACACCCCACTGCGTCCATACCTCATACGGTCCGCCCGTACATCCCAGTTCCGGATAAGCGGTCAGGGCTGCCTGCATGTGACCGGGCAAGTCGATTTCGGGTATTACCGTGATATAACGTTCGGCAGCATAGGCTACAACTTCCTTGGCTTGTTCCTGAGTAAAAAATCCGCCATAAGGTTTTCCATCATACTTACCGCTATTGCGTCCGATAACCGTTTCTTTTCGTTGCGAAGCGATTTCTGTCAGTTTCGGGTATTTCTTGATTTCAATTCGCCAACCTTGGTCATCGGATATATGCCAGTGCAGGCGGTTGATATTATGAAGCGCCAGCATGTCGATGTAACATTTCACTTCATCTATCGAGAAGAAATGACGGCTCACGTCCAACATCATTCCACGATAGCTCAAGCGAGGTTCGTCGGTCACGTGCACGGCAGGCAGTTCGACACGTCCGGCCTCGACCGCGCCTATCGACTTACGCAGCGTCTGGATGCCATAGAAAACACCGGCCTCGGTCGGTGCGGCAATCACCACCCGGCCTTGCTTCACATCCAACGAATAAGCTTCCGGATTTTCCTTCTCCAAGCCCAATTGCAAAAGGATGCCTTCCTGTCCGTCACTGCCTTCCTGCACATTCAGCCTGATGCCCGTCTGACCCTCCACGTAAGATGCCAGGAACTCAGCATTCCGGCGCATCTTCTCGTTGCCGACCGTATAATAAATGGTCGTACCGTTTTTCATGACGAAAGGAGCCTCCTGCACTGTCGTTATTTCCGCAGGAATGGGAACCACTTCATAATCGGCAATCACAGGTGCCTTACTCTCACAGGAAGCCAACAACAATCCGGCTACCGCCAAACTTCCCAAACTAAAAACTGATAAGATTCGCATGTTTAATCATTTATAAATTTAAAAAAACGCTGCGCCAAGATACGAAGAAAAGATGAAACAAACAAGCGACTGAAGATAAATCCGGCGAAAAGCATCCTCTTCGCACCCAAACCCTTCTGTTTATCCCCGATTTACTTCTCAACGACTTGCCCGGCATTCACCCAACCGTTGAAGCCCACACCCAGTTCGTAGACCTTGAAACCTTTCTCAGACAAGATACGCGCGGCTTTCTTGCTCCGCTTACCGCTGCGGCAATAAAGGGCTACGGGGCGAGCTGGCTGCAATACGGAATCGGCCACTGCCGCAAACGACTCATCCAGTACATTGATATTCACACTGCCCGGAATGTGGCCTTCCGAATATTCCGCCACGGTCCGGACATCCAGGCGCTGTACTTCCGGATTGTTTATCACATCGGCAAAGTCATCGACAGACAAAGTCTCAAAATCGCCTCCCTTCTGCTGGCAGGAAAAAAACGAAGCAAGCAAGAGGCAAACAGATGCAAAGAAGGTTCTCATAAGAAAAAAATCAATTTACAAAGGCTTATATTCCAATTCATACATTTTCACTTCACCGGAGTAAACGCGCACACTGACGCGAACCGTCACCGTGTCCACTCCTTCCGTCGCATAATGGCGCAAAGGCACCGAGCAATAGGCCCGTTTGGTATAGGCCTGAAGGTCTCCACCGTCGTCGTGATAGAGAGACAATGAAACAAAAGCATGGCGGCTTTCGATGTCCACTGTCCGATCTTCCTCCACAAAAAGGATATTGTGCGGACGATCTTGTGCCTTGACATCAAGCATCATGTTCAGATAGTCACGCCCCATCCAGACACTAAGCACATCAACCGGGTCTGTCTCCTCATCTCCTTCAAACTCCTGAGCCGACACAGGCAACGATGAAATAGCAGTCAATGCCGAATAGAGGCGTACTCCTGCCTGACCGTCAGCTTGCAACAATTCATAATTGGCGACAATACGTATCAACGAGTCCGACGTAATGCGCCAGTCATCCACACCACCCCAGACAGGATATTCCTTTCCTTCATCGGTCACCACTGACTTCAACATTCCTTCCGCATCCGAATAGGCCGTGAGGAATTCCAACTTTACAGAAGGGTAATGATAATCGTCATCCGCACACGCGCAAAGCAGCACACCGGCTCCTCCGAGCAGCCAACAGAAAAGAATTCCAATCAGCCATTTCCTCATACCTCAACAGCTTTCAGGTGGTTTTTCAATGGATTGGCATACATTTCCAGCATCTTCCCGCGCAAAAATACTTCATCCTTATCCGCCAAGGTGATGCGGGCCAACTGCCCATTCAGGTAGTCTATAAACTTACTCTTTTCCGCTTCCGTATAATGACCGGCATACACAGCAGTCCCCGCCAACAGATCGGCGGCCACATAATTGCAAGGATACAAACGGTATCCCCGATGAATCTCCCGGTCAATGAGAGCAGATATCCTCGAGAACAACTCCTGCCGGGGCATCTTGGGATCCAAAGCCGCCAACCGGTCGTTGATGCAGGGAGCAATGTGAAAATGTACCCGACCCTTATAGCCAAGCAATCCCGTCTGCATGTTCTTCAGGTCATCGGCCGTCGATTTCTTATAGTCGGGATGATCGCGCTTCAACTGAAACTCCCATGCCTTGAGGAAATCGCAGGGATCAAATTCATAGGAGATGGAGAGCGGTGCGATGTTCATCTGCATAAGGCGGTCCCGCACATCACCCTCCCCGCCAATGGCCAGCATCTTGAGCACACTGTCCTGCGTACGGTCATCCGAGTCCTTGGCTCGTCCTTCGCGCTGGGCAATCCAGATGGACTGTTTCTTCTGAGAGATGGTGTAGTGCATGTAGCGCGACATGCGGGCCGACGACTCGAGCATCTGTCGCATGGGGAGGCCGCGTTGCACGATGAACGACTTGTTGATACGCACCAGCTTCTTGATCCAAGGATAAATGAGCAAGTTGTCACCAATGGCTATTTCCACTGTGTCGCCTCCACTATCCACCAGCAAGACGGAAAGAAAGCCGGAGTCGAGGATAATGTCACGATGGTTGGATACATACGTGTAAGCACCGGTCTTGTCGGCCAGATCATTGTCCAGCGTCACGCCGTCCGAGGCTTCCTCTATGATTCTTGTCAGCACCGGATATCCAAAAGCCATCTGAAACTCCAGTTTGGTCTTACAAGCACGCATTTTGGATGCCAGCATTTCAAAGGGCACACCGGGGAATGCAGCCACAGCCACCTGGCGGAAAGCGGGATCGGCTATCAGTTCTTCGTACACGCCGGGGAGTTCCTCGTCGTGATAGGGCCGGATTTCATGAAATTCGTCGCACATGGGATCAGTGATTAATGGTTAATGATAAACGGCAAGTGTTCACCGTCAGAATTTATTCTCTATGATGTCTGTCATCACGTCCTTGATGTCCAAGCCGGCGGCACGCACCTGCTGAGGGATGAAGCTGGCGGCCGTCATGCCCGGCGTGGTGTTCACCTCAAGCAGATTAATCTTATCCCCCTCGGTCACGATATAGTCCACACGGATGATGCCTTGCGCACCCAGGATGTCGTAGATAGCCGAAGTGAGTTTTTTCACCCGATCGGTCAGTTCGTCGGAGATGCGGGCAGGGGTGATTTCGTCGGACGCCCCGTTATACTTAGCCTCGTAGTCAAAGTATTCGTTGTGGCTCACCACCTCGCTGATGGGGAAGACGACCGACTTGTCACGTGTCTTATAGCAACCGCAGGTCAGTTCTGTGCCGTCCATAAAGGCTTCCACCAGTACTTCCTGCGCCTCACCGAAGGCCTTGGCGATGGCGGGCTGTATCTGTTCGCGCGTCTTCACCTTGGTCACACCGAAGCTGGAGCCTCCCAGGCTGGGCTTGATGAAGCAGGGCAATCCGATTTTCTCCACCACTTCGTCCTCGGTGATGGTCTGCCCCTGACGCAGAAGGAGTGAGTCGGCAATGCGCACACCGAAAGCGTGCAGATACTGATTGCAGGCGAACTTGTCATAAGTGAGCGCCGCCGCCAGTACTCCGCAACAGGAGTACGGGATGCGAAGCATGTCAAAGTAACCCTGCAGGCGTCCGTCTTCGCCCGGCGTGCCGTGAATGGTGATGTAGGCAAAGTCGAACTTCACTTTCCGCCCGTCCAGCAGGAAGCTGAAGTCATTACGGTCCACGGGCAGGGTGCGTCCGTCATCGAGCCGCACGTGCCAGTCGGTGCCGTGCATACCTACTATATATAATGTATATTTCTCCTTGTCGATGAAGGAGTAGATTCCTTGTGCACTGCGCAGGGAGACTTCATACTCGGAGGTATCCCCTCCGGCTACAATTGCGATTGTACGTTTCATTCCAATTCTCTGTTACGGTTGTAGCTTCTCCACTTGTCAATGAGCCGTGCCATGTCGTCGGGCAGTTCGGAGGTGAAATACATCTCCTCACCGGTGACGGGATGGACAAAGCCCAGCGTCATGGCGTGCAGAGCCTGGCGCGGACACGTGTCGAAGCAATTGTTTACAAACTGTTTATATTTGGCAAAATGCGTTCCTTTCAGGATTTCGTGGCCACCGTATCGCTCGTCGTTGAAGAGCACATGGCCGATGTGCTTCATGTGCACACGTATCTGGTGCGTACGCCCCGTCTCGAGGATGCACTCCACGAGCGTGACGTAGCCGAAGCGCTCCAGCACGCGATAATGGGTCACGGCATGCTTTCCTTCGCCTTCGGGCAAGACGGCCATCTGAAGGCGATCTTTCGGATTGCGGCCGATGTTGCCCACAACGGTTCCCTCGTCCTGCTCCACGTTGCCCCACACCAAGGCCTGATAGCGTCGCTTGGTAGTCTTGTGGAAGAACTGCCAGCCTAAGTTGGTCTTGGCATCGGCCGTCTTGGCGATGACCAACAGGCCGGAGGTATCCTTGTCGATGCGGTGCACCAATCCCAGGTGCGGGTCGTTGGCATCGTAGCCCTTGGTGTCCTTCAGGTGCCAGGCGATGGCGTTCACCAACGTCCCGCTCCAATTGCCGTGGCCGGGATGCACCACCAGGCCGGCAGGCTTGTTGACCACCATCACATAATCATCCTCATAGACCACGTCCAGCGGGATGTCTTCGGGCACCACGTCGTTGTCATAACGCGGGCGATCCATCATCACGGTGATGACGTCCAGCGGCTTCACCTTGTAGCTGCTCTTCACTGGTTTGCCGTTGGCCATGACAAAACCGGCATCGGCCGCTTTCTGGATGCGGTTGCGCGAGGAGTTGGTGATGCGGTCGAAGAGGTACTTGTCTACGCGCACCATCTCCTGCCCCTTGTCCACCACCACGCGGAAGTGCTCGTAAAGGCGGCTCTCATCATCCACCGGCTCCACGTCGTCGGGGCATTCGTTCTCCAGGTCGTCTATGTCAATGTCTATCTCTTCTTCTCTCATGGCCCGTGTCAAAACCAGTCTTCTTCTTCCAACGTTTCACCGACGGGAGGCTGAGCCCCGACTTGCGGCACTCCCAAAGAGTCGACACCCAACGAATCAACCGGTATCGATTCGCCATTCCCGATGACCAGGGTCAGAGTGGCTCCTACCGGCACCTTGGCTCCGATGGCCAACGAGTCGCCCCGGTATTTCACGGCATAGACCCAATCTTTCTCGCCAGGGATGGAGTCGTTGTTCGTCAGGCGGAAACCGGCAGCCAGCAGGCGAGCCTCCGCCTGGCGCACGGAGCTGTTGTCCGCCACGTCGGGCACCACTTGCAATGGAACGGACAAGGTATTGATTGTCAAGTAGATCAGCCGTCCTTCTTTCACGCGTTGCCCCACTCCGGGGGTATAGTCAAGAATACAGCCGGCAGGCAGCGTTTTTACATAATTCGAGTCGGCCACCACGCACTCCAACCCGCGGTCGGCAAACATTTTTTTCGCCTCGGGCAGGCTCAAGCCTTTCACATCGGGCACCACTACGGCCTCTCCGTGACGGGTGTAGGCGTCCAACGCCTTCAGCACACCAAATATAGTTCCCACCGCCACGATTACCATGGCTATGATGTTCCACCAGAAAAGGCCGTTTTTCCGGAAGGAAAAGAATTCTTTTATTGTCATAATCCTTACATTTATGAGGACAAAGATAGGAAAAGGCGAGAGAAGTACAAAGTAAAAATATGTTTTTACTTTTACGTCCGAGCCGCATCCTATCAGAGCGCCTTCCGCTTTGTCCAAAGATAACGCCGGTCAAGACAAAGACAAAGCGAAGGCTATGCTTCGCGCAAACAACCGGCCAAAGAAAAACCGCAAAAGACAGCGACACGGTCTTTTGCGGCTTTCTTATTAATCTCACAAGAGAAAGGCTTATGCCTTCACTCCGTTGTATTCGTCTGAAACGGTCAGTTTCTTGCGGCCCTTGGCGCGACGTGCTGCCAATACTCTGCGGCCATTGGCTGTAGCCATTCTCTCACGGAA
>CALUFR010000097.1 GCA_944319875.1 uncultured Bacteroides sp.
GAGCGGTAGTCGAAGGGTCTCATGTAACACTTTCCCATGCATTATGTGAGATGTTTCGACTGCGCCCTGCGGGCTTGCTCAACATGACATTACTTTTAATCTGTGTAATCTGCGTAATCTGTGGTGAAAAATAAACACACAACTAAATTCCCATTAATATAACTTAATCACAATAGCTTCACAAACTCGTCAAAAAGGAACGCCGTGTCTGTAGGGCCGCTGCACGCTTCGGGGTGGAACTGGGCGGAGAACCAGGGATTGCGCTTGTGGCGGATGCCCTCGTTCGAGCCGTCGTTCATGTTGACGAACAGCGGTTCCCAGTCGGCACCCAGCGTGTTGTTGTCCACCGCATAGCCGTGGTTCTGGCTGGTGATGAAGCAGCGGGTGGTGCCTACTTGGCGTACGGGCTGGTTATGGCTGCGGTGACCGTATTTCAGCTTGTATATCTTCGCGCCGCCCGCCTTGGAGAGGAGTTGGTTGCCCATACAGATGCCGAAGATGGGGAGCTTCTCGTTCTGCATCGCCTTGCGGATGTTCTGCACGGCGGCATCGCACGTGTCGGGGTCACCGGGGCCGTTGGAGATGAACAGGCCGTCGAAGTCCAGGGCGTTGAAGTCGTAATCCCAAGGAACGCGGATGACCTCCACGCCTCGCTTGATGAGGCAGCGCAGGATGTTGGCTTTGACGCCGCAATCCACGAGAACGACCTTTTTCAATTGAGAATTGAGGATTGAGAATTGAGAATTAAGCTCTTCTTTCGGTGTGTCAACGGAAAACTTCTTGCTTTCATCACCGGCATAGACGATGATGTCTTTGCAAGACACCCTGTCCACATAATTGATGTCCCCATAATTGTCCATTGTCAATTGTCCATTGTCAATTGCCTCGTCGTCAAAGACGATGCGCCCCATCATCACGCCGTGCTCCCTCAACGCTTTGGTCAGGGCGCGCGTGTCGATGCCCGTGATGCCGGGAACGTGCTCGCGCTTCAGCCAGTCGCCCAAGCTCTCCACGGCGTTCCAGTGGCTGTAGTTTTCCGAATAATCGCTTACGATGATGGCTTCGGCGTAGATGTGGTCGCCCTCCATAAAGTGGGGAATGCCATCTGTGCCGAAGGTGAAGGGGGGCACGCCATAGTCGCCCACCAAGGGATAGGTCAATGTCATCAACTGGCCCGCATAGCTGGGGTCTGTCAGGCTTTCGGGGTATCCCGTCATGGCCGTGTTGAAGACCACCTCGCCCGCCACGGGCTTCTCATAACCGAACGACTGCCCGTGGAAGCGGGTGCCGTCGTCAAGGATAAGGGTTACGTTTCTCATTCTTTATCTGTTGTATCGTTAGGGATGTTGTTGTTCTTTTCTTTTCTTCAAGGCTGGCACCACCAGCCCTATGCACACACCAATAGGCAGCCACAGGCCAATGTTGTCAAAGATAATGCCAAACGCCACACCGAGAGCTATGCCCGCGCCGAACCATTCATCGGCGAAGGCGGATTTCTTCTTGGGTTTGTTACTCATATTATTCAAATTAATGTGCATCAAAACAGAAATAACATTCTGTCACCCTGAGCGAAGTCGAAGGGTCTCCCATAAACTTATGTGAGATGTTTCGACTACGCTACGCTTCGCTCAACATGACAGAATGATGGGTGCTTTGAGTTTTGACATACCTTTCTTATATACATATTAGAACTGATATACCTGCTCGATGTAGTCAATAAACGCTTTGTTCAGCATCTTCACCCCGCCCGGCGTAGGATAGTCGCCGCTAAAATACCAGTCGCCCGGATGGTTGGGGCAGGCTTGGTGCAGGCCTTCGAGAGGCTGATAGACAATCTGTATCTTGGCACGGGTGCCTTCGGGCGTGAGGAGTTCGGCCATCTTGGCGGAGATTTCCTCATCGGTGAAGGGGGCGTAAATGTCCTTCACGTAGTTCACCATCTGCTCCTTGGGCAGGTCGGCCTGCTCCTTGCTCTTGCGGTAGGCGGAAGCGATGACGTCGCGCATCTCCCGTTCCTTCAGCAGCTCGATGGCGGCCTTGAAGGCAATGAATTCGCTCATGCGGGACATGTCGATGCCGTAATAGTCGGGATAGCGCACCTGGGGCGAACTGGAGACGATGACAATCTTCTTCGGATTCAGTCGGTCGAGGATGCCGATGATGCTCTGCTTGAGCGTAGTGCCACGCACGATAGAGTCGTCAATGATGACCAGATTGTCCTCGCCCGGCACGAGGCTTCCGTAGGTGATGTCGTAGACGTGGGCGGCAAGGTCGTTGCGTGTGTTGCCCTCGGCAATGAAGGTGCGCAGCTTGATGTCCTTGATGGCCACCTCCTCGCCACGGATGCGGCGGGACATGATGCGGCGCAGGTCGTCGAGCGAAGGCGTGTGCTCCAAGGCGTCAATCTGGTAAATTTTCTCTTGGTTGAGGTATTCGTTCAATCCCTCCATCATGCCGCAATAGGCCACTTCGGCGGTGTTGGGGATGAAGGAGAAGACGGTGTGGTCGATGTCGTTGTCGATAGCGCGAAGGATTGTGGGCACCAATTCTTTGCCGAGCCGCTTCCTTTCCTTGTAGATGTCCGCGTCACTGCCCCGGCTGAAGTAAATGCGCTCGAAGGAACAGGGCTTGAACCCGCGGGGCTTGTTTATCTGGATGGTGCGCATCTTGCCCGCTTTGGTGAAGATGACCGTCTGTCCGGGTTGCATCTCCTTGATGGACTCCAGGGGAACGTTGAACACGGTCTGGATGACGGGACGCTCGCTGGCCAGCACGGCCACTTCCTCATCCTGATACCAGAAGGCGGTGCGGATGCCCCAAGGGTCGCGGATGGCAAAAGACTCGCCGCTTCCGGTCAGTCCGCAGATGACATATCCCCCATCCCACTCCTTGCTTGAGGTACGCAGGACGTTGGCCAGTTCGATGTGATCTTCTATGTAGTGGGTGATGTCCATGCCGGTGAGGCCTTCGGCCACGGCTATCTGATAGAGGCGCTCCACCTCGCGATCCAGGCGGTGGCCCACCTGCTCCAGCATGATGTACGTGTCGGCATACTTACGCGGATGCTGCCCCATGGCGGTGATTTTAGCGAAGATTTCGTCTACGTTAGTAAGATTGAAGTTGCCGCAGAGGGCGAGGTTTTTCATCCGCCAGTTATTCCGGCGCAGGAAGGGGTGAACGTAGGAAAGGCCGGACTTGCCCGTAGTGCTGTAGCGCAAATGTCCCATGTAGACTTCGCCCGCAAAGGGGAGGCACTTCTTGGCATAGTCGGCATCGTGGAGTTGTTCGGGCGTGAGGTCACGGAAATTAGCGTGTACCGTGTCGAAAATCTCGGTAATGGCTCCCGAGCCCAATGCCCGTTCACGAAACATGTATTCCTCGCCGGGGTTGGCTTCCAGCTTGACACAAGCCAGGCCTGCGCCTTCCTGTCCCCGGTTGTGTTGTTTCTCCATGAGGAGGTAGAGCTTATTGAGGCCATACATCCAAGTGCCGTACTTCTTTTCGTAGTACTCCAAGGGCTTCAGCAGGCGTATCATAGCCACGCCGCATTCGTGTTTCAGTTGTTCCATATCGTTATCCGGATTATTCTGTTATTCAACGTGCAAATATCGTCAATTTTACTGAGACCTGTATCATCTTGGGGGCAATCAATGATTGTCATTCACGCCGCAAAGATAGGAATAAATATATCATAATGCTATCATTTCCATCAATTATTCGTCACAATCACACAAAACAAAAGATTTTGCGTCATAATGCTTCGCCTAAATTAATTTTAAAAGACAAAAGCAAATAACAGATACAAAACAAAAACACTGTTTATGGTTGCAATCTGAAACAAAAACTACACATTATGCTTTCAGTCTATCATAAGCAGAAGCAACAGATAAAAAATCTCATAAGAAAAAAATAATAGAGCTGAACAAACAGGAAGACTATTCATATATTTGCATTACATTTTAATATCAAAACACCAATAAAACAAGAAATATGAAATACAAAATAAAAGTTATGGAGCAAAATAGCAATACAGCAGAACAGATTTGCGACAAGGCGGACAGACAAAAGAAAGGACTCTATGACCCTACGCACGAACACGATGCCTGCGGCGTGGGAATGATTGTCAACCTGAACGGCAACAAGTCGCACGAACTGGTAGACTCGGCCCTGCGGGTGTTGGAGAACATGAAGCACCGCGGAGCCGAAGGTGCCGACAACAAGACGGGCGACGGTGCAGGCATCATGGTACAGATACCCCACGAATTCATCCTGCTGCAAGGCATCCCGGTGCCCGAGAAGGGTAAATATGGCACAGGACTCATCTTCCTCCCCAAAGACCCGAAAGAGCAGGAACATATCCTAAGCATCGTCATCGAAGAGGTGGAGCGCGAAGGCCTCACCCTGATGCACCTCCGCACCGTGCCGGTGAACCCGGACGTATTGGGCCAGAGTGCCCGCCAGACGGAACCGGACATCAAGCAAGTATTTATCACCGGAAGCACCCGATCGGAAAACCTGGAACGCACGCTCTACATCATCCGCAAGAAGATTGAGCAGCGCGTACACCACAAAGATTTCTACATCGTGTCGCTCTCCAGCCGCACCATTATATATAAAGGTATGCTTTCTTCCACCCAGGTAAGAACATATTTCTGCGACCTGACGCAACCCTACTTCACCAGCGGGCTGGCCATCGTCCATTCACGCTTCAGCACAAACACGTTCCCCACATGGAGCTTGGCACAACCCTTCCGTCTGCTGGCCCACAATGGTGAAATCAATACCATCCGCGGCAACCGTGGCTGGATGGAAGCCCGTGAAAGCGTACTTTCCACACCCACACTGGGCAACGTGAAAGACATCCGTCCCATCATACAGCCGGACATGAGCGACTCGGCCTCACTGGACAACGTGCTGGAGTTCTTCGTCATGTCCGGCCTGAGCCTTCCGCACGCCATGGCGATGCTGGTGCCCGAATCGTTCAACGACAAGAACCCCATCAGCGAAGACCTGAAAGCATTCTACGAATATCATTCCATCCTGATGGAGCCGTGGGACGGACCTGCCGCCCTGCTCTTCAGTGACGGACGATATGCGGGCGGCATGCTGGACCGTAACGGCCTGCGCCCCGCCCGCTACCTCATCACGCACGACGGCACAATGGTAGTGGCCAGTGAGGCAGGTGTCATCAGCTTCGAAGCCGAAAAGATCAAAGAAAAAGGCCGCCTGCAACCGGGCAAGATACTGATGGTGGACCCCGAAGAGGGACGCATCTACTACGACGGTGAACTGAAGGAACAGCTGGCCGCCGCCAAGCCCTACCGCCAATGGTTGTCGGCCAACCGCATTGAGCTGGATACCCTGAAGAGCGGGCGCAAGGTGGCCAACACCGTGGAGGACTACGACCGCCGCCTGCGTGCCTTCGGCTATACCCGGGAAGACGTGGAACGTATCTTGACTCCCATGTGCAGCAACGGTGCGGAACCTACGGCATCCATGGGCAATGATACGCCCCTGGCCGTCCTGAGCGACCGCCCGCAGCTACTGTTCAACTATTTCCGCCAACAGTTCGCACAGGTGACCAACCCGCCCATCGACCCTATTCGCGAGGAGCTGGTGATGTCGCTCACCGAGTACATCGGCGCCGTGGGCATGAACATTCTGCTGCCCAACGAGACGCATTGCAAGATGGTGCGCCTGCCTCACCCCATCCTGACCAACACGCAGCTGGACATCCTATGCAACATCCGCTACAAGGGATTTAACACCGTGAAGCTGCCCATGCTCTTCGAAGCCGCACGTGGCAAGGCAGGCCTGCAGGAAGCCATCGACCACTTGTGCAAGGCTGCCGAACAGGCCGTAACGGACGGGGCCAACTACATCATCCTCTCCGACCGGGACATCGATGTCCGACAGGCAGCCATCCCCTCGCTGCTGGCCATCAGCGCGGTGCACCATCACCTCATCAGCATTCAGAAACGGGTGCAGACAGCTCTTATCGTGGAAAGCGGGGAGATACGCGAGGTGATGCACGCCGCCCTGCTGCTGGGCTACGGTGCCAGCGCCATCTGCCCCTACATGGCCTACGCCATACTGGACGACCTGGTGAAGAAGGGCGAGGTGCAGATGAACTACGAAACAGCGGAGAAGAACTACATCAAGGCTGTCTGCAAAGGCCTCTACAAGATTATGAGCAAGATGGGCATCAGCACCATCCGATCCTACCGCGGAGCCAAGATATTCGAGGCAGTGGGCCTGAGCGAGGAACTGCTCAAGGGATACTTCGGCACGACATCCTCCACCATCGGCGGCATACGCCTGGAGGAGGTTGCCGGAGACTACATCACCTTCCACGACAACGGATTTGCGCCGCAGGCAATGGACGCGCTGCTGCCCTACGTCGGACAGATGTCTTACCGCAAGGACGGTGAACGCCACGCCTGGAACCCGGAGACCATCAGCACCCTGCAACTGGCCACCCGGACGGGCAGCTATAAGAAGTTCAAGGAGTTCACCCGCACGGTGGACGAGAAGGAGGCGCCCATCTTCCTGCGCGACTTCTTCGGCTTCCGCCGCAACCCGATAGACATCGAGCGGGTGGAGCCGGTGGAAAGCATCGTGAAGCATTTCGTGACGGGGGCCATCTCGTTCGGAGCCATCAGCCGGGAGGCGCACGAAGCACTGGCACTGGCCATGAACGAGCTGGGCGCACGCAGCAACACGGGCGAAGGAGGCGAGGACAGCTCGCGCTTCCGGGAGACGGTGGACGGCATCAGCCTCTCCAGCAAGACGAAGCAGGTGGCGTCGGGCCGCTTCGGCGTGACGGCGGAGTACCTGGCGAACGCCGAGGAGATACAGATCAAGGTGGCCCAGGGCGCCAAGCCGGGCGAAGGCGGACAGCTGCCGGGCTTCAAGGTGGACGAGGTCATTGCCCGCACGCGCCACTCCATACCCGGCATCTCGCTCATATCGCCGCCGCCGCACCATGACATCTACTCCATCGAGGACCTGGCCCAGCTCATCTTCGACCTGAAGAACGTGAACCCCCGGGCGGCCATCAGCGTGAAACTGGTGGCGGAGAGCGGCGTGGGCACCACCGCCACCGGCGTGGCCAAGGCAAAGGCCGACCTCATCGTCATCTCGGGCGCCGAGGGAGGCACGGGAGCGTCGCCGGCGTCGTCCATCCGCTATGCGGGCATCCCGCCGGAGATAGGGCTGAGCGAGACGCAGCAGACGCTGGTGATGAACGGACTGCGCGGACAGGTGCGACTGCAGACCGACGGCCAGCTGAAGACGGGGCGCGACGTCATCAGCATGGCGCTGCTGGGCGCCGAGGAATTCGCCTTCGGCACGGCGGCCCTCATCGTGCTGGGCTGCGTGATGATGCGCAAGTGCCATTCCAACACGTGTCCCGTGGGAGTGGCCACGCAGGACGAACGCTTGCGCAAGCACTTCCGGGGGCATTACAAATATGTAGTGAACTACTTCCGCTTGCTGGCGCAGGAGGTGCGCGAATACCTGGCGGAGATGGGCTTCACGAGCCTGAACGACATCGTGGG
>CALUFR010000098.1 GCA_944319875.1 uncultured Bacteroides sp.
CGTGTCGTTCAGTTCGACTTTGGAAATGTCGAGCGTCATGGTGTTGGCCGACTCAATCAGGGGGTTCTCCACGCATTTGTTCCGCTGCGTGCACGAGGCGGCCAAACACATTGCCGTGGTGGCCATAAGGAAAGCAATCTTGTTGTGCATAATGGTTTCGATTTAGTTATAGCGACAAATATACGCAAAGGTGCTTGCAGAAGCAAATGAAAACAACGTTTTTAATTTGATTTTGCCGAACCGCCTCCTATTTATTAAATATAGGAAATATTTGCATGCCCTATACTCCGGAAACCGAAAAAGCATCGTCAGCCACCTTCCAAGGCTCGGCGCACTTCCTCGCTATGCACCGTGGGCAATTGGCCGGCTTCCAGCTTGTCGCGGACGATGCGCCCTATCTTCAGCGCGTCTTCGCGCGTGGCGAAGGGCTTCCGCTCACCGATGGCAGGAATGCACGACTGACGTATCAACGTATCATGACCATGCAGGATGACATAGCCGTAACCACCTTCCACCTCCAGCAATTTACACTTCCAGACACCTTGTCTGTCAGAAGACGCTCCACCCCGACACGCAAACAGGCATGCCGCCACGCAAAGCAGCATGCCTGTCTTTGTTATCCAACCAATTTTACCCATACTTAATTTATATCTATATTGATATCAGGGTCACACTTCTTCCTGCTCGTCGGGAAGCAGTTCATAAACATCGTCAAAATAGCTCTCGCCCGACTGTCCGGTCAAGACAAAGCCACGCTCACCGTTACAGAAGGATACGGCTCCGGAGCGCGAAGCAGCGCCCGAGTAGTTGTTGTGTACATCGGTCATCGACGTAAAGTCATCGTCCGAATCACCGTACCACAAGTCCTGAGCGGGGTCATACTTCCAATAATCAGCCGTCACACCACTCCGATAGCCGGTAGCGATATAGCCATAATTGCCGATGACGAAAGACACCGTGCTATAGCGGGTGATGTTGTAGTCATCGTCATAGTCCTCGTCGCTATTGGTGTCGGCAATATCGCGCAATTGCGTCCACGTCGTTCCGTCGAACTTCCAGAAGTCGGTCAGGTTGGTACTGTTGTCCGTGCCGCAACACACGTAGGCTACGTCATCAATGACAAAAGCCGTGCCGTAAGCCCGCTTCTCGGGGCCACCTCCGTTGCCTGCATCCTTGGTCCATTGCGAACCGGCCGCCGCATTGGGGTCAAAGCGGTAGAAGTCCTTGTAGCTGCCCTGCGTGTCTTCATTATAGCCCGTGCCCACGTAAGCATAGCCTCCTACGACGAAGGCCAGGGCCCCGTCGCGGGCTCCGCCCTTGAAGTCATCTTTCTGCGTCCACGCGTCTGATGCCGGGTCGTACTCCCACGTATCAGCCACATAAGTGGAGTAACTGCCGTCCTTCACGGAGCCCGTGGTCACATACCCCTTGCCGTTCAGTGCAAAAGCCGCGGCATACTTACGCCCTACGGTCGGCATGTCGGCCAGCTGCTCCCAGTTGTTGGTGTTCATGTCGTACACCCAAAGGTCATTCATATATTCTTTATTTGCCCCGCGAAAACCTCCGCACAGGTATCCTTTGTCACCGATAGTGAAACTACAGGCATAAGCACGCGGAGCAGCCTCGAAACCCGAGCGCTTCATCCATTGTCCCTGCGTGTACTCGTCATCTTCCGTACAGCCACCGACGACCAGCAGCATCAGTGGCAACATCATTCTCAATAATAATCGATTCATATACATATTAAAAGTGTTTGATAACTGTTTTCTCGTCATTGATTCAGAAGCAAAAATAGGACAGACACCGGATGTATGCAAAAAGAACCGACCAACTGGAGTCAATATCCGACAAACACTCTTCCAGACCCCGTCGAAAGCGTTAAACGGCAAAAACGACCCGCCTGTCGATTTTAATAGGAACATGCCCTGTTTTTCCTTTTCCTTTGCGGAAAAATATGAAAACCAAGCGTCATGAGAAAATTACTGTATAGTCTGCTGATGGGCATCCTCGCCTGCTACGCCTGCCAGGACAGCAATTCAAGTCTGGGAAGCAGCCTGGTGGAAAGTTCCTTTCAAAACGTCTTCAACAGTAGCTGCACCATAGACCTGAGCACCATCCGGCTGGATTCCATCGAGACACGCGAGGACAGCATCTGCCATTTCGGTCATTATGCAGACACTCTTTGGGGTGAGGTGACGGCCACCTACTGTGCCGAATATACAACGGCCAGTTTCAGCACCACCGATGGTCACGACTATCAGTTCGACTCGCTCGTACTGCGCATGATGCCCAGCGGCCATTATTGGGGCGACACACTGACACCACAATACATCTCTGTCTACCGCCTGAAGCAACCCATCGTGCTGGATAATGACCAAGACCTGTATAACACCACCACCATGTCTACGGAAGATGTCCCACTGACTCGCTTCCGTTACCTGCCCCAGCCCGGACGCAGACGCGAAGTAGAAGTACGCCTGCCCGATGACCTGGGTCGCCAGCTACTGACTGATATCCTGACCGAAAACGATTACCTCGACACGCAGGAAAAATTCAAGAAAGTCTTTCCCGGCCTGGCTTTCGTAGCCGAGTCGGACGGAAGCTGCATCACCGGATTTATGGTAAATGACTCCTCAATGACCCTCAATCTACATTACCGCGACATCTACAACCAAACCACAGAAAACGAACTGACCTTCAGCGTCAACACTGAATACGCCTACACAGGCGTGCGCCACAACAGAGCCGACACTCCCCTTGACACGTTGCAAAGCGGCATCGAAAACCTGATTCACGCCAGCGACATGGGGTATCGGGCCTATCTGCAAGGCCTGACAGGCTATTATAATCAGCTTGAATTCCCCGATCTCAACGACCTGGAAAGTGCCGGAGAAATCGTTTCGGTCGAGAGTGCGACGCTCTACCTCTACCCACTGGCCCGAAGCTACAACGAGGTGAGCCAGCTGCCCGAAGAACTACGCCTCTACATCACCGACGAGAACAATGTACTGGAAGACTACGTGTACGGTAGTGACGGTGTGACGGTGCAGACTGGCAACCTAACCGTTGACGAGATGTACGGACGCGAGACTTACTACAGCTTCGACCTGACCGAATTCATCCGAAACAATTTCGGTACTTCGGGCATCCGCCGGCAGAAACTCCTCATGAGCCTGACCGACGAAGAGATGGCCACCACTTTCAATCAAGTGGTATTCACAGTCCTCCCCGGTCAGGACCGCCAATGCCGGCTCGACGTAAGACTTAAAATATACAACGAACAATGAAACAAATAGAACAAATCCACCACCCGATTATCATATCGCTATGCGTCTGCCTGCTGTCTTGCCTGAGCCTTCCGGCGCAGAACACCACCAATCTGCCCACGTCCATGTACGGCATCGGTGAACTCTGCGCCGGCGAAGGCGGACGCTATGCCGGCTTAGGCAATATAGGCATCGCCCTGAACCGACCCGGCTTCGTGAATACCCTGAACCCTGCCGCCATCACGGCTATGGACACGATCAGCTTCACCTTCGACATCGGCTTGTCGGCATCCTATGCCCGCTATTCCTTCCTGAGCGACCATAGCTCGAATCTGACGGGCAATCCCAACCGACTGAGTCTGGGCTTCCGCCTCCTACCCCGATGGTATGCTCTGATAGGAGCCGCACCCTACAGCAGCGTAGGTTACCTCATCCAAACCGAAGAAGACGCTAAGGATATGGCACGACAACCGACTGACCTATTCCAACTCATCGACCAGCGAAGACGTGGACAAGAACTATCACAGCCACGCACAATACCTGCCCATGCACATCGGCGCCGGGCTGACTATCAGTGGCGGACACTGGACCGTCAGCGCGGATTACAACTACGTGGACTGGAGCCGCAACACGTCGGACTACACCTCGATGAAATACGAAAACCAGCACAAACTGAACCTGGGCGCTATCTACCTTACCGAACCGCGGAAGGCCCGCTCCACCGAACTGATGGCAGGCATCGGCGTCAGCAACTCATACATCAACCTGAAAGAAGGAAAGATGTACTACCTGGAGGGAAACGTCGGGATCAGCTTCCCCCTACGCGAATCATTCCTGTCGCTGGGAGCCACCTGGCGCCAGCAAGTCAACCAACGCGACAACCTGATGCAAGAAAGCCGCTTCAGCCTCAACCTGAACCTGACGTTCGGAGAAAAACTCATCAGGTTCAAACTAAAATAAGGATAAACTACAGGACAGAGAGTCTTGCCACGTAGCGCTTCACTTGCTCGCGGTAAGCATTGCCGATAGGAATCTCCTTGCCATCCACCACAACGTTATTGGCGCTGATGGTGTCGATGCAGTTCTTGCACACAATGAATGAACGATGTACGCGGATAAACTCTTCCTCCGGAAGCCGTTCCTCCATACATTTCATGCTACAGAGGATCATGATAGACCTTGCATCGGTCTGCGTGTAAATCTTGACATAATCACCCAAAGCCTCGATGTAGCGGATTTCCTTGAACATCAGCTTCATGATACGACTATCCGTTCTTACGTAGAGCGCCTGAGGTAAGTCTACGTCAGTTTTTTTCTCCTTTTCCATAACAGGCGCCAGCTGGAAGGCGAACCAGCGGGTCGCCTTGCTGACCGCCTGGAGAAAGACCGAAAAATCGAAATCACCCGCCAGATAATCAAGCGCGTCAAGGCGAAAACACTCAGCGGCATAAAGATCGGTATCAGCCACAAAGATGACGCGGGTGGGCAAAGACAGCATCCGGCTGAAATCCATTCCCCCTACTCCTCCTTCTTCCGAGGCGCAGATGCCGATGAAATAGATTTCGACCTTCATCTCATAATAATCTTTCAATGCTTCAAGCGGATTGTCATACGTACCGCATAAGGACAAAAATGGCACCTTGCCGATATACTCCTCCAACTTACGTACAACCTCTCCATCAGCATGCAAAATGGCACAATTTAAATTCATATCCGTATGACGTGTTTCTACTATAAAGGACGCACGGATTGCAAAAAGACTGCACGGAAATAGGAATAAATTAAATTTCTTTATGAAAAAGAAGCCGCCTCCTTCCGCTTCTTCTCCAACACCCGCAAGAATTCCGCTTCATTGGCGGGAAGCAGCGCAAGGGTCTTTCCGCCCGCATAGTGCACCAATACGTAATGCGAAACAAAAAGGGCGCCAAAGAGGCGCGAAGACACCCGTTCCGCCAAAGATATCTCCTGCAAAGGAATGCGCTTCACTTTACGGAAACGTCCGCGGCAGATCACCAGCTCGCCCGCGGCACGAATGGTATAGGCCGAATGGATGAGCTGCTCGATGAGGAGCACCAACAGGAGCATGAACACCAAGGCGACGAGCCACTCCTTCTGCCACAGGCCGTAGACGGTCATAACGGTATATAATGCCAAGGCCAAATATTGCCCCACGGTGATGCGAGCCTGAAAAGTTCTGTCCATAACGTTCTTTTTTGCCGTAAAGGTACGGATTTTCGGCAGAAAAGCGCACAAGCAATGAAGTTATTTTGTAGTTTTGCACGCAAGTAAAACATCATGTTATGGTAAGAAAGTTCGATTTCCTCGTCATCGGCTCAGGGATAGCCGGTATGAGCTTCGCCCTGAAAGTGGCGGAAAAGGGGACGGTAGCCCTCATCTGTAAGGCCGGCATGGAAGAGGCCAACACGTATTTCGCACAGGGAGGCATCGCCTCGGTGACCAACCTGGCCGTGGATAATTTCGAGAAGCACATTGAAGACACCATGATAGCGGGCGACTGGATAAGCGACCGCGCGGCGGTAGAGAAGGTGGTGCGCAACGCGCCTGCCCAAATCCGGGAACTCATCAAGTGGGGCGTAAACTTCGACAAGAAAGAGAACGGGGAATTCGACCTGCACCGCGAAGGCGGACACTCGGAGTTCCGCATCCTGCACCACAAGGACAACACGGGAGCTGAGATACAAACCAGCCTCATCGAAGCCGTGAAGCAGCACCCCAACATCACGATATTCACCAACTTCTATGCGGTGGAAATCATCACCCAGCACCACTTAGGCATCATCGTGACCCGCTACACGCCGGGCATCAAGTGTTACGGCGCCTATGTGCTGAACGAAGCCACGGGCGAGGTGGATACCTTCCTCAGCAAGGTCACGGTCATGGCCACGGGAGGTTGCGAAGCCGTGTATCGCCACACCACCAATCCGTTGGTGGCCACGGGTGACGGCATCGCGATGGTGTACCGTGCCAAAGGGGCGGTGAAAGACATGGAGTTCATTCAGTTCCACCCCACGGCCCTTTACCATCCGGGCGACCGTCCGTCATACCTCATTACCGAGGCTATGCGTGGCTATGGCGGCGTACTCCGCACGTTGGACGGCAAGGAATTCATGCAGAAGTACGACCCGCGCCTGTCGTTGGCTCCGCGTGACATCGTGGCTCGTGCCATCGACAATGAGATGAAGCTCCGGGGTGAAGACCACGTTTACTTAGACGTGACGCACAAAGACCCGGAGGAGACGAAACGCCACTTCCCCAACATTTACCAGAAGTGCCTCAGCATCGGCATCGACATCACGAAGGAATATATCCCCGTGGCACCCGCCGCCCACTACCTATGCGGAGGCATCAAGGTGGACCTTGACGGACAGAGCAGCATCCGCCGGCTGTATGCCATCGGTGAATGCTCATGCACCGGCCTGCACGGAGGCAACCGCTTGGCATCCAACTCACTCATCGAAGCCGTGGTCTATGCAGACGCCGCCGCCAAACACGCCCTGAGCGTATTGGAACGTTATGACTTCAACGAGGACATCCCCGAATGGAACGACGAGGGCACCATCAGCAACGAGGAGCGCGTGCTCATCACCCAAAGCATGAAGGAAGTGAACCAGATTATGGAATCCTACGTGGGCATCGTACGCAGCAATGTCCGCCTGACCCGTGCCTGGAACCGCCTGGACATCCTCTACGAGGAGACCGAACGACTCTTCAAGCGTTGCAAGGCCACTCGCGAACTCTGCGAGCTCCGCAACATGATCAATGTGGGTTATCTGATTACGAAGCAGGCTATGGAACGGAAGGAAAGCCGGGGGCTGCACTACACCATCGACTACCCACATCATGCCGATGCATAAGGAGAATAACTTTAGTCTATGAAATAGGTGAATTTTTAAACTTAATCAATTATGAATAAGATTGCCGTATCATTCATCATTTTCCTCATCGGGCTGTTTTCAAGCCATGCGATGGCCAAGCCTATCAAAGTTCAATCTCCTGACGGGAACTTGCAGGTTACCGTTCAGGTAAGCGACAAAATTTATTATTCTATTTATGCGGGCGACAAATTAATTCTCCAGAATTGCTCGCTGGCTTTGAAGCTCCCGAATGAAACATTGGGAGAAAATCCGAAATTACGACGTGTGAAACGAGGTGTGATAGACGAAACCGTGAAACGGGAAATTCCGTTGAAGAACGCTTTTGTAAGAAACCATTGCAACACCCTGCGCATGAGCTTTGCCGGAAACTATGCCGTAGAGTTCCGGGTATTTGACACCGGCGTGGCCTATCGTTTCGTGCTTGACAAAAAAGACGAGATAGAGGTGCTGAATGAAGACTTTGCAATTCATTTCCCCGGTGACTATCTGGCTCATTTGTCACAACCGGAAAGCTTCAAGACATCCTACGAATATCCCTACACCCATATCCACACCAAAGATTATAAAGAAACGGACCGCATGAGTTACCTGCCGGTCCTGCTAGAGGCAGAAAACGGCTATAAGGTCCTAATTTCAGAGGCCGATTTGCAAGATTATCCCTGCATGTTCCTGAAAAGCACGGGAGCCAACGGAATGCACTCGCTGTTTCCTAAATATCCGTTGGAATTTGGAGAAGAGGGAGACCGCAGCTTGAAAATCCTGAAGGAAGCCGACTACATCGCCAAGACTTCCGGCACCCGGAACTTCCCGTGGCGACTATTTGTCATCACCAACGACGACCGGGAGATTGTTGCCAACGAAATGGTCTATAACCTATCCTCTCCTTGCGAGCTGGAAGACTTCAGCTGGATAAAGCCCGGACAGGTCAGTTGGGAATGGTGGCATGATGCCCGCCTGTATGGAGTAGATTTCCGGTCGGGCTATAACATGGATTCCTATAAATACTACATAGACTTCGCATCGACTTTCGGCATCCCCTATATTATTATGGACGAGGGTTGGGCCAAAAGCACCCGCGACCCATTCACGCCAAACCCCACGATAGACCTCAAGGAATTGATCCGATATGGAAAAGAACGCAATGTAAAAATCATATTATGGCTGACTTGGTTAACTGTAGAAAATCACTTTGATTTATTTAAAACTTTTGCGGAGTGGGGAGTTGCAGGACTGAAAATTGATTTTATGGATCGTAGTGACCAATGGATGGTGAACTATTATGAGCGGGTAGCCAAAGAAGCGGCCAAATATAAATTGATTATAGACTTCCACGGTGCCTTCAAACCGGCCGGATTGGAACGCCGGTATCCCAATGTGGTGTCTTATGAAGGAGTATTGGGAATGGAGCAAGGAGGCAGATGCAAGCCTGCCAACAGCATCTATTTGCCTTTTATGCGCAATGCTGTCGGCCCGATGGATTTTACGCCCGGCTCCATGTTTTCCGCCCAACCGGAAGATAACCGTTCTACACGAGCCAATGCCATGGGTTCGGGAACCCGAGCTTATCAGATGGCGTTATTTGTCGTGTTTGAAAGCGGGCTTCAGATGTTGGCGGACAATCCGGTTTATTATTACCGCGAACGTCCGTGTACAGAGTTTATCACGAGCGTCCCGGTTGTGTGGGATGAGACGAAAGTACTCGATGCGAAAGTGGGCGAATATGTATTGATAGCCCGCCGTAGTGGTGACAAATGGTATATCGGTGCCATTACAAATGACAAAGGACGCTCACTGGAGCTCAATTTGGATTTCCTCCCGACGGGTGAAAACTGGCACCTCACCTATTTTGAAGATGGTATTAACGCAGACAGGCAGGCCATGGACTATAAAAAGAAGGAAGCAGAAGTGGGGCATTCCACCAAAATGACCCTGAATTTAGTGCGTAATGGCGGTTGGGCCGGTGTGATTGTACGCGATTGACAAGAGAACAAACAATTATGAAAAGAAAGTGCCAAGAGGCTTTGAAAACCTCTTGGCACTCTTTTTTTTAATTAGTGCGGTATAAACCGTCGTTTACCAGTTCTCCTTCTTCACTTCGAAGTAGGCCTGCGGATGCTGGCAGGCAGGGCAAACCTCCGGTGCTTCCTTGCCTACATGGATAAAGCCGCAATTACGGCATTGCCATACCACTTCACCGTCCTTGGCAAACACCTTGGCATTCTCGATGTTGCTGACAAAAGCGCGGTAACGTTCTTCGTGACCTTTCTCAGCAATGGCGATGTTGCGGTACATCAAAGCGATTTCGGGGAAACCTTCCTCATCGGCAATGTCGGCAAACTTGGGATAATCGAGCGCCCATTCTTCGTGCTCACCGGCCGCGGCGGCCTGAAGATTTTCGAGCGTCGTGCCGATGACACCTGCGGGATAGCTGGCCGTAATCTCTACCATGCCGCCTTCGAGCCACTTGAACATGCGCTTGGCGTGTTCTTTCTCCTGATCGGCCGTCTCGGTGAAGATGGCGGCAATCTGTTCGTAACCTTCCTTCTTGGCCACACTGGCAAAGTAAGTGTAACGCATACGTGCCTGCGACTCGCCCGCAAACGAAGTCATCAGATTTTTCTCTGTGCGGGTTCCTTTAATACTCTTCGTCATAATCATTCAAGTTTTAAAAAGGTTCGTTTTTGTTGTTGCTGATATCTTGTTTTGCAAATATAGCAAAAGACTTCGTATGCACCACATAATAGTGTATCGGATTTTTCTATCATCCTATAAATAAAATCTATCGGAAAGATGATATCGGCCTGCATTAACAATAATTACCTGCAAACAGAGCTTACGAAAAACAATTATCGCTATCTTTGTTTGCAATAGAAACACCTATAACCATTGTGCGTCATGAAAAAAAATCTTAAACTCCTTGCCTTAGCGGTTTTGACAAGCCTCAGTTTCTCCGCATGCTTCGTACAACGTCCCGTTTCAATCAAACAAGCCGACAACAACCCTGACTATGACGTCAATTTCCTCTTCGAGCATGACGGATGCCGCGTGTATCGCTTTTATGACATGTGGTCGGCCAGCTATGTTTACTTCACTACGCAAGGTGACGTTACCGCCATCCCCAACGACTCTACACGCCAACAAACGGTCACTTACCGCCAACGGAATGACAGTATATTCACAAAAAAAGCGGGACAATAGCAGCTGTTTGCTTTATTTTACCTAAATTTGCAACCTCATTTTCGAAATCACAACAAACTCAATAGGTAAAATAAAGTTCTACTAAACAGAAAATGAAAGCGTTCGAATTCAAGCCGAAACTCTACTCGGCACTGAAGAATTATTCTAAAGAAATGTTTATGGCCGACCTCATGGCCGGCATCATTGTAGGTATTGTAGCTCTCCCGTTGGCTATTGCTTTCGGCATCGCATCAGGAGTATCGCCCGAGAAGGGCATCGTGACGGCCATCATCGCCGGTTTTCTTATCTCTCTGCTGGGCGGAAGCAAGGTGCAAATAGGCGGACCGACGGGTGCGTTCATCGTCATCATCTACGGCATCATCCAGCAATACGGCGAGGCGGGTCTCATCGTGGCTACGCTGATGGCAGGCGTCATCCTGGTGCTGCTGGGCGTGTTCAAGCTGGGAGCGGTCATCAAGTTCATCCCCTATCCCATCATTGTGGGCTTTACGAGCGGTATTGCTGTCACTATCTTCACCACACAGATAGCTGACGTCTTTGGCCTGCAATTCGGAGACGAGAAAGTACCGGGTGATTTCGTGGGCAAATGGATGGTGTACTTCCGCCACTTCGACACAGTGAACTGGTGGAATACACTGGTAAGCGTGGTAAGCATCGCCATCATCGCCCTGACGCCCAAATTCTCCAAGAAGGTGCCCGGATCACTTATTGCCATCGTGGTGGTAACCCTGGCCGTCTGGCTGATGAAGACCTACGGAGGCATCACCTGTATCGACACCATCGGCGACCGCTTCAACATCCGTGCCGAGCTGCCCGACGCCGCCATCCCCGCATTGGACTGGGAGGCGGTGAAAAACCTCTTCCCCGTAGCCGTGACCATTGCCGTACTGGGCGCCATTGAGTCACTACTCTCGGCCACGGTGGCTGACGGTATGATTGGCGACAAACATGACTCGAACACGGAGCTTATCGCACAGGGTGCGGCCAACATCATCACACCACTCTTCGGAGGCATCCCTGCCACGGGAGCCATCGCACGCACCATGGCCAACATCAACAACGGCGGCAAGTCGCCCGTGGCCGGCATCGTGCATGCCGTCGTGCTGCTCCTCATCCTGCTACTCCTTATGCCGCTGGCCCAATACATCCCCATGGGTTGCCTGGCCGGCGTGCTGGTGGTAGTGTCCTATAACATGAGCGGATGGCGCACGTTCAAGGCATTGCTCCGCAACCCGAAGTCGGACGTCACGGTGCTGCTCATCACCTTCTTCCTGACCGTCATCTTCGACCTGACCGTAGCCATCGAGATGGGGCTGGTCATCGCCTGCGTGCTCTTCATGCGTCGTGTGATGGAAACTACGGAAATCTCAGTCATCAAAGACGAAATAGATCCCAGTAAGGAGTCGGATTTCGACACACACGAAGAACACCTGATCATCCCCAAAGATGTAGAAGTCTATGAAATCAACGGACCTTACTTCTTCGGCATTGCCACTAAGTTTGAAGAAACCATGGCTCAACTGGGCGACCGCCCCAAAGTGCGTATCGTGCGCATGCGCCGCGTGCCGTTCATCGACTCTACGGGTATTCACAACCTGGAGAACTTGTGTCGCATGTCGCAAAAGGAGAAGATAACCATCGTACTCTCCGGTGTCAACGAGAAGGTTCACAAAGTACTGGAAAGATCGGGCTTCTACGAACTTTTGGGCGAGGAAAACATTTGCCCCAACATCAACGTGGCATTGGAGCGGGCTCGTAAACTTCTATAAGTATTTTGCAAGAAATACCCGTTTTTTGCGACTTATCGTATAAAACGAATTATCAACCAAAAAACAACAATGAAAATGAAAAAGACACTTGCACTCATGATGCTCCTCTGCATCGCCCTCGGCGCTCAGGCGCAACTCTTATGGAAAATATCGGGAAACGGACTCAACCGACCTTCATACGTCATGGGTACCCACCACCTGGCGCCCCTCAGCATCAAGGATAGCATTTCCAGCTTGAAACAGGCAATGGACGAGACAAAGCAAATCTACGGTGAAGTCATCATGGAGGACATGATGAAGCCCGAAATAATCATGAAGATGCAACAGGCCATGATGCTGCCCGCCGACACCACGCTGAAGAGCCTCTTCACGCCGGCCGAATACGACAGCATCGCCTCGGTCGTGAAGACGTACATCGGCATGGATCTCTCCCTGTTCGACAAACTGAAACCCGCCTCCCTCACCACCCAACTGGCCGTGGCAATAACCGCTAAGTCCATAAAGGGATTTAATCCGCAGGAGCAGCTCGACACCTGGTTTCAGACGCAAGCCAAGGAAGACGGAAAGAAAGTGGGAGGACTGGAAAGCATGGACAAGCAAATCAATGTCCTTTTCAATGCCCAAAACCTGCAACGACAAGCCCGTCTGCTTTATTGTGCGGCTACTAACATTGAGCACGGCATCCTGCAAACCCAACGCATGACAAAGGCATATATGAACCAAGATCTTGACACGCTGCTCGAAATCATGGAAGAGAAACAAAACGACTCCTGTGACAGCACGCCCGAGGAGGAAGACATCCTGATATTTGGCCGTAATGCTGACTGGGTCCGTCAGATGCCCGACATCATGAAGCAAGCCCCCACTCTGTTTGTGGTAGGCGCAGGTCATCTGCCCAGCGAGCGTGGCCTGCTGAAGTTATTGGAAAAACAAGGATACACCATTGAAGCAATGAAGTAAAACGGATTGTTCCCACCTCCCTTTAAATCCTTAAAATAACCCTAATTGGTAACTATTCAGCAATTAGCGATCATTGCAATATCTTACATGATAGCAAACTGTTACTGAATAGTTACCTTAATTGTTCTTTACTGTAATTTTTCCTGACTTTATCATTGCGTCACCCAAATCAGAAATCCAACCAGTCATCGGTATCGATGAGGTGTAAAGTATCAATAGATACGCTACAATTTTTCTTTTCGTAGACAAATCTTAATCTGTATCTTCGTGGCATGAAAGAAGATATACGAAAAATACGGATGCGCCAAAAATGGCTTGGGATATACACC
>CALUFR010000099.1 GCA_944319875.1 uncultured Bacteroides sp.
ATGACGGAGGCCACGCCGATGATGATGCCCAGCATGGTGAGGAAGGCGCGCAGCTTGTTGTTGGCAAGGGCGCGCAGGGCTATTCTGAATAAGTTTGTTCCATTCATAATCTTACTTGCTTTTTTAGGTTTAGTCTTCCTCGGGCGCAGGCAGGGCGGCCAGTGCTTCGGCCGCATTCAGGATGCGCGGGTTCAAGCGGTCGTCCTTCACCTGCCCGTCGCGCAGGGTGATGTTGCGGCTGCTGTACTGCGATATTTCCGGGTTGTGGGTGACGAAGATGATGGTACGTCCCTCGGCATGAAGTTTCTGGAAGAGAACCAGGATCTCAAACGAGGTGCGCGTGTCGAGGTTACCCGTCGCTTCGTCCGCCAGGATGACGGCAGGGTTGTTGACCAGTGCGCGGGCGATGGCCACACGTTGCATCTGTCCGCCGGACATTTGGTTGGATTTATGCTCCAGGCGGTCACCCAGACCGACGGCCAGCAGGGCTTCGATGGCCCTGCGGCGACGCTCGGCGGCCGAGACGGAGGAATTGTACATCAACGGCAGTTCGACGTTCTCTACGGCGGTGGTCTTCGGCAGGAGGTTGTAGTTCTGGAAGACGAACCCAATCTTGCGGTTGCGCAGGACGGCCCGCTGCGGCTTGGACATGGTGCGCACGGCGATGCCGTCCAACAGGTATTCGCCGCTGGTGGGAGTGTCGAGGCAGCCCAGTGTGTTGAGCAGGGTGGACTTGCCCGAACCTGAAGTACCCATGATGGTGACAAATTCGCCTTCGCGGATGGTGAACGAAACCCCACGCAAGGCATGCACGGTCTCGTCGCCTACCTGGAAGTTGCGTTTGATATTCTGAAGTTCGATGACAACTTTACTCATGACCGTAGCTTGTTATGGTTTGTTGTTTCCGTTGCTTTTCTTCTTGTCGCTTCCCGGAGGGCCGGGCATGAAAGGGCTGCGTTCACCGCTTGCTTGCGCGGCTTCGGGCTGTCCGCCGCGGCTGATGTTAGCCTCGCAGATAACTTCCGTCCCGGCTTCGATACCGCCGGTGATTTCGGTGTGGCTCCCGTTGCTGATGCCTGTGCTGACGGCGTGAGCGGTGAAGACATTGCCTTGCTTGGTCCAGAGCTTATGTTCACCCTCGCAGTCGTTGATGATGGCGTCGGCTCCTACGATGGGCAGGGCGGGCGTGAAGCGCAGGGCGGCGGCGGGCACACTGTTCACGCCGCGTTTATCCAGCGTATAGATGGTGATGTTGGCCGTCAGGCGCGGTTTCAGTTTCAAATCGGGGTTGGGAGCCGAAATGACTACTTCGTAAGTAACGACTGTCGTACTGCTGGTGGTGCTTGTCGATGAGGACGCTTCGCCCAGGCGGATTTGAGTCACTTCCCCCACGAAGGTGTCGTTGGGATAAGCGTCTACGGTGAATTCCACACGCTGCCCCAGCTCTACACCACCTATATCGGCTTCGTCGACATCGGCCACTACCTGCATTTGTGTCAGGTCGGCAGCGATGGTGAAAAGGGTCGGGGTTTCGAAGCCCGAAGCCACGGTCTGTCCTTCCTCCACGTCCTTGCTGATGACCACGCCGTCGATGGGCGAGGTGATGGTGGCGTATGACAGGTTGCGTTCCGCTTTGGCCAAGGCGGCCTTGCTGCTGTCGAAGGTGCTCTTGGCTTTGAGGTAGTTGTATTCGGACTCTTCGTAATCGGTGTCGCTGATGAGGTTCTTGGCTTTCAGTCCCTTGTTGCGCTCGTAGTTCTTCTTCTGGTACTCGTATTCGGCCTTGGCGCCGTCATACGTGGCCTGCGAGGAGGCCAGTTCGCTTTCCAGTGTCACCTTGTCCATCAGGGCAATGAGCTGCCCTTCCTTGACGATGGTGTTGTAGTCCACATAGATCTTGTCAATGATACCGCTGACCTGCGTACCTACTTCGACTTCAGTGACAGGTTCGATGGTGCCTGTGGCGGTGACGAAGTTTGAGATGTCCGCCGGCCCTACCTTGGCCATTTCATAAGTGACCTGCTGCTTGCGGTTGTTGCCTCCGAACAGCCATGCGGCTGTTCCGGCCACGATAATGACGCCTGCCGTGAGGCTGATGATTTTCTTCTTATTCATATTCTATACTTTAAGTAACTAATCAATAAATGGGAATTTAGCGGGCTTTGCCCGCAATGGTTAATGGTCAATGGTTAATGGTTAATACGTGGTAAAAGGACTCATGCGCAGCCCATTAATCATTAATCATTAACCATTGACCATTAACCATTGCAGCCTTTGGCTGCTAAATTATCATTCACTCATATCTTTCTCATTTCTTAGAAATCAGAGTTCGAACGTCTCGCCTTGATAGAACAGGAGCAAGCCCGCATTGAGCAGAGCCATGTACTTGGCCTGCAACATCTCCTGCCGGGCATTGAGCAGATTGTTCTTTTCCGTGAGCAGCTCGACGGTATTTTTCATACCGAGGTCGAATTGCTCGCAGATGAGGTCATAGCTGATTTGCGTGCTTTCGAGCTTCTTGCCGGCGGCCACGTATTGCTGTTGGGCGCTGTTGGCGTCGAGCCAAAGACTTTCGATGGTCTTGTAGAGCGTCTTCTGCTTGTCCAGCAGGTCCAGCTCGCTGGTCTGCTTCTGGAGCTTGGCCTGGTTGACGGACGATTTCGTCTGGCGCTTGTCATAGAGAGGGATGCTCAATGTCAGCCCCAGTGAATTGTTCCAGTTCTGCTTGATCTGTTCGCTGAAGCTGAAGTCATTGCCGTTGGCGTTGGTGCTTCCGATGCCGGCGCTGAGGCTGACGGTCGGCAGGTAGCTTGCGCGAGCTATCTTGATATTGAGATCAGAGGCTTCGACATCCAGTTTGCCCGATTCGATTTCGGGGCGCATCAGCAGAGCGGCACGATATACATCCGCCTTGTCGGGCAAGGGGGAGAGCACCTGCGTATCATCGGGTTCTGTCATGTCGAGGTTCATCTCCTCGCTGCCATCTAGTTCGAGGAGTTGCTTCAGTTGGAGCTTGTAGTCTTGCAGAGTGGCTTGCGAAGTGACGAGCTGGTAGTTGTCGCTGCTCACTTGCGCGTCGAGTTGTGCCAGGTCGCTTTGGGCAATGCTTCCGGCTTCGAGGAGCTGCTTGCCCCGTTCATACTGAGCCCGGCTCACTTCGAGCGTGGCTTCGTTTATCTTCACCGCTTCGGCGGCGTAGAGTATCTGTACGTAGACCTGCATGATACTCTCTTCAATGGAGTTCTCGCTTTCGGCCACGGTCAGGTCGGCGATGCGCTGGTTGAGCTGTTGCTGCTTGATGCTGTTCAGCCGCTTGCCTCCGTTGTAGAGCGTCCAGTTGGCGTCGATGCCATAGTTTCCGTTATAAGACGTCTTGCTTTGGCTGGTGGTGATGTTGTCACCGCTGATGATGGTGCCGTTGTCGGTGTTCGGACGGTTCACGATGCGTTGGCTCACACTGGCGTTGAGCGAGGGGAAGAGGTCGGCCTTGGCCATCTTTATGTCCTCCTGTGTGCTTTGTGCGCTGAGACGGTTGCGCCGGATGGTGATGTTGTGTTGCAAGGCGTAGTCGATGCACGTCTGCAAGTTCCATTGCCGGGGCAGGGAAGTGTCGCCCACGCTGTCTGTCTGCACGGTCGGGGGCAGCTCGACTGTCTGTGCTCCGGCGCAAACCATGCTTACCGGGCAGAGAACCGTCAGGATGAATCTTCTGAAATTTGTCATATCGCTTGAAATTTGATGTATTCCTTTCCTGATGCAAAAGTAGCGGGCTTTCCGGAAATGTTGAAAAATGATAGACGGAGGCGGAATAGATAACGACCATCCGGTGGATTTTGCTGACGAACCGACCATTCATTCAATTTCTCGGATTCTAACGACACGCTTCGTTACTGTCTGACGACACGGGGCGTTAGGAGGTGACGGCACGGGGCGTTGCATGCTGAGGGCACGTGCCGTCAGTGTTGATTGCCAAGTGCCAGTTGGGCTGTCTAAAGTGGCACTTTACGATACTCAAGTGGCACTTTACGACGCCCAAGTAGCTGTTTCCTCCTCCCCTGTAACCACTTTCCCCGAAACATCCTTCACGCCTTCACGGGAATATACCTCGTTGCTATACAAGAGAATACGGTGAAGGATACATCCTTCACGTGAAACCGCAGATTATGTTTGTAGGAGGGGCCCTCCTACAATATTTAACGCCGGTGACAGTTGTTCCGAGCGTTTGCTAATGCAACTAATGCTTCAATTTCTGCAACAATTGTTTCATCAGGCCTCGTTGAGGATTTTTGGGTCTGCGAAGAGCGGAACGTGATCGTTGGGTGCGGAGATAAAGGGAAAGGAAAGGGAAGACAGTTCTTCAGGTTGGAACTTTAAGATTGCGTCATGCTTTGCCTACTCGACCAGACGCAGGCGGTGATAGGCGGATTCGCAGTAGGCTTGCCGTTGCTGCTTATTGTGTTGCCGGCGTTGATGAGGGGGATTTATAGAAGATAGCCTAATTATTCACTGTTTTTGTGAATATACTTATAGAAAAAGCATTATCTTTGTCCCTTGTAAAATTCATACGGTATTATGTATATCGAGTTCGACAAAGAATATCTGCGTGAGTTGTTTGAGCAGGGACGCACAAGCGACAAGAAGCATCGTTACCAGCCGGAAGTAATCCGGGGGTACTACAAGTGTGTGATGTTCCTGAAACTATGGTCAATGAGACGATGGGCGAACAGATAATCACCATTTGCCGATTGATGGACATCAGTAATCATTATAAATAACAGCGATATGGAAACTACAAGGAAGATTTATGCCCCCAATGAATTGGTTTGTGCTGAGGCGATACATCCCGGTGAGATGCTGAAGGATGAATTGCAGGCACGTGGTTTGTCGCAACGGAAATTCGCCGGAATCATCGGTATGCCTTACACGGCCTTCAATGAAATCATCAACGGAAAGCGCCCCATCACGACCGATACTGCTTTGAAGATAGAAGCGGCCACAGGCATCGCCGCTGATTTGTGGTTGGTCTTGCAAACAGACTACAACATGCAGACGGCACGGCGCGACAATCGTCTTTCCGTCATACTGGAACAGATTCGTAAAGCGGTAGCTGTCTTATGACCGTGTCCGTATATCCTTTATAAAAGCTCCAATAAACCTTCCAGGGATACGTTTGAGAAGTCCGTTTTACCACCTATGCCGGCAAGCGGCCACGACAGGATACTCGTCAGCATGAGCAAAAACCACTATACCAATCAAGGGATAAGGGAATCAAAGAAACTGTCCGTCAATCTTGTAAGCCGGGAGATGCTGCCCAAAGCCGATTACGTGGGCAGCGTGAGCGGTGCGTCGGTAGACAAGTCGGAGGGCTTTGACACACCCTCGAATGTGGTTATATACTAATATCCTTTTTATTGTTCGGGAAATAGTTGTCAGTTTCAAAGATTGTCGTATCTTTGTGCGGCTATGAACAACCTTAAACCATGAAACATCTTATACTGACCATCTGGCAATTCTATCGTGACGGTTTCCGCAGCATGAAGCTGGGGCGTACGTTGTGGCTGATTATTCTTATCAAGCTTTTCATCATGTTCTTCATTCTTCGCCTGTTCTTCTTTCTCAACTATCTGAATCAAGAGGCGGGCGACGGAGGAAAGGATGGATACGTGAGCCGCGAGCTGATTGAGCGGGTGCCTTGGAAATAAACCGTTTTTTTGGTGTGCAACCTAACCAATTCTATTTATATTTTTATTAAAACGCTAAATTTATGATTGAACACATTGATTCTTCGCTGATTGACTGGTCGAGGGCGCAGTTTGCGCTGACAGCCATCTACCATTGGATTTTTGTGCCGTTGACTTTGGGGTTAGCCGTGGTCATGGGCCTGATGGAAACTTGGTACTATCGGACGGGTGATCCCTTCTGGAAACGGGCCGCCCGGTTTTGGATGAAGCTTTTCGGCATTAACTTTGCCATTGGCGTGGCTACGGGCCTTATTCTGGAGTTTGAGTTTGGTACGAACTGGAGCAATTATAGTTGGTTTGTAGGCGACATATTCGGAGCGCCGCTGGCCATCGAGGGTATTGTGGCTTTCTTCATGGAAGCAACGTTTATCGCTGTCATGTTCTTCGGATGGGAGAAGGTGAGCCGCGGCTTCCACCTGGCCTCTACGTGGCTGACGGGACTGGGAGCTACCATATCGGCTTGGTGGATACTGGTGGCCAACGCTTGGATGCAGTATCCCGTGGGGATGGAGTTCAATCCCGACACGGCCCGTAACGAGATGGTCGACTTCTGGGCCGTAGCCACTTCGCCGATGGCCGTCAACAAGTTCTTTCACACGGTTCTCTCGGGCTGGGTGGTAGGAGCCTTGTTCGTAGTAGGCATCAGTTACTGGTTCCTGTGGAAGAAACGGGAGCAACGCTTTGCCTTGAGCAGTATTAAGATAGGCGCGGCGGTCGGTCTGTTCGCGGCGGTGATGGCCGCTTGGACGGGTGACGGTTCGGGCTATCAGGTGGCCCAACACCAACCAATGAAGCTGGCAGCCATGGAGGGATATTACGATGGACAGGAAGGAGCCGGCCTCGTGGCTTTCGGCATCCTGAACCCTGATAAACAGACGCCCGACGATGGAGTGGACCCTTTCCTGATGCGCATTGAGATACCCAAGATGCTCTCGTTGCTGGCCGAGCGTAAAGCGGACGCTTTTGTGCCCGGCATCAACGACCTGCTGGAAGGCGGTTACACGCTGAAGGACGGAACGACGGCTCTCTCGGCCGACGAGAAGATGGCGCGCGGACGCAAGGCCATCGAGGCCTTTGCAGCCTATCGGGAAGCCCGTGCGGAGGGTGACGATGCGGCGGCTGAAGCGTCGCGCCGCATATTGGAAGAGAACATGCCTTACTTTGGCTATGGATATATAAAGAATGCCCATGAGCTGGTGCCCAACGTGCCGCTGACTTTCTACATGTTCCGCGTGATGGTGATACTGGGCGGATACTTTATCCTGTTCTTTGCGATCGTGCTGTTTGTGGCCTTCCGGAAGGACCTGAGCCGCTTGCGCTGGCTTCAATGGGTGGCCATGTTCAGCATACCGCTGGGCTATCTGGCCGGACAGGCCGGTTGGGCGGTGGCCGAGTGTGGCCGTCAGCCTTGGACCATTCAGGACATGCTGCCCGTCAGCGCGGCCATCTCGAAGTTGGAAGTAGGATCGGTTCAGACCACTTTCTTCATCTTCCTGTTCTTGTTCACCGTCATGCTGATTGCTGAGGTAGGCATTATGGTGAAGGCTATCCGCAAGGGACCTGAGAGTTCAAACTTAGATATTCATTCTTCAAACGATTGACATTATGGAATTTCTTCAACAATATTGGTGGTTTGTGGTTTCCTTGCTGGGAGCCATCCTTGTATTTTTGCTTTTTGTGCAGGGAGGCAACTCTCTGCTGTTCTGCTTGGGTAAGACAGAGGAACACCGGCGGATGCTGGTGCTCTCCACGGGGCGCAAGTGGGAGTTTACGTTTACGACACTCGTCACTTTCGGAGGAGCCTTCTTCGCTTCTTTCCCGCTCTTCTACAGTACCAGTTTCGGTGGAGCTTACTGGTTGTGGATGATCATCCTTTTCAGTTTTGTGCTGCAGGCCGTCAGCTATGAGTTTCAGCTGAAGGCGGGCAACCTGTTGGGCAAAAACGTCTATCGGGCTTTCCTGGTGCTGAACGGTGTGATAGGTCCGGTTCTGTTGGGAGGGGCGGTAGCCACTTTCTTTACCGGTTCGGCTTTCTATGTAGACAAGGACAATATGACGACCCTGATGCCTGTCATCAGCAGCTGGGCCAACGGATGGCACGGACTCGACGCGCTGGCCAATCCCTGGAATGTAGTTATGGGGTTAGCGGTATTTTTCCTGGCACGTGTGTTGGGAGCCTTGTATTTCGTGAACAGCATTGCCGATGAAGAGCTTGTGAGTCGTTGTCGCCGTTCGTTGTGGGGGAATGCGGGCTTGTTTCTGGTGTTCTTCCTGGCCTTTCTGGTGCGCACACTGCTGGCCGACGGTTATGCGGTGGATCCCGAGACGGGACTCGTCTGCATGGAGCCTTATAAGTATCTGACCAATTTCCTTGAAATGCCGGTAGTGCTCGTGCTGTTTTTGGCCGGTGTGCTCAGTGTGCTGTGGGGCATCGGGCGCACATTGTGGAAGAAAGATTTCGACAAAGGCATCTGGTTTGCGGGTATCGGCACGGTGCTGACGGTGCTGTCTCTGTTCTTGGTGGCCGGTTACAACAACACGGCTTATTATCCTTCGACGGCTGATATACAGAGTTCCCTGACCTTGCAGAACAGCAGTTCCAGTGAATTCACCTTGCGGACCATGGCCTACGTCTCCATCTTAGTGCCTTTCGTGCTGGCCTACATTTTCTATGCTTGGCGCAGCATTGATAACCGCAAGATAGAGCGGAAAGACACGGCCGACGAGCACGGAGCTTGATATTAATTGTGTACTTTTTCTTTCGCTTGTCCGAAAGAAAAAGGTACCAAAAAGAAAGTACCCCGTCTGCACTTCCGGGTCTACTCCGGACGCCTTCCGTCCTAAAGGGCAGGAACTCGCTTCGCTCAAACAGCCTGCCCTTCTTAACGGCCGGAAGTCATCCTCCGCTTAACGCCCCTCCAGTGAGGCCGGAGAGCCATCCGGCGTGTTTGCGCTAATGAAGGTCGTTCACGTTCTCATCGCGCAGCCGCGCCTAAGTGAAGAGGCGTTAAGCGGAGTCCTTGCTTTTTGCGTCAAGAAAGGCAGACTGTCTGAGCGAAGCGAGTTTCTGCCTTTTAGCAAAAAGCAAGGGCGGAGTAGCCTCTGAGCTTCAGCGCTTGATCCTTTCTTTTGGTATCTTTTCTTTCGTATCAAGACGAAAG
>CALUFR010000100.1 GCA_944319875.1 uncultured Bacteroides sp.
GAAGTCGGACTGCATGGAGAATGCTATGCTGACGTACCCGCCGCCGTCAGGGCCGCGCAAGAAAAAAGCCTCCCCGAAGACTTCATCTTCGTGGGAGGCAGCAGTTTCATTGTGGCCGACCTGTTAGCGCACCGCGATGCACTCAATCTCCACTAAGGCGTCCTTGGGAAGCGCCTTCACGGCTACGGCCGAGCGGGCGGGAAAATCGCCTTCGAAATAAGTGGCATACACCGAATTCATGTCGGCAAAGAGTGACATGTCGGCCAGGAAAACGGTGGTTTTCACGATGTGGGACATGTCCAGCCCCGCCTCTTCAAGAATGTGCTTCACGTTCTCCAGCGACTGGCGGGCCTGTGCGGCGGCTCCTTCGGGCATTGTGCCCGTAGCCGCGTCGATGGGCAACTGTCCTGATACAAACACCATTCCGTTGGCCTCGATGGCCTGGCTGTAGGGGCCGATGGCCCCGGGAGCCTTCTGACTGCAAATTACTTTCTTCATGTTTCTTTCAATGATTAATTCTGTATTTTTTTTGATTTTTTCTTTTCGTGCGTGCAGTATTTCTCGCCTGCCTGCATTTATATCAGTGAATGCATAAAGCAATATTCACTCATAACCTTTTTTCATGCCTAGACTTAACTAAAGCGGGGGACTTCCCCGAAAGGAGGATGTGCGAAGGCACATCCTCTTTCTTTTTCTTCCCAATCGCACGAGAAGTCTATTTGCAATGCTTCTCAATCAAGGCGTCCACATTCGGGTCGCCCAGTTCCTTGGCCTTGGCAAAGCTTTCGCAGGCGGCCGCCTGTTGCTTCATCTGTAGTTGGGCAATGCCTATCAGGCGATAGGCCTCGGCATACTTGGGATCGATTGTCAGCGCTTCCTGTAGGATCTTCACCGCCTCTTCGTTGCGCCCCACGCGGATGTTGACCACCGCCAGTTCGGCACGGTAAGTCAGGTCTTTCGGGTTGAGTTCAATGGCCTTGGCCATATCGTCGAGGGCACGCTGGTACTGACGCGACTTCAAGGCTGCCTGTTCGCGATAGTAATAGAACACATCGTTCACGTTTCCCTTCACGGCGTCGTAGTAAGCGTCATAATCCACCACCGCGTTGCGTGCCTTTCCAGCGTTCATTAAGGCCTGGGCACGCTCCAGCAGATAGGGAGCGGCCTCCTGTGTATAGGGTTTATTGAAGCGGGCCACGCAGCTGTCGAGCAGGGCCAGCACTTCTTCGGTGGGTGCTTTCATCGCTTCTTTGATTTTGGCGGTGGTGAAGAGCGTGGCCGCGGAGCCTATATCGGACTGATTGACCTTCTCATAGGCCTGCAAGGCGCCCGTATAATCGGCCTTGGCATACAGGATGTCCCCCTCGGCCTGCACATAGACAGGCAACGGCTGGATGGCGATGGCCTGGCGGATTTCGTCCAGCGCCTTGTCGAACGACCAGTCGTCAAAAGGCTTCTCGGGATGTGTGAGGACGTAGTTGTAGATCATCTTGGCACGGCTGAAAAGGACGTCGTCCTTCTTTGCGGTCACTTTCAGCGCCTGATCCATATCCTCGGCCGCAAGTTTCAGAGAAGCTTCATCGTCCGAGATGAACAGGCGTTGCGTCGCACGCCGCACATAGCCGTCCGGGCTGTTCGGGAACTGGTGGATAAAGTCTTCCAACGCCGTCATGTACTTTTCGGGCGACAGTTGCGAAGAGGCCATCAGCAGGAATATCAGCGCTTCCTCCTCCGACTCGGGCAGGGCTTTCTTGATGCCGATGTCTTTCAGCGCCATGTCGTTGTAGGACAGGGCGGCAATCTTCTGTGCCATCACGTAGTTCGCGTCCACCGCATAGCAGATGCTGGCCGTGTCCTGTCCCGAGGCTTTCTGTGCCAGGCCGAAGACAGCCCCTTCCATCGTCATCAGCGGACAGCTCACCATCTTGTCCTTCAGCCGCATGTCGAGGGTGTAGTAGGCGTAGTTGTCGGCCACTTTGTCTACGGCTTTCACCTTGCCGGCCGTGTAGGTGCGGCTCTTCTGCGTGGAGTAGGGCAGGAGGCACACGTCGGCTCCCACGGCAGGCGCTGCGGAGGCAAGCGGCAGGGCCGGCACTTTCTTTTCCGTGATGGCTACCCTGAACTTCACGACGTCATACATGTCGTCAGCGCCCATGATGGCTTCTACGGGCATTTCCTTGCCTTCATAGTTGATGATGACCGCACGGCGGGCTCCCTTGAACAGGGAATAGTCGGAAAGGGCCACTCCGTCTTCACGCACAAAAAAGCCGTTGCCGGTGTTCAGCATCTTGTCGTCCTTGTCGTAGGTCACGATGGAGAACACGGCACGCTTGGCCTTTTCCACCCACTTGGGTTGGGAGAACGCCCACTGGGCCACCAGCGAGATGGCCATCAGCAATAGTATTTTCTTTTTCATTGGCATATATCAGTTAATTCGTTGTTTCACCGCTTCGTAAATCAGGATACCGGCCGCTACGGACACGTTGAGCGACTCGATGGTGCCCAGCATCGGTATCTTCACCCACTCGTCACACAGGGCCAGGTGGTCGTAGGAGACACCCTTGTCCTCGGCGCCCATGATGATGCACACCGGGCCGGTATAGTCGGCCTTCGTATAGTCATAGTCGCCTTTCTCGGTGGCGGCCACGATGCGGAAACCGCTGTCCTTCAGGTATTGCAGGGTTTCCTTCAGGTTCTGCTCGCGACACACGGGCAGGGTGTGCAGGGCGCCGGCCGAGGTTTTCATGGCGTCGGCGTTCACCGTCACGCTGTTCTTGGAGGGGATGATGACGGCATCGACCGCCGCGCACTCACACGTGCGGGCGATGGCACCGAAGTTGCGCACGTCCGTCACGCCGTCCAGCATCACGAAAAACGGGCTTTTGCCCTGCTCGAAGAGGACAGGCTCGAGGTCTTCCGTCTTCTGGTAGGTGACGTCCGTGATGAAAGCCACCACGCCCTTGTGGTTCGTGCGCGTAATCCCGTTGCTACGCTCCACCGGCACCCGCTGCACGGGTATCTGCGTTCCCTTCAGGGCTGCGAACAGTTCCTTGGATAAGTCGCTCTGTATGTCCCGTTTCACCAGTATCTTGTCGATGTCCTTGCCCGCCTGTATGGCTTCTATCACGGCTCGGACGCCGAATATCATTTCATTCTTGTCTGTCATTCCTTTTATCTTCTTTGTTGGTTACTTCTCCGGTTTCAGCAAGGCGCGGGCGTTGTTCAGCGCGGCCTCGGTCAGGGTGGCGCCGCTCAGCATGTGGGCCAGCTCTTCCACCCGCTCGCCATCCGTCAGCCGGCGGATGTGGCTGTTCGTCTCCACCTCGTTGTCTTCCTTATATACTTTATAATGTACCCGCCCGCGCGCGGCTATCTGCGGCAGGTGGGTGATGCTGATGACCTGACGGTCATTGTCGCCCATCTCCTGCATGATGTCGGCCATGCGGTCGGCTATCTCTCCCGACACGCCCGTGTCGATCTCGTCGAACACGATGGTGGGCAGCTTGACGGCTCCGGCTATCATCGCCTTTATGGACAGCATGACGCGGGCTATCTCGCCGCCCGATGCCACGGAGGAGATATTCTGCAACACCCCGTTCTTGTTGGCCGAGAACAGGAAGTTCACCGTGTCGGCTCCATGCGCGCCCGGTTCCTTGCGTACGCCCATCTCCACCTGGAAGCGGACGTTGGGCATGCCCAGCGGCACCAGCCGTGCGGCCATCTGCCGCTCCACCTCGCGGGCGGCTTGCGTGCGGGCTTCGGTCAGTGTCCGTGCCTGTGCGATGACCTGCCCGAAGAGTTCCTGCACACGTGCTTCGAGGCGTGCGATGTCTTCGTCGGACGACGTGATGGACGCCAGTTGTTCCGCATAGTTTTCCTGCAAGGAAAGCAAAGCTTTGACCGTGTCAACGCGGTGCTTTTGCTGGAGGGAATAGATGAGGTTGAGGCGGTCGTTCACCTCGTCGAGGCGGGCGGGGTTGAATTCGACTTCTTCTTCCCGGTCGCCCATTTCCTGCGAGATGTCCTTCAGTTCGATGTAGACGCTTTCGAGCCGGTCGGCCAGTTCACCCGCGGGCGCAAAGACCGGACGCAGTCCCAGCATCGCGCTCTGGCAGTCCTTCAGGGCACCGAGCACACCGCCCTCGTCGGCGTTCAGCGCCTGTCCGGCCCGGTAGAGGCCGGCTTTGATCTCTTCGGCGTGGGTCAGCGTTTCCGCCTCCCGCTCCAGTTCTTCCTGCTCGCCGTCGGTGAGGTTGGCCTCCTCCAGCTGCTCCAGCTGGAAGCGGATGTAGTCTTCGTCCGCACGGCTCTGTCCGGCGCGTGCCACGAGCTCCTCCAGGTCCTGACGTGCCTGCCGCCACTCGTCGTACACCTCCTGATAAGCGCTCAGCAGGGCGTCGTCGTGCGCCAGCAGGTCGAGCACGTTCAGCTGGAAGCCCTCCTTGTTGAGCAAGAGGTTCTGGTGCTGGGAGTGAACGTCAATCAGCTGTTCGCCCAGTTCCTTCATCTGCGCCAGCGAGGCGGGCGTGTCGTTGATGAAGGCGCGGCTCTTGCCCGAGGCGTAAAGTTCGCGGCGCAGGATGCACTCGTCTTCGTACTCCAGTTCGTTGGCTTCGAAGAAGGCTTGCATGCCGTAGGCCGACACGTCGAAGCGTGCCTCGATGACGCACTTCGAAGCTCCCTTGCGGATGGACTTCACGTCGGCACGCTGGCCCAGCAGCAGGCCGATGGCGCCCAGGATGATGGACTTTCCGGCACCCGTCTCGCCGGTGATGACCGAGAAGCCGCTGTCGAAGCCGATGTCCAGCTTCTCGATCAGCGCATAGTTTTGTATGTAGAGCGAACGCAACATAGTATCTTGTTCTTCGTTACGATTGGTTCAACACTCCGACTAAGCGGTCTATGATATCGGTGGCCACTTCATCCTTGTTCTTCAACGGATAGTCCGTGCGGCCCGAGGCGTCGATGATGGAGACCTTGTTGGTGTCGCAACGGAAGCCCGCCCCCTTGTCGTTCAGCGAGTTGAGGACAATGAAGTCCAGGCTTTTCCGCTTCCGCTTGTCTTCGGCGTTCTGTAGCTCGTTATTCGTTTCGAGCGCAAAGCCCACCAGCACTTTCCTTGCGCCTGCCTCAGCCTTCAGGCGGCCTAAGGCGGCGGCGATGTCTTTCGTTGGCTTCAGCGCGAGGGTCAGGTCACCCGTCTGCTCACGCTTGATTTTCTCGTCCGCCACGTGTTCGGGCGTATAGTCGGCCACGGCCGCGCAGAGGATGGCGGCATCGGCCTGCGGGAAGAGCGACACGGCGGCCTCGTACATCTGCTCCGCCGACTCCACGTCGCGCCTTTCGGCCATCGGATAGCGGGTGTCGCGCTGCACGGGACCTGTCACGAGCAGGACGCGGGCGCCGCGGGCGGCACATTCGTCGGCCAGTGCGAACCCCATCTTGCCGGACGAATAGTTGCCGATGAAGCGCACGGGATCCAGCTTTTCATACGTGGGTCCCGTCGTGATCAGGATGGTCTTTCCTTGGAGGTCGCCTTCCTGTGCCGCAAAGTATCGTTCCAGGTGCCGGATGATGTTTTCAGGCTCTTCCATGCGGCCTTTTCCCACCAGGTGGCTGGCCAACTCGCCCGTGCCCGGCTCGATGATGTGGTTGCCGTAGGAGCGGAGCTTCTCCAGGTTCTGTTGGGTGGACGGATGGGCGAACATGTCGAGATCCATGGCCGGAGCGACGAATACAGGCGCCTTGGCCGAGAGGTACGTCGTGATGAGCATGTTGTCGGCAATGCCGTGGGCCATCTTGCCGATGGTGGAAGCCGTGGCGGGCGCTATCAGCATGGCGTCCGCCCAAAGCCCCAGATCCACGTGGCTGTTCCAGGTGCCGTCGCGCTGGGCGAAGAACTCGCTGATGACGGGTTTGCTCGTGAGGGCGGACAGGGTGATGGGCGTGATGAATTCCTTGCCCGCAGGCGTGATGACCACCTGCACCTCCGCTCCGCGCTTGATGAGCCCCCGGATGATGTAGCAGGCCTTATAGGCGGCGATGCTGCCCGTTATGCCCAATACGATTTTTTTGCCTTTCAATACATTTGTCATAAGCGCCGTCGTTTTATTTCTGAGTCAGTTCGCGCAGACGGATCTTCGTCAGCATCGCTTTGGTGTTCAGCGTAAAGTCACTGTTCAATATCCAGCCGTAGTAACCCGGGTCGCGCTTCAGCACCTCGGCCACAGGCTGGCCTTTGTACTTGCCGAAGTTAAAGATTTCCACGCCCTTGTCATCATAGACCATGCGGCCGGCAAAATCGACATTCTTGTTGAAGCTCGAGAAGTCGGACAGGAAGCTCACGTCGTTCTGCAGGTCCGCGGGATAGCGGTCCAGCTGCGCCATCAGCACCTCGTAGGTGGCTCTCGTGTCGGCCTCGGCCGTGTGGGCGTCTTCCAGGTTCTTGCCGCAATAGAACTTGTAGGCAGCGGAGAGGGTGCGCTGCTCCATCTTGTGGAAGATCACCTGCACGTCGACAAACTTGCGTCGGGCCAGGTCGATGTCCACGTCGGCACGGAGAAACTCTTCGGCCAGCAGGGGGATGTCGAAGCGGTTGGAGTTGAAGCCGGCCAGATCGCACCCCTCGATCTCGTTGGCTATGCTGCGGGCCACTTCCTTGAACGTGGGGCAGTCGGCCACGTCGGCGTCATAGATGCCATGCACGGCCGACGCCGCTTCCGGGATATGCATGCCCGGATTGATACGCATCGTCTTCGACTCTTCGTTTCCGTTGGGATAGACCTTAAGGTAGCAGATTTCTACGATACGGTCGCTATTGATATTGGTGCCGGTGGTCTCCAGATCGAAGAACACCAGCGGATTTTTCAAATTGAGTTTCATAAACAAGTGTACAAAAAATGATAATTTAGCGGGTTGATTTTAGGCGCGGATTACGCGGATTAAAAGTAACTGTCATGTTGAGCGAAGCCCGTAGGGCGTAGTCGAAACATCTCACATAGCGCATGAGAAAAGTGTTACGTGAGATCCTTCGACTCCGCTGCGCTTCGCTCAGGATGACAGATACACTTGGATATAACGTAAATCCGTGACTATACATTAATGTAAAAGTCAAAAGATGTTTTGAGCGAAGCTAAATCCGCGTAATCCGCGCCTAAAAAATAAATTCCCATTTATCATATAAACTAAATCTGATTAGCTACTTATCTAAATAAAGCGAGGGAGACAAACGAACGAGTTGGCAAGCCAATAAAGCCGTCACGGAAACGCATGGTTTCTCCGGGCTTTACCACCTGTCAACTCGTCCGTCCGACAACCTCGGACTGTGGTTTGGATTAGTCGTTCAGCATCATGGGCATCAGCAGCATCAGCAGGTCTTCCTTCTCTTCCTGCTCGGCGGGGATGATGACACCCGCGCGCGAAGGATCGGCCAGTTCGATGATCACCTCCTCGGCCGCGATGTTGTTCAGGATGTCCAGCAGGAAAGTCGACTTGAAGCCGATGCTCATCTCATTGCCTTCGTATTGGCAATTCTGCGTTTCCTCGGCCGACGTGGAGAAGTCGATGTCCTGGGCGGAGATTGTTATCTGGTTGTGACTCAGGCGCAGCTTGATCAGGCTGCTGGCCTGTGACGAGAAGATGGAGACGCGGCGCAGGGCACCGATCAGCGACTGGCGGTCCACCGTCACCCGGTAAGGATTGTTCTGCGGAATTACCGAATTATAGTTGGGATAGCGTCCCTCAATCAGGCGGCACACCATGCGGTAGCTTTCCAGCGTGAAGACGGCGTTGCGCTCGTCAAACTCGATGGTCACCGTCCCCTGCTCGCGTGCCAGGAGGTTCTTCATCAGGTTGGCCGGCTTCTTGGGCAGGATAAAGGCGGCACGCTCGTCACCGCGGGCGGACAGCGTCTTGCAGCGCACCAGCTTGTGGCCGTCGGAGGCCACCATCGTGATGTCCTCGGTCGTGATGTCGAAATAGATGCCGTTCATCACGGGGCGCAGCTCGTCGTCGGCCGTGGCAAACACCGAACGGTTGATGCCGTTCAGCAGCACCTCCGCCTCAATCTCCACATGCACCGCATTGCTGCCCAGCTGGGTCAGTTGCGGAAACTCGTCGGCATTCTTTCCCACCAGGCTGTATTTTCCATTCTGATATTGCACGTTGATTTCCAGCGTTTCGATATTGACATCGAAAGTAAGCGGCTGCTCAGGGATTTCCTTCAGGGCATCCAGCAGGGTCTTGGCCGTAACGGCAAAACGTCCGTCCGCGTCACTTTCGTTCACTTCAAGGGAAGTCACCATCGTAGTCTCGCTGTCCGAAGCCGTGACAGACAAGGTACCTTCCTGCAAGTCAAACAGGAAACAATCCAAAATGGGCAACGCGTTCTTCGAATTGATTACGCGGCTAACCGCCTGCAAATGACCGGAAAGCGCAGTGCTCGACACAATAAATTTCATATATCCGTAGTATTTAAGTTTTTATTTCAGTCAGGTTGATGTTCGCAGCACAAAGTAACAAAAGAATTTCCTACTGACAAAAAATATGCAGAGAAAAAACCAATGATAATGCCTTCTATATTCCTAAAAAATCGTAACTTCGCCCCATCAAAATCAGAAAATACAACAAATACAATGGAATTTACAGGAAGAATTATTGCCATACTGCAGCCCAGAGGCGGCACGTCCAAAGCAGGCAACGAGTGGAAAGTGCAGGAATATGTGATTGAAAACCACGACCAGTACCCGCGCAAAATGTGCTTCGAAGTGTTCGGAGCCGAGAAGATTGAACAGTTCAACATCCAGATGGGCGAGGAGCTGACCGTCTCCTTCGATATCGACGCCCGCCAGTGGCAGGACCGCTGGTTCAACAGCATCCGCGCCTGGAAGGTAGAGCGCGTCTCCGCGGACGCACCCGCCCCCGCTCCCGGCATGCCGGTACCCCCGCCCGCTCCTGCCGCCGCTCCCCAATTCATGGCCGGCGACTCGAACGATGATCTGCCTTTCTAATCCTCCAAAAAAAGGTTGACGCAGTAAGCGGCGGATTATCAACAGATTACGGTGACGCGAAAATAGGCATGTAAACATTACGCGAGAAAATAAATAAATAGCCTGCCTTTAAAGGCAGGCTATTTATTTATTATAGTTCAGAAAGTTTATACAGCGATTTGACGCGACGCAGCAATTCGTTGAGAATGAGTGATTTGCTGCGTCAAACTTTCAAAAAGGAATTTTACGCGGTGTGACGCTGTGCTTTCTTGGGTGGTCACGCCGTGCTTCGTGACCATCTCACGACACGTGCACTCAGGTGGTAAGGACCCGTGTCGTTAGCGGGTGAAGATACGTGCCGTCAGTTTGCGAGGAAAAAGGGCTTAGAAGTCGTAGGTGACGCCGGCTTGGAGCGACATCACGACGTCCGTTCCCTGCTTGTTCCATTGCATCAGTTTCTCTTTGGGATAGAAGATGGCTTTGGGTTCCAGGAATACGTGGACTTTTTTATACACCCGGCAGGACGCCTGCATGCCGATTCCCTCACCGATGGCGAACGTGTTTCCGCTGCCGTCGTCTCTCAGGCAGGCCGTGCCCGCCAGTCCGGCCAGCAGGTGGACGTTCCATTTCCGTTCCGGTTCATAGCCGGTCATCAGGTTGGCCAGGTTCAGCATGTAGACCAAGCTTCCGCCGACCAGCCGGTGCTTGTAGTCCCCGTTCTGCCGGTTCTCGGTAATCTGACTGTATTCTCCCGCCAGCCGCACCGACGACAGGGGCGAGAAGCGGTAGCCGGCGGCCAGCATAGCCGACGGGCTGACCGTGTGCTTCAGCCGGTAGCGTCTTCCCTGGGCCAGCGTCTGTATGCCTCCGCCGGCGCTGACGAAGAAGGAACGCCGGAAGAGCTCCCGGTTCAGCGAGCGTGCCAGGCGGGTCTCCTGGGAAGCCCGTTGCAGCTCAACGCCGATGTTCAGGCTGAAGAGGTTGTCGGCATAGCGTTCGGACGTCTCCCGTCCGCTGTCGTTCCGGGTCAGGGCGCTGTAGCTGGCCAGCGTGAAGCGGGGTTCCAGGAAGATAGCGGTGTTCTCCGCCACTTGGTATTTCACCTGCATGCCTCCCGTCAGGCCCATGTAGCCTCCGCGGGTGGGGTTCAGGTAACTTTCTTTCCACATGTAGCCCAGCTCGCCGCCCAGCAGGAGGTTCAGCCCCCAGGGCGATTCGTCCGCCTCCTTGCTGATGAGTCTCAGGAGGTTGAACATGCCTTCCAGCCGTCCGCCCATGTAGGAGGACATTTCGTAGATGTCATATCCTTCCGTATCCTCGCTTTCCCGGATAGTCCGCCCGTGCCAGGTATCTCCCGAGTAGAAGGCCGACAGGCGCAGGGCCAGCAGGGGCGCGATCCATTTTCCGGCCGAGACGGTGACGTGCGGACCGACGGACCGCAGTTGTCCTATTTCCCTTGTCAGGCGTGAGAGCTGCATCTGGACGCCCGTGGCGTAGCTGATGAAGGTGTTGTCCAGGAAGTGCTCTTCTTGCAGGGTCCGCGAGCGTTTTCCGATGGGTGTCCATCGTTTCAGCCGGTAGTTCAGTCCGATGACGGCTCCGTAGGTCAGGTCATATTTATGCCAGTTCTCTTGGAAAGAATGGTCGATGCCGTCGGTGGCGAGTCCCAGGCGCGGCTCCAGGAAGATGTCCAGCTGCGGGCTGGGATGCAGCTTCAGCTGAAAACCGGCATGCAGTTCGCCCACGTGTTCCCGGTTTCCCTCGAAGGTGGAATATTGGTAGCCCAGACCCGCCAGCAAGGAGAACTCAAAGAAGCGTCCGGGGTTGTATCCGGCGGTGTAGGAGGTGATGTTGAACAGGTAGTCGGCCTGCGTGCCGAAGCGGGTCAGGCTGGCGTTGTCGTCGCTGCGGGTCAGGGAGCCGCCGTAGAGCGACAGGCGCACGCCGTGTGCGCGTGACAGTTGCGTGCCCACCGCCACTCCTCCGGTGGGACCCACGTTGAAGGACGTGTGGCTGCGCGGCAGGATTTTGTCGATGCCGCCGAACAGGCTGATATACGTATGGCTCTTCCAATCTTTCCGTTCGAAGGGCACGGCGTCGGGATAACGGTAGCGCTTGATGAACGCCCGGTCCGTCGCGTCGAATTGTTCCGGCAGGGAGTCTTTCGGAGTAGCTGTTTTCTCCTGGGCGTGCGCTCCCGTGAGCAACAGAAGGAGGAAGGCGGCGGTGGTCAGTCCCCGCTTCAGGGCAGACGTCCGCCTTTTATTCCAGTTTGCCATATACATCTTCATAGAATTCCAAGAGTTCTTTTTTGACATCGCCGTCGTTGATGGCTATTTTGATGAATTTCGGTTCCATGTTGAACACCTGATAGAGCAGGAGGGCGGTTTCCATCCATCCGGCTTCTCCGTTCTGGCGGTCGGAGAGGATGGCTTTCAGGTAGAGCGTCAGCGGCTCGGTCGGCGGCAGGTTCTTCAGCGCCTCCATGGCTTCGGCGTTGTAGGCGGGCGAGTTCATGGCCATGCACATCACCACGTTGTTCAGGGGAGACGACTCCTTCACGAGCCGGAACACCTGTTTGCGTTCCTCCATCTCCTGCACGGTGGATCCGCCTTTGTAGTAGCCGCCTAAGCAGCGTGCGTAGGCCTTGATCATCTTGTATTCCTCCTTGTCCGGCAACATGCGGGCCAGGATGCTGGCGTCGCTGAAGTTGTTGGCGCGGATGTACATGGCCAGCTGGTTGGCCACGATGATTTCGGGGTTGATTTCCGTCTCCGTCACGCTGATGCCGTCGTCGAAGCGGTCTATCTGGTTTACTTTGCGCGTCAGGTCGATCAGCGGGCGTAGTATCTCCACGTCGAACGTGTCGCGGCGCAGGTAGGACACGGCCAGGTTGTTGGCGGCCAGGATCCACGGCTTGCGCTTGGCGGGGTCGGGGTCGTAGCTCTTGGTCTCGTTGTAGGCGCGCAGGTACAGTTTCTCGGCCTCTGCCGGGTCTTTGATCATCTGGAAGAGGTGCCAGTACTCGTAGCGGGTGAACGGCTTCTTGCCGCTCTTGTATTCGGGGTCGTTCTTGTAGCGGTCCAGTATCTCGTCGGGGTTCAGCTCGCGGAAGATTTCGTGGATGTATTCATAGTGCACCGTACGCAGGCGGGGCAGGCGTTCCTTGATGGTGCCGGCGTAGTAGGGCAGGCGCGACACCGCCGCGAACTGGGCGTCCGGATTCTTGTATTTCTTCGCGATGGCCCTCACTTCCTCGCTCTCTTTCACCAGCGAGTCGCTTAGCAGCAGGTCGGCCACTTCCTCCCACGTGGCCACGCGCGTCTGGTGATTCTGATACACGCGCGACATGATGTTGCGCGGAACCACCGACGAGATTTGTTGTTGCGCGAACTGCGTGCGCCGTTTGGCTAAGGCGAGGTTGCTGGCATAGCGTCCTTCGGGCGAGGACACGCCGGTGATGTGGAACTCCTTCAGCGTGGTTCCCTCGCCGTTCACGATTGCCAGCAGGTCGCTTTTCAGTTTGTTCAGTTGTTCCTCGTTGGCGGGGTCTTCGGGATCCAGTTCCGCCTTGTTCACCAGGAAGGTCAGTGAGATGTTGCCCGCCGTGTTGCGCTTCTCGCGGCGCGGTTTTTCCTTGTATTTGTTGGGGTCCAGTTCGAAATCGGGGAAGGAGAATTCCAGGAATTGCAGCGGGCGGCGTATCTTGCAGGTCGTCAGCTGGTAGTCTTCTTCAAAAGGGGTATAGGTATAGTCGGTCAGCACCAGCTTGCACCGGGCGCTGTACATGCGGCGCGGGTCGTCCACGTGCACCGTGTCCTTGATGTTGATGGTGAAGGCCTGGTCGCTCAGGGCGCGTTTCCGGTCGATGAATTTCGACAGGACGTCGTTCTTCATGTCGAAGGACATGCGCCGCTCCTGGGTGAGGCTGAACTCCTCGCCGTCCATCACGACGGGATCCATGTAGTGAAGCACCTTCTCCGTGTTGCAGTCTATCAGGTAGGGCTGGATGATGAGGCGGCGGTTGGGCTGGCCGAACTGCTTTGGCATGGGGATGGGCACGTCCACCAGGAAGTTGTTGCCCTCGATGGTGCCCGCCTCCGGGTCGGGCTTGGGCGTGGGGCGCGCGCCGGTCACGGTCACCTGCTTCAGCATGATGCCGCCGTCGATGTTCATGTTGATTTCCGAGTTGTAGTTCACTTCGCGCAGCTCCGTCTTCATGGCCACGCGGAAGATGAGGGCGCCGTTCTCGGCCACGCGTATTTCGTAATAGCCGTCCTGTCCCGCCACGACGCTGGCGTCGGAGAGGATGGTGGCGTTTCCGCTCTCCAGTTCCTTCTTGGCGTCGCGGGCGGCCGCCACGGTGTTGAAGGCGAAGATGTAGACCTTCTCGCTGGAAGGGAAAGGTTCCGCCTTGTTCTTTCCGTCGGGCTTGTTCAGCACTTTGCCGTACACAATCTTAATCTGCTGGGCCAAGACGTCCGTCGTGCTCAGGCAGGCCAAGGCGAGGCAGCATGTCAGTATGTGGAGGAACTGTTTCATGGAGTGGTGTGTCTATGCGTTTATTTCAGTATGTAGGAGACGGAGACGCCCAGCTTGATGGGCAGCAGCTTGTAGCCCTTGGCGTTGGCGCCGATGGTGTTGTCCGGGTCGGTCTCGTCGAAGTGGTCGTAGGAATAGTATTGCCGGTGCTTGAAGTAGACGGCGCCGAAGCCTCCGTAGGCCTCGATGTTCCATCGCTTGCCCAGGTTGAAGGCATAGCCGAAGGTGATGCCCGCGCCGAAGGCGTCGCCCTCATAGATGCGGTCGTTCCAGTGGATGTCGTAGTTCACGCCCAGTGCGGCGATGCCCACAAACTCGCGCGTCATGGGTCGGCCGTTGAACCAGTAGCGGTACTCCGGCTGGAAGCCGAGGGTCTTGATTTTCTTGCCGTAGACTTTCACGGAGCCGAAGGCCGAAAGGTCGATGGTGCTGCGCTCGCCCACGACGAACTCGCAACCCGCGTTCGGTGCCATCCCGGCAAACATCAGCATGTTGGTCTTGAGGGCCACTTGCTGGGCACGGACGGAGAGAAAGGTGCACAGAAACACCAGCACGGTCACAAGGCGGCCGCTGTGGCGGAAGAACCGGGAAAATATATGGGACTGTTTCGGCATGGGTCTGTCAGTTTAGGGTTAGGGGACGTTGGGCGTTCCGGCAGGGAACGTGTGCTCCGTTTCGTCTTCGCTCCAACCGGTAATCTCACCGCTGGCGCTTACACTGGGGTTGTATGTCACAGTTACACGGGTGATGGTGCCGGCTGTAAAGGGAACAGGTTCATTGATATACGCCTGTTCGTAGGCTGTAAACCATTGGCCGTCCACTTGGATTTCAATGCTCCGCAGGCCGTCTTCGGCGGGCAGCACGGTGTGGTCTGCCTCGTATCCAGCGGTGGTGAGGACAGTCGACAGGTCGGTTATCACCAAGGTTGTTTCCTCATTCGTTTTGGGCGTGATGCTTCCGTCTGCCAGGTTCATTCGTCCCTGTTGGCTTTGGGCGAAAGTTAGTCGGACGCCTTGCAGCGTGGGAGCGGGTTGACTTTGTGCTTCTTCTGTCAGCTTTACCGTCAGTTGGAGGCGGGCCAAGGCGTGTTGGAAGTTCAGGCTTTGGTTGATTTGTTCCACGGTCTGATAACCTTCTCCGTCCTCAGTCGACTCAATGACCTTCTTGATAGTCTCGGTGGCACCGGTGTACAGCGGGTCTGTAGCATATCCCTGCGGCCTGCTTTCCGTGTCTACCAGCGAACTGCATACACCGATAGTGGCCGCTCCCTCTGTATAAGTGGGAGTGGCGGTGTAAGGATAATAGCCATAGAGGTAGAAGCGATCGGTGCCCGACGGGAAGTAAATCTTCGGTCCTTCGAGCGGTGTAGCGTTACTTGCATCCGCTGTCCCGGCCGTGAAGCGGGTGTTCACTAAGTGCGCCTCTTCGAAAGAGCCGCCCTGTTCCCGCAAGCCGTAGACACCGATTTCTGCACCTGTGGGAAATCCTTCTCCGTTGTCGATAAAGTCACCGGCCTTGGTAGTGGTTACTGTTACATCCGTGCGGGCGATGCGAGCCGTCAGGAATACCTCCACGGGCTCCTCTCCGGGCAGGAGAGGAGCCGTAGAAGTACCGTCGCATCCAACCAATAAAGCTGCGACAGCTGCAAAGCATAGTATGTTTTTACTTTTTGTCATTCGTTCGTACACTTGTCGGGGTGTCGTTTCTGTTTTTTGTGTAGGATCACTCTACCGGGGCGATGATATCGTCGCCACCAGATTGCCACTCAGCCAGCGTAGCGTCTACCTCTACCTGCTGCATGGCGTAGAGCGAAATCTTCACGTTGTAGTACTTCCCGGCTTCAAAGGCTGCATTTTCGGCCTGGGCAATGTTCAGGGTGACGGTCTGTGTCTGGGGAGTACCTACGGCACCGTCCGTTTCGGGTGCGTCGATGGTAAGTTCCAAAGTATAAGATGTTTCACCTGCTTTTACCATGGCCAGTCCGGCTGCTTCCGGATTTGCCGGGTCTTGGGGAATGAACTCGTAATTGTCCGGTCCTGTTCCTTCGGCTACATTGCCTTGGTTGGTCCATCCGCCGGAAATGTGCATGGCGATGTCACCCTCGTTGGTCCAGTTGATGGTGCCCTGCGTGATGTCCAGTTCGGCTGTGTTCTCAATTTCCTTCAGCTTGATGTCTTTCACGCGCAACTGTTTCGTGTTCGCAATATCTTCCTGTGACTGGTCTTTGGCGGCCACCACGAAGAACTTGAGCTGAGTCAGCTTGTGTTCGAACTTCAGGAAGGGAACATAAGCTACGGGGTCACCTTCTTGCTGGCCACCTACAGCTTGCGATTGTTCAGAAATCAGTTCGTTGTGGAACTTGATTTTGCGGATGTAGCGGGCGTTGTAGCCGTCCAGCACGGAGGTTTCCTTGATGGGGTTTCCTGCATTGTCGATGGTCCACAGGGTGTTTGCCTCAATTTGGGGCGCTTCGGCCTTGCTCCAGATAATGTCCTGACTGCCGTCGGTCACGATGGTTACCTTGGCGGTATTGGCTTCTACCGTCGGTGCTTCCTCCTGATAGGGATAGTAGCCATAGAATGTGTAGTTCTGGCCTCCCTGCATGGGGTAGTAGTACACGGCTCCATCCGTACCTCCGTCGGGTGTAAAGAGGCTGATTTTCTTGGCTCCATCTTCACTGTTGACAGGGTCGGTCGAGTTATTAGCCGTCCATGTGCCTTTTACGTTGAGCAACAGGCACTCGTAGTTAGTATTGCTGGCCCAGTCGGTGACATCGTTGGTCAGCGTGGCACCGTTGGCCAGAGCGAACACACCGATGTTTTTGCCAGTCATGGCGTCCGTTCCGTCCAGCGGTCCTTCGCCTACACCACGCGTCACGGTAGTGTTGGCCATGGCGGGGGCATAACCTCCCAGCTGAACCACTACCTGTCCGTCGGGGCTGATCCAGTCGTTGTCCGTCACGACGGGGGGATTTTCCACCACCGGCTCGTCGTCGTTCGAGCAAGCGCTCATGGTCAGCAGGGCGGCTGCCAGATAAAATCCTAAGGTATATTTCTTCATCATAATGCTATGGTTTGATGAATGTCCGCAACTGAACACACATTCTGTGAATACGTTGCCTGCGTTCTGCGGTGGCGTTGCACACGCTTTGCAAAGACGTTGCACACGTTCTGTAAGGCAGATTGAGGGCATTCATAATTTTTTGTTTTCCGTTTTTGTTTATCATCAAGTAAAAGTCTTGCGGAGGCGCTTCCTTTCTTTGGCTAAGTGGAGCGTTTTGTCTCGACAAGGCGGGAGGGAAGTCCCTCCGCAAGACTTTGAAAGGCTGTGACCTGTCTATTAGAACTGGTCGCCCGGAGCGATGTTGATGTCGCCACCTTCTTCCCAAGCAGTCAACTCAGCACTAACTTCGATACGCTGGAAGCTGTAGACGGTGATGTTGATGTTGTAGGATTCACCGGCTTCGAAGATTGTTTTGTTTGCACTATCTTGCGTACCGGTTGTTTTTATATCACTTGCCTTGATTGTGGTTGTCAGCGTCTCCGTTTTAGTGGTATAAGTCTTGGCTTCTTCCGTTGTTGCATCTTCTGTATCTACCACCAATTGTGATACAGCAATCTCAAGTTTAATTTCTGCATCACCCGGTAGCAGCATGATACTTTCACCAACCTGTGTCTTTGTCGGATGTGTTTCGTCATTACCACTTTCGAGGAAGCCTTCAGGAGCAGTAGCTGTTAAATCATCCAAATTACCATCGGTATTAGTGTCTGCTGTCCCTTTCAATACCAACTCTTGATCAGCTGTTGCTGCACCGCTAGTTGCTGTCTGGCCGTCCAAATCAATCGTAATATCGCTGGTTTTTACACCTGTAACTTTTATGCCGGTGATGAATACAGCAGTAGATTTGTTTTGGTCATCTGCGTCATTATCAAGAGTGGCCGGACTTAAATTTTCAGTCCAGTTGGTGCCATTGTATGAGAATCTGGCGGCACTTGTCTGTCCTGCTATTACATTAAACTGTAATCTGGTCAGCAAGTGATTGAATACCAATATAGGCTGAATTTCTCTACGGGCAGTCCAAGCACTGAATGCTCTTTCTGCTACTAAAGCTTTATCAGCTTCTTGCATTTTTCCCCAAGCTGTTCCGTAATTTGCTTCTGAAACTTCTTTGGTTTTAGCGGCCATCAAGTCTTCTGTACCGGTAATAGTGATACCTGTAACAGTCTTATTGGCTACATTGAATTGAGTATTTCCTATGTTGTCGATATGATAGCCATAGAAAGAATACTTACCTGTAGAAGGGTAGTATCTGGCTTTTATGTCTCCAGCTGCATCTAATATTTTAATTGTATTAGGATCCGTAGTTTGGGCTTGAGTAGGAGCCTCAAAAGTCAGAGTGGTATTATCAAAGATAGTTCCCTCATCATCTGTTGCTTCTACGGGAGTCTCTCCACTTTCATCCAGCATGACTACATGCAGCTTTTGTCCTTTCCATAAGTTCTGTTCTTCTACAGTAGAACCTACCGTACCCATACCTCTGGTGGTTACCAATGCCTGCGGGGCACCCAGTCCCAGCTGGATGGCTGCGGGTTTGTCTTCTTCAATCGGATTCACGGCAGGATTGTCCACCACGTCATCGTTCGAGCAGCTGCTCATCACTGCGAGAGCCATGGCTGCAAAAAAGAAATACTTCTTCATAACACTTAGTTTTTAAAAAGTTAATAAATAAATTTGGTTCGTTTCTTATATGGTTGTTAGTTTAGTTTTGTTCTCTACTTATCTCGTGAGGCTAAAAGCCTTCGTCCGGCTCCACATCCACGAAGCCGCCGTCGTTCCACGGGGTGAGGATCACGTCTACCTTGATTTCCTCCAAGCCGTAGACCGCGATGCGGATGGTGTATTGCGTGCCGGCCTTGAAGCAGCCCGTCGTGGCAATGTCATACTCCGTGGTGTAGGTGGCGTCCGGACGACCGTCGTTGAAGCGCTGCTTCAGCTCCATCGTGAGGCGGTAGGCGTCGTCGGGCACCACCAGCATGCCGCTCTCGCCCAGGTTGGTGGGATGGCGGTCGTACACGTGGTCGTAGGCCAGGTCCTCGGGCGTGGTGGCTATCCGGAACGAGTCGGCGGGCAGGGGCAGGCCTGTGGTGTCACACAGCACGAAGTCCTTGCGGGCACGGTCTTCCGGAAATTCCAGCCCCACCTGCGTGGTGTCCTTGGCCGCCACGACGAACGTGCCGCTACACCGCGAGTTCACCTTGACGGACTGGATGTAGATGGACTCCTCCGTGTTGCCGGGGAAGGCCTGGAACTTCAGGCGCGTCAGGTAGTGCTGCATCTGAAGCACGGGGTGGAAGTTGCGGTGGGCGGTATAGGTGCTGTAGAGGTACTTCCGCACGTTCTCGCGCTCCGTGTCGTCGGTGAGAGCCTCGATATTGTTCTGTTGCTCCTGAGTGGGGCGTGCCACACCGCCCAGCACGTCCTGCGTGCCGTCTATCTCGAGGTCGAAGCGGATGTCGTCCGTCCCGCGGACGAAGTTGCTCACCACGGCGTCGTCGATGTGGTAGGCGAAGAAGTTGAAGGGATTGATCTGCGCCAGCGAGCTGTAGTAGAGCTGCTCTGTCTCGTCGGTCCACGTGAAGAAGGAGCCGCCCTCGTATTCCGTCAGCTTGGCCTCGCGGCCATGTTCCAAGTCGGGCGTGCCCTGCGTGCTTCCGTCCACGAGGCAAATTTCCGGGTCTTCCTGGCGGGTGGTGGCGAAGGTCATGCCTTCGGGGTTGTCCGAGCGGAAGGCGTAGACGTAGAAGCGGGCGTTGGTCCAGTTGCGCCGGCCCAGCTCCGTGCCGGCTTCGAACGCTCCCTGTCCGCGGGTCAGGATGCTGTAACTGGGGTCGGTGAAGGCAATCATGACAGGCACTACCTCTTCCTCCGTAGGCCACTGGGGATTGTCCGGATCGTCCGGAGGGGTGAGGGGCGATTCTTCTCCCGTGTACAGGTTGCCGCACGCCCAGAAGCATAGCAGCGCGGGGAGCAAGAGCCATAGGTGATAATATGTTTTTCTGTCTTTTCTCATACGTCTACATCTATATTTGTATCGTTGTCAAACCAAGTATCAAAGTTGTCGTCATCTTGATCCACGATGTGGGTGGCGTCGATGACCAGTTCGCCGCTCAGGGTGATTTCCACCGGGTCGGTCTGTTTCATATACGTCCGTCCGTCCTCCCGCTTCTCGGTCAGGTCGGCGTCGAGCAGGTCCTGCCGGGGGTTGTTTCCGGCATGGAAGATCTTCTTTTTGTTTCCCGACCCGGCATAGATGGCCACCTGGAGGATGCCCGACCCGTTGAGGTAGCTGTCCACGGGGCTGGGGATGATGCCTAAGGCGTGGAAGTTGGCCGTGCAAGTGAGCAGGTCGGGCTCGGTCTGCTCGATGGTGGGGCGGAAGATGATGCGGTAGAGCTCGGTGGTGTCCAGGTAGGCATCGGCGATGTTCATGCGTCCGCAGATGCCGGACATCTCGGCGATGAGACTGTCCACCACTACGTCACCGATGGTGCGTATGTTGAACCTGATGGTGATGGACTGGCTGATGGGGATGGGGGCGATGTGCAGCACTTCCTCCTGTCCGGTGGTAATCTGGATGCCCCGATCGAGGGAATAGAACACGCGCCCGATGTTCGGCACGTAGCGGTAGCCGGGGTTGAAGTCGGGCAGGTTGACGCCCCGCAGCTCGGGCAGTTCCTCGCGCGGTGTCTCCATCAGGCGCAGGAAGAGGGTGTCGGCGCTTGCCCGCGGGTCGGTCAGGAAAGTTTCCAGGTTGTCGATGGTGACTCCGTCATAGTCATTGATGGAGAAGAGGGTGTATTCTCCGCCCCGCATCCGGAAGGGGACGGTGGTCTCCGTGCCGTCTTCCTGCCGTTCGATGGCGGTCACTTCGCCCGTCTCCGTGTCCGCCACGCCGTTGATGCGCCAGGTGTTGGGCCTGCGTGCGGCAAAGAGGTTCATGCGGGCGGGCTTGTCGGCTTCCTCGCCTCCCCAGTCGAACTCGGCGGTGATGGTGGCCATGTGCGGATGATCCGTCTCCGGGCACAGGTCTACCGCCGTGCATGCCGTCAGGCAGCACAGGACGAACCCACAGATACTATGACGCCATCTCTCCGTATTCATACCACATTCATTTTTCGTTTGCCGGGCAGGGAAGCCTCCGTAGCTTCCGGCTCCGGTGTATCGGGCGCTTCGGGTGTCTCCTCGGCCGGAGCTTCCTGCTCCTGTTTCTGCCTCAGTTCTTCCTGTCGCTCCTGTTCTTCCTTGTATTCTTTCAAGGCCTTCCGGATGGCCTTCTCCTGATCCTTGGTCAGCGGCACGCTGTCGGACGGGTGGATTTGCAGCGAGTCCATGATGTGCTGCCGCAGTTTCTCCTGCTCCTGTGCCAGTTTGCGCTCCAGCTCTTCCTGCTGCATCTTCTGCCACTCCCGCTGCTCGTCTCTGTTCAGCAGACTGTCGGGCAGGGGCTGTCCCTGCCGGTTGTAGGCTTTGCTGATGGAGTCTATGCGGGCGCGCATGGCATTGATCTTCTGGTTCTGGAGGTTGCGCTTCTCGTTGATGCGGTCGATGCGGCGTACCACGGACTGCTTGTACTTGTCCTTGACCGACACGAAGCGGTAGACAAAGGCGATGCGCAGATCCGTGATGATGGGAAAAGGGATCAGATGGCCTCCCTTGCACTTGTCCGCTATCTTGGGATAGCAGTCGCTCTCGGCGTCGTATTCGAAGATGTCATAGCTGGTGTAGAACAGGCCGAAGCTTCCTCCCATCTCGAGGTCGATGTAGTTCTGGCGATAACCGTAGAGGGGAGCCGTGAAGCCTAAGCTAAGTCCGGCGCCCACGCCTTTGCCTTGGATGCCCCGTTTGCCCACCTTGAACGTGTAGCTGGCGGCATGGGTGTAGACGCCCCAGTAGTAGGCGCGCCACGTGCGCGGATTCTCACGCTTGGTGGTGAATACGTTGAAGTTCAGCTTGTCCCACAGGTTGGCGTCTTCCTTCAGGGCAGAGCGTTGCGCTGGCGCGTACGGAAATATTGCCGCCACTCGACGCGGGCGTCGAAGAGATTGAGTATGAGGGAGGGTTTGTAGGTCTGGGAGGTGACCCAGTTCCATTTCAGGTTGGCGCCCACGGTGTGTTTGTTTCGGGTTCCGTCGCGCAAGTCGAACTCCACACCAATATTAGGCACCGTCAATAACCAGTCTACCGCATTCGTCTTGAACCCCCAACGCTCTTTGAAAGACAACACCGCTTCTTCTTCATTCTGCTTCTTGCCGTGAGCCTGCTGGGCCTGCGAATGGCTGATCGTTATCGAAAGTACGATGCATACAAGTATTATTCGTTTATAATAATAAAGGTATGCCGCACGCTTTTTATTTTCATCCGAAGAATACACTCTTCCTTCTTGTCTCGTTTGTTTGTCATTACAGAGAAAGCAAAGGTATGAAAAAATTATTGTTAATGGTTGTGCATTTAACGAAATTCACGCATTGATTTAAGGTTTTTTAGTTTATGGACGGTTGAAGGAGAGGGGAGAGAGAGAGTGGTGAATGGTTAATGGTAAATGGTTAATGGTGAATGGTTAATGCTTAGTAAATCGCCCGGACGGCATTAACCATTAATCATTAACCATTAACCATTATTTCTTGTGCCTATTCGCCCGTTTCCGTCGGATTTCGGCTTTCATCTTGGCGGCTCCCGAGTTGTGGAGTCCGGTGATGTAGGTTTTTTTCTTGGCTTTGGTCTTTACCTTAGCTTCTTCCTTGGGCTTTTCTTTCTTTCCTTTGAAGATGATGCCGCCCATCATTGCGTCTTCTATACTCATATATATTATATATTATATTATTTATAGGTTAATTTTACTTTGTACTTTTCTTTTGCCTTGATGCAAAAGAAAAGATATCAAAAGAAAAGATCAAGCGCTGAAGCTCGCAGGCTACTCCGCCCTTACTTTTTGCTAAAAGGCAGAAACTCGCTTCGCTCAGACAGTCTGCCTTTCTTCACGCAAAAAGCAAGGGCTTCGCTTCACGCCTCCTCACTTAGGCGCGGCTGCGCGGTCGGAGCGCGAACGAGTGCAAACTTCGTCCCAAAGGCGTATCAAAATACGCGGTGCTAACTAAACTCTCCTCCTTCCCCGAAGGAGGAGTAGCCGAAGGGGGAGGTGGTAGGGAAAATAAGGAATACTTTATATATTCCTACCACCCCGTCACTTCGTGCCACCCCTCCTTCGGGGAAGGAGGGGAGTTTGAATACACGTAGCGCAGTGAAAGTGTTACGTGAGATCCCTCGACAAGCTCGGGATGACAGCCTGTGTATCTCATTAGCGCAAACACGCCGGATGGCTCTCCGGCCTCACTGTAGGGGCGTAAAGCGGAGAGGGCGTTTTTGCGTAAAGAGCGGCATGCTGTCTGAGCGAAGCGAGTTGTGTGCCGCTTAGCAAAAACGTCCTCGGAGTAGCCCCGGAAGTGCAGACGGGGTACTTTGCATAAATTGCTCACGCTCGGCTGCATTCAAGCAAGCTTGATGCTGCACTCACTTAATCGCAATTTTCTTTTTGGTATCTTTTTCTTTCGGACAAGCGAAAGAAAAAGTACACAACTCTATTTCATTTGCGCCTTCACAATCTCCCCAATATACATCCGCGGCTGTCCTTCGAGGGGTTCCTGCGAGGGCAGCTTCTTGCATTGCAGCACGACGCTGGGCTCCTGACTGCCGTTGGGGTAGAAACGGACGGTGTAGGTGTCGGTCTGGTCGAGCTGCTCGTGCGGCTGATCGGGTGAGAGGAAGGTGTAGATGACCGGCTTGCCCGACATCTTGCCTAACGAGCCACCGGCATTGGCGGTCATCATGGTGAGGTTGAAGGCATCGGTGCCGATGACGATGACCAGCTTGCCGGCGCCGATCTGAATGGCGTTGGCAGGCAGTTGGTCCGGTGCCACTTCCTTATAAGCGCCTTGCTGAGGTGTCGTGGACGGTTGGGGCCGGGCGGCAGGGGTTTCGGCCGGAGCGGCTTCGGGCTGCTTGGTCGTGATGACCGTGGGACCCTGGCTTGCGGCCGTCTGCTCGCTCTTTTCTTTCTCTTTGGCTTTTTCTTCCTCTTCCTCATCGGTCAGCACCACAATCTGGTCGACGTTGGCCACGCTCAGTGCTTGGGTTGCTTCCTTATAGAGTTCGTCGACGAAGTCCACCGTCTTTCTGCGCCATTTGGCCAGTCCCAGCACGAGCTTGGTCTTTTTCTTGTTCAGGGCATATTCGTCGGTGATCCATTCCTCGGCGGTGTATTTCTCCTGGTCGCTGCCTTCGCGGTAGGTGTAGCGTATCTTCTCGACGCGGAACTCACACTTCTCCGGCTGGCAGAAGGCGGTGAGCTGGTAGTTGACAATCGTGCGATCCAAGGCCAAGGCCGTGGAGGAGAACACCATCCACTCTTCGCCTATGCTCACGACCTGGCCTTTCTCCGGATTGGTGTAGACCACGCGGCTGGTTTCGTTCCGGTTCTTCTTCATGCGGAGCTCCATCCACCGCTTCATCCGTTCGAAGATCTCATCCTGCGACATGCCGGGGATGCTGAATTCTTTGCTGAACACCACTTTGCCGTTTTCTTCGGGGACGGCACCGGCCAGGTACTTGCTGTCATCGCGCTTCTGGGCCTGCAAGGCGACAGGCAGGCAGAGGCAGCACAGTACGAATAAAAATTGTGTCAATCTTTTCATTGCGTTATCTGTTTTCTTCGTTATAATCCGCAATATTACGAAAAACTGGGCGAAACTCCGTCGGATAAGGGGGATTTTATTGTTTTTTAGTCTGCGGAGGGGGGGTGCCGATAAAAAGAGGGGGAAGGGGAGCGGGAATTTAGATGGCACACAGATGACACAGATTAAACGAGATGACCGCAGATGTCTTTTTGTCATGCTGAACGTCAGTGAAGCATCTCCCAGGGCGTGCGGGAGATTCTTCGCTACGAATGACAAATACTCCGCCTGTCACCCCGAGCTTAGTCGAGGGGTCTCACATAACACTCTCTCATACACTACGTGAGATGTCTCGACTGCGCTCGACATGACAAAAAAGAATCTGTGTAAATCTGTCTCATCTGTGTCATCTGCGTGCCATTAAACACAACGTTAAATTATCATTTCACTCAGCATTCCCCGGAGTATTTGTTTCATCAGAAACTGTTTCTTTTTCAATGTATTCGGTTCGTTTGCAGATGATTTTTGCTCGAAATAGTTGCGGGTGTGCAGTTTTTGTTGTACCTTTGCCGTGAAAATCAATAAAAGAACGAATAAATGAGAAAAGCTATGTTCATCGGCACAGCGCTGCTGATGGTTTCAATTTCAACTTTTGCAGGAGGGTATCTAACCAATACAAACCAACATGTCTCTTTCCTTCGGATGTTGGCACGCGGAGCTTCCATTGATATTGACGGTGTCTATTCCAATCCGGCGGGTCTGTCATTCTTGCCGGAGGATGGTCTTTACCTGTCCTTGAACGGACAGAGCGCCTATCAGACGCGTACGATCGACGCTACGTTTCCTCTTTTCCCGGAAGAGGGCAACCGTAGGTATTACGAGGGCAAGGCGTCCGCTCCTTTCATCCCCAGTTTTCAGGGGGCGTATAAGAAAGGTCCGTGGACGGTGTCCGGCAGCTTTGCCGTCGTCGGAGGCGGGGGCAAGGCTTCGTTCGACAACGGTCTGCCGATGTTTGACTCAATGGTCATGAGCACCATCGCCACGGCGACAAGCGGCATGGTCACTCCCGAAATGTACACCATCAACAGCGCGATGGACGGAAGCCAGTTTATCTACGGCGTGCAGCTGGGCGTCACTTATCGGGTGAACGACTGGCTGGGTGTGTTTGCCGGCGGGCGTATGAATTATTTCACCGGCGGCTATGAAGGATTTCTGACGGCAACGGTAAGGGACGGTGTGCCGGGACTGGCCGGACAGGAACTGGCTTCGATTGAGCTGGATTGCGACCAGACGGGCTGGGGACTGACTCCCATCCTGGGCGCGGACGTGAAACTGGGAAAATGGAACATCGGCTTGAAGTATGAATTCATGACCAACCTGAACATCGAGAACAAGACCCGGAAGAACACGGTGAACGGGCAGGAGGACGCGCTGGAGGATTATAAGGACGGGGTAAACACGCCGAACGACATTCCTGCCCTGCTGAGCGCGGCCGTCGGCTATGAGATCCTTCCCTCGCTGCGCGCCTCGGTGGAGTATCATCATTTCTTTGACAAGGCGGCCGGCATGGCAGGCGGTAAGGAGAAATATCTGGATCATGGCACGCATGAGTTCCTGGTGGGAGCGGAATGGGATGTCATGAAGTACTTGACGGTTAGTGGTGGGTATCAGCTGACCAACTACGGGCAGACGGATCAGTTCCAGTCGGACACCAGCTTTTCCTGCGACTCCTATTCACTGGGCTTTGGAGCGGCTGTCCACATGACGAAGCATCTGACACTGAACGTCGCTTACTTCTGGACCAACTATACGGATTATACCAAGCAGGTGGCCGAAGGTGCGCAGAATGTGTACGGACGCACGAACAAGGTCTTCGGCTTGGGCATCGACTATAAGTTCTGATGTTCGTTTTCAGGTCCCGTTTATTGGCTGTTTACGCAAAATAAACTATCTTTGCGCCCGATTTTATGGGATGCCGCTTCAAGGCGGCCGTGTATTCCAGGACTAACCACGTAAAAAACAGGAAAAATGAAACATACTGTATCTGTATCCTTTATGCTGCTGGGCATCTTGTTCAACGTATGCCTCATCGCAGCCAATCTGCTTGAAACCAAAGTTATCCAATTGGGGAGTCTGACCGTCACAGCCGGTCTGCTGGTGTTTCCCGTGTCGTACATCATCAACGACTGCATCTCCGAGGTGTGGGGCTTCCGCAAGGCGAGGCTCATCATCTGGAGCGGCTTCGCCATGAACTTCTTCGTGGTGACGTTGGGACTGGTGGCCGTGGCTATTCCCGCCGCACCCTTTTGGGAGGGCGAGGAGCACTTCAACTTCGTCTTCGGCATGGCACCCCGCATCGTGGTGGCCAGTCTGCTGGCCTTTCTGGTCGGGTCGTTTCTCAACGCCTATGTGATGAGTCGCATGAAGATAGTCAGTCAGGGGCGGCGTTTTGCCTGGCGTGCCATTGCCTCTACGGTGGTGGGCGAGACGGCGGATTCGCTTATCTTCTTCCCAATCGCTTTCGGAGGTATCATCGCCTGGCCGGAGTTGCTAGTGATGATGGGCATCCAGGTGGTGCTGAAGTCACTCTATGAGGTCATTATTCTGCCTGTCACCATACGGGTGGTGCGTGCCGTGAAGCGCATTGACGGCAGCGATGTGTATGATGAGGGGATTTCGTATAAGGTTTGGAGGATAAAAGAACTATAAATAGTATTTTCGTTTGTACTTTTTCGCTTGCCCGATTATGTACTTTTCTTTCGTCTTGATACGAAAGAAAAGATACCAAAAGAAAGGATCAAGCGCTGAAGCTCGTAGGCTACTCCGCCCTTGCTTTTTGCTAAAAGGCAGAAACTCGCTTCGCTCAGACA
>CALUFR010000101.1 GCA_944319875.1 uncultured Bacteroides sp.
TACCTGAGTGATTGGTTCTCCAACCATTGATTCTGAAACATCAATCAGAAAATATATCGGTAATCTTCTCATAAACAATTATATTACTATATTCACTTCCACAGGTGGTCCCGGCAATTCCAAAGAATCCGTTGTTCCAACACTTTTTCCTCCTACACCTATAACATCAGAAACCCACACAAAGAATTTCTTAAATGATGTTGCGTCCATTGTATCAAGTGTAAACACCTGCTCTGTGAGTTTTTTTAGCGGTTCAATCTTTGCTTTGGGACCTGCAGCACAAGCAATTATGCTTGCAAAATTTTTATTTTTTACTTCAGGAATGATATTCTCATAAACCTGAATATCAGAGGGCTTGCCGTCTGTTAACACAAAGAGTAATGGACGCCAATCACCTTTTTGTTCAAGTGTACCCTTTTGAACTTCTACTTCTATCCGATTACAAAGCATTTCCAATGCTTTGCCAAGAAACGTTGGACCAGAATCCGGCGTGATAATATTAGGGATCTGCAAGTCGGCAAGCTCGGTCAAAGGCAAAATCTGATTTACTTCCCTATCAAAAGTTATTATACTTATACAAACAGTTTCCAATGCATACGGGTCTTGACGGAGAGTCGCAATCATATCGGATAAGCCGACCTTGACACTTTCTATCGGTTCTCCCTTCATAGACCCACTGGTATCAATCAATATATATACAGGTAAATGTCTCATTCTTAATATTTTTTACAGCATAAGGTGGCACAAACAGTTTCGTACCACCTTACCATATCTCTTTACACAACGATATTTACTTCAGGAGGTGGAGGCGGTAACTCGCTCATTGACGCAACATCGCCGTGAGTGTCCTCAACTTTTTGACTGCCTGTACTGATGCTTGCACTTACCCATTTGAAAAACGCTTTAATGGTTGCGCTATCAGCTGTATCAAGCTGAACGACATTTTCCGTAATTTGCTTTAACGTATTTGTGTTAGCACCTTGACCTGCAGCACAAGCTACGACCATACCGAACTTTCTTTTTTCAAACTCGTTTAGTCCTTTTTGCAAATCATCCGTAGGCTCGCCATCTGTCATAAGAAAGACCAATGGTTTCCAATCACCTTTTACTTCTTGTGTAGTCTTGACTATTTCGGTATCAACCTTCTGTGCAAGCAAAGTTAATGCTTCACCCAAAACGGTACAGCCACTTGCTTCAATTTGAGGCTGTTGAAAGGCCGACAATTCTGTAAGAGGTGTCACTTGTTGAGCCGTAGAGTTGAAAGTTATTATACTAATATAGGCTGTTTCAAGAGCATAGGGGTCTCCTCGTAATGTCGAAATAAGCGTCTGAACACCATTCTTGACTGCTTCTATCGGCTCACCATACATTGAACCAGATGTATCCAATAGTAGATAGACGGGTAATCTTCTCATAAATATTTTTGTTTAACAGTTTGCAAAGTGCTTTCAAAATCCCTGTCTTTTGTTGATTCACCAATGGCATTGAATTTCCATTCTCCATTACGTTTATAGAAAACCCCCATTACCATTGATACACTTCCTGCAAAAGTTGGGTCATTTGCAATATCATAAGTAGCAAATATTTCTCGTACTTTTGTAGGGGTACCTTCATAAATTCTAATTGATGCGAAGGGAATTAGTTTGAAATCTTGACCCCGGAAGCTGTTCAGCACAAAGGCTATTTTATCTGTTCGTGGATTAACTTTGTGTAAATCAACAGTTATAACTTCATTATCTAATCCGTCGTCTCCATCCATGTCTCCTGTTAAATCATCGCCACTATGTTTAATTGCCCCATCATTAGAAGCAAGATGCTTAAACCAAACCTTGTCAATGATATTTCCTTGAGCATCAAACTGGGCACAACTAGCATCTAAATCAACAGCTTCAGTTGTAGTGAAACCCAACCAATTTTTCTTCTTAATAGCGCCCCAATTGACACCCACACAGATGTTTTGCAACTTTGCTCCATTATCTTTTTCAAGATTAATGCGCTGTCCTTTTTCTAATTGTATTGCCATAAAATATATTCATTATAAATCTGTTTACGATAATCCTTGCTTTTTAGTGAATAGTTAAATCCCCAACCATTATTATGTCACAATCTTTGCGCCCTGCATGAATGACATTTGTTTGAGAAAATTACATTCTGTTAATCAAGACATCCTTTCCATCTCGCAATTCAAAAACATCCGAGACCAAGTTCCATGAGCTCCCAAGAATCTGCTTCACAGAACTTCCTTATGCTGATTGGGATTTATGATGATTCCGCTCATAGAGAATCAGTTACCTTTATCAAGTTTTATGTGATGTTAGTTATTATTCTTCAATAAACTATTACAACCACTATCACTCTTTAGTTTGTAGGCCATACTTGTGAACAAGCATTCGTAATCCACCCTTATTACCAACACCCATTGCTTCAAATTTCCATTCGCCATTACGCCGATACAAACGCCCAAATTCAACTGCGGTCTCAATAGAGAAATCTTCATCTAAATCATAGCGGGCAATTTCTTCATTAGTAATGGAATTATAAATACGTATATAAGAATTATGTACTTGCCCAAAATTTTGCTTCCTTTCATCTGCTTTATAAATTGTGGCAGTAAAAAGTATTTCTTGAATAGAAGAGTCTACCTTTTGTAAATCAACATTTAAAGTTTCATCATCCCCACCGTCACTATTACCACCAGTAGTGTCATCGCCTGTAGATTCCACGGCACCATCTGGAGATTTCAAGTTTCTATAATAAACAAAAAAATCTTCATTAGGAACTTTCCTATTTTTATCTAACATAAATGCAGAAGCATCCAAATCGAAATCAAACCCAGAACCTTCATTCGGATCCCATCCGAGACCTACACTAACTTTAGACAGGCCTATGCCTATCCGCTGTCCTTTTTCTAATGTTATTGCCATAATTTTAACTATTTAATTTTTTATGCTAAGTTAGGCAATAAACATCTGGTTTATAATAATCTGCAAGATTACACCCGATAAAAGAAAGAATCATCTATAAAAGATTGCAAGATTATAAGGCCAATACCCGACTCCAAAAAACAGAGTCCTCAAAACGGCAAATTTGCTTTGTTTGCATATCGTAACATAGACATAACTCTGGAGGAATAGCAACACAGTAATTGCCAAAAAGATTGCGTTGCACTAAATAGTCATCCGCATTGCTTAAAAATTCTCCGATTTGGCGAAATTGTTGTTTTATAAAACTCAACATGGGCAACCGGTTTTCCGAAAGACATATTTTAGGGGCACGAGATTTATCGCCGCCAAAACCTTCATAAATCATTTCATACTTTAGCTGTATGAGTTGCATACGATGGTCAAATTTTTTTAGAGCCTTAGCATTTTCCGGTTTGCTGAAATTTATTCCACCACTTCCAGATTCCAACAAGAACAAGGCATACAAAGCCTTCTCCCTTCTATGAAGTTTTGATAACTTTATTTCGGCCTCAGGTAAGAGAATATCACCATGAAGTAGGTCTATAACAACACTGCTCCTAATACCTTTTCTATCTGTAAATATATCAAATACCTGCTTGTAGTAACCGCGATAAACAAATCTTTCCTTACCTTCAAAAGAAGGATTTAATACTCTTGGTTTATACAACTTCATAAACAGATCTGTAAAATCCCTTGCAATATTGAGAGCTTCCTTTTCGAGAGTAATCAATAGAAAATTTGAGTAGATTTTTCCTTCAACAAACGAATCATTTATACATAAAAGCATCGACGGTAATGATTCATCCAAGTCTTTGAGATTCATTTTTCCAACAATACCTTCCTTGCAAAAATCAGATGTATTCAACGAGGTTAACTGCCGTATCATATCTCCCATCTGTTTCTCTGAAATTTTAGGATATAAAAAAGAAAGTAACGACAATAATTTACTATGTGACAATGATTTATAATGTTCGCACACCTTTGGGAGATAAACGAAATTCAAGCCTATCAATCGGAATTCATTGGATATTTCTCTATATGCATCAGAAATTTCTTTATTTGCCTCCTTGTAATATTCTCCCTCAATATAAAGTATCTGTGATTTTTCAGCTAATGTATTACTTGGTAAAACAGTCGAATATATTTCCGCACGTGTGAAATGTTTTTCAGACAAGCAAGCTATTATGGCAAGCACTATAAGTCCTTCCTCTCTACTAAAAGCGTTGTCCGACAATGCCAAATTGTAAAAATCTCCAATAATGTCATGAATTAGGCTTGGTGACAAATTTTTTAGCAAACAGACTGCATTGGATAAAGTCATGGAATCGCCCATAGCTTCATCATCTTTCGTTATGCGGTACTTAGCTTTAATTTCATCCAAGTAATCAATTTCTCGTAAATCGATGATAGAATCAGCTTTTACGATGTCTGAAACTATCCGCATAATACCAGCACGTTCATTCTGCTTCATTGCCGAGCAAAAGTGCGGACTTGATTCCCGGCAAGCCAGCTGTTACACACAAAAGTTTAGGCAAAAGAAAAGCGTGGGAATCATGCTTGTCACTCGTCCCACACATAGAGGCTCTGGCATCGCCCTGTTAGTCGAAACGAGCAACGCCGAAGCCCACGCCGATATGCATATAAACGAACATGATGCAAACAACCGTCAAGATCTGCCTGCATACAATCAATCGGATATAACATACCCATGGACATCTACCGTTGCTTTGAATTTGACTAACAATTCGAAACTGCCAGATTTCTATGTGTCAAGAACAAAGCGTCAAGTAAACGCCTTCACATTTACCAGTCCTCAATCCCTTCCAATAGCCCGCTGCCACACGTTTTATACGTATTCAAGCCCGGCGTGAGCATTTCCCATTCACATCCATAATAAAAGGATTGCTTTTGAAAAATCGGTGAGGACTGTCGCAAAGATAACTATTTGGAAGCTAAATCAAAAAAAATGGGGAAAAAAAAACGAGCCAGTTCTCACGAACCACTCGCCTCCGAGTATAAGAAAAGCCTTTTGGCTTTTCTTATTTTTCTTGCATCGTTGTTATCCAAAAATCAATCTTAAAAAACTTACATCAAAAAACTTAATACACGATGAAAACTCACTTAAATAGCCTATGAAAAAATTTTTCAACTAATTACCTATGAAAAAGAAGTAGTTTCACAACCACAGTGCAAAGGTACGAAATCTTCTCTAACCTGCAATAAAACGGCTCGAAAAAACCTGTTATATAACATATTTTCCAACTTCAACAGGGTTATTCACAAAATCAATGGCACTCCCGCAAAAAACAAACCACCGGAGCATCTGAAAACAGTGCCCCGATGGTTGTCCCCTTAAACACCTTTAAACAAAATGAATATCGTATTTACACTTACTTTCTTGCTTCGGCAATATAGCCCAAAGCTTCTTTACACTTCTCGGTGACATACGTCCAGTCCTCAGCGGCGACTTTGTCTTTCGGGAAGAGCTTAGAACCCATTCCGACGCAGAATACACCCGCCTTAATCCAAGAAGTCAAGTTCTCCTGAGTAGGCTCGACACCACCGGTCACCATCAGTTTGGACCAAGGCATCGGAGCCAGCAAGCCTTTCACAAGCTTCGGTCCAAGTACGTCGCCCGGGAAAATCTTGCAAAGATCGCAACCCACTTCCTGCGCAAAACCTACTTCGGACACGCTACCGCAACCCGGTGTATAGGGCACCAGACGACGGTTGCATACCTTTGCAATTTCAGGATTGAACAACGGACCTACTACAAAGTTGGCTCCCAACTGGATGTAAAGAGAAGCCGTTGCAGGATCTACAATGGAACCTACGCCCATCGCCATTTCAGTACATTCCTTAGCCGCAAATTTCACCACCTCGGCGAAGACCTCGTGGGCAAAGTCACCGCGGTTCGTAAATTCAAAAGCACGGACACCACCGTCGTAGCATGCTTTCACTACTTTCTTTGCCACTTCCGCATCCTTGTGATAAAACACAGGAACCATGCCGGTCGAACCTATCTTGTTCAATACGGCTATCTTATCGAATTTTGCCATTATCGTCTTTATTTTTAGATAAACAATTGATGAATACTTTTATCGCTGCACGCGTCCGCTGGCGTCACCACCTGCCAACGCTTCCACTTCTTCAGCCGAAACGAGGTTGAAGTCACCGTTGATGGTGTGCTTCAAAGCCGATGCAGCCACCGCAAATTCCAGCGCTTCACCCTGGGTAGCCTTCGTCAGCAAGCCATGGATGATACCGCCCGAGAAAGAGTCGCCGCCACCCACGCGGTCTACAATGGGGTTGATGTCGTAACGCTTGGATTCATAGAATTCTTCACCATTATAAATCATGGCTTTCCAGCCGTTATGACTGGCCGAGAAAGATTCACGCAAGGTAGAGATGACATATTTGAAGCCGAATTCCTTGGCCATGGCCTTGAAGATGCCCTTGTAGCCTTCAGCGTCAGTTTTTCCGCCTTCTACGTCGGCATCGGGTTTGAATCCCAGACACAGTTCAGCATCCTCCTCATTACCGATACATACATCTACATATTTCATCAGAGGCTTCATGATGGACTGAGCTTTTTCCTTTGTCCACAGTTTCTTACGGAAATTCAGGTCGACAGAAACGGTCACACCGTGACGCTTGGCAGCTTCGCAGGCCAGACGGGTCAGTTCAGCAGCCTTGTCGGAAATGGCCGGCGTGATGCCCGACCAGTGGAACCAGTCAGCGCCCTCCATGATGGCATCAAAATCGAAGTCAGAAGCATCAGCTTCAGCTATTGCGGAATGAGCACGATCATAAATTACCTTGCTGGGACGCATAGATGCACCGGTCTCCAGATAGTAGATACCGACACGGTCACCGCCACGGGCGATGAAGTCCGTCTTCACACCATATTTACGCAGTGCGTTGACAGCCGACTGACCGATTTCGTGTTTCGGGAGTTTGGTTACGAAATAAGCATCATGGCCATAGTTGGCGCAACTGACAGCTACATTGGCCTCACCACCACCGTACACAACGTCAAAAGAATCTGACTGTACAAAACGGGTATTACCCGGAGTGGATAATCTCAACATGATTTCACCAAGGGTTACGACTTTCTTTCCCATAATCTTTATTTTTTAATTTAGATAATGAATAATTGTTTCCTTTCAAATTATAACCAATCTGTTTTATCAACAGATAAAGTCCTGAAACTATGGAAGTAAGGATTAAAAAATACCCGTTCTTCATAGTTCCGTGTGCGGGCACAAAGATACAACAATTTTTGGAATACAAAAAATTATCATATATTTGTATCGAGAATATTAAGATTATTATTGTGTACGCACACAAGAATAGTAGAAAAACTCAGTTTCATCAGACTCACGGAAACGGTTATTGAACAAATGAGCAGAATTAGAATTAAAGACATAGCACAAATGGCCAATGTATCGGTAGGCACGGTGGACCGCGTCCTGCACGGCCGAAGCGGCGTTTCCGAAGACAGCCGCAAACGCGTGGAAGAAATACTGAAACAACTGGATTATCAACCAAACATGTACGCCAGCGCATTGGCCTCGAACAAGAAATATACGTATGCATGCCTGCTGCCGCAACACGAGACCGGAGAATACTGGACAGCAGTGGAAGCCGGCATCCTGGAAGCGACGGCCACCTATTCGGACTTCAACATCCAGGCTCATCTGTCCTATTATGACCCTTACGACTACCTTTCATTCGGACAAGCGGCCCAACTCATCGTGGACGCCCATCCGGACGGTGTACTCTTCGCCCCTACCGCACCTCAATACACACAGCCATTCACCGAGGCATTGAACCGGTTGAATATACCTTATATATATATAGATTCCAACATTAAGGAACAACCGGCTCTTTCTTTCTTCGGACAGAACTCTCATCAGAGTGGACACTTCGCCGCGCGAATGCTGATGCTCCTGGCCGGAAAGGGTGCACAGGAAATAGCCATCTTCCGAAAAATAAACGAAGGCATCGTAGGCTCCAACCAACAGGAGCGCCGCGAGATAGGATTTCGTGAATACATGAAGCTTCACCATCCCGACTGCCATATCTGGGAACTCGACCTCCATGCCAAACGCGACGGAGAAGACGCCCTGATGCTGGATGATTTCTTTGCCGCACATCCCACCCTGAAGAATGGCATCACCTTCAATTCAAAAGCCTACATCATCGGCGAATATCTGCAAAAAAAGCAGATTACCGACTTCAACCTGATGGGGTACGACCTGCTGCAACGCAACGTGGAATGCTTGAAACAAGGAAGCATCTTCTTCCTCATAGCGCAGCAACCCACTCTGCAAGGTTTCAACGGCATCAAGTTCCTCTGTGACCATCTGATTTTGAAAAAAGAAGTCTCACCCGTCAACTTCATGCCCATTGACCTGCTGACCAAAGAAAACATTGATTTCTACTGTAACCGATAAACAAACCAACTATTTTTCCGACATGCAATTATGAATACAAAGTACCTGAAAATCAATTCCGCTGATAATGTTGCGGTAGCCATCCTGCCCTTAAAAGCCGGTGAAACGATTACGGTGGACGGACAAAATATCACGCTAAACGAAGACATCCCCGCCGGACACAAATTTGCGCTGAAAGACCTGGCCGAAGGCGAGAATGTCATCAAATACGGTTATCCCATCGGACATGCGCGCGAAGCCCGGAAGCAGGGCGACTGGATGAACGAAAACAACATCAAGACCAACCTGTCCGGCTTGTTGGAATATACCTACCACCCCGTAGACGCCAGTCTGGACATTGCCGACCGGAAACTGACGTTCAAAGGCTATCGCCGCAAAAACGGTGACGTGGGGGTGCGCAACGAAATATGGATTATCCCCACCGTGGGCTGCGTGAACGGCATCGCCAACCAATTGGCCGAAAGCCTGCGCAAGGAAACAGGCGGTGCAGGCGTGGATGCCATCATGGCCTATCCGCATAACTACGGCTGCTCACAGCTGGGCGCTGACCACGAAAACACAAAAAAAATCCTACGCGACATGGTGCTTCATCCTAACGCCGGCGCCGTGCTCGTTGTCAGCCTGGGATGCGAAAACAATCAGCCCGACGTATTCCGTGAGTTTCTGGGCGAATATGACCACGACCGCGTGAAATTCATGGTGACCCAGAAAGTGGACGACGAATTTGAAGAAGGCATGAAGCTGCTGCGCGAACTTTATGCCAAGGCATCGCAAGACGTACGCAAAGACATTCCGCTGAGCGAACTGCGCGTGGGTCTGAAGTGCGGTGGTTCGGACGGCTTCTCGGGCATCACGGCCAATCCGCTGCTCGGCATGTTCTCCGACTTCCTCGTGGCACAAGGAGGCACAACGGTGCTGACCGAAGTGCCCGAAATGTTCGGTGCGGAAACCATCCTGATGAACCGTTGCCGCAACCGTGAGTTGTTTGACCAAACCGTGAAACTCATCAACGACTTCAAGGAATACTTCCTGAGCCACGGCGAACCCGTAGGCGAGAACCCCTCGCCGGGCAACAAAGCAGGTGGCATCTCCACCTTGGAGGACAAAGCGCTGGGCTGCACGCAGAAATGCGGCAAGAGCTACGTGGAAGGCGTCATGGCCTACGGTGAACGCCTGCAAGTGAAAGGCCTCAACCTGCTCTCCGCTCCGGGCAACGACCTCGTAGCCGCCACGGCCCTGGCTTCCTGCGGTTGCCACATGGTGCTCTTCACCACCGGACGCGGAACGCCCTTCGGCACGTACGTGCCTACCATGAAAATCTCCACCAACTCCAACTTGGCTAAGCATAAACCGGGCTGGATTGACTTCAATGCCGGTGTCATTCTGGAAAACGAGCCGATGGAACAGACCTGCGAACGCTTCATCGACTACATTATCCGCGTGGCCAGCGGCGAGCCGGTGAACAACGAGAAGAAAGGTTACAAAGAAATAGCCATCTTCAAAAACGGAGTGACGCTTTAATGAAAAACGAAGAGATGCAAGAAGCCGGCCAACCCCGGCAGGGAAGCTGGTGGGCACTCAGTCCGCTTGGCGTGTTCCTCTGCCTCTACCTCGTGACATCGCTGCTGATGAATGACTTCTACAAGATGCCCATCACCGTGGCTTTCTTGTTTTCGTCGTGCTATGCCGTAGCCATTACCCGCAGCTTGAAGCTGGAAGAGCGCATTTACCAGTTTTCCCTGGGCGCGAGCAACAAGAACATCCTGCTGATGATCTGGATTTTTGTACTGGCCGGCGCCTTCGCCCAAAGCGCCAAGCAGATGGGAGCCATTGACGCTACCGTCAACCTGACTCTTTATATCCTGCCGGACAATCTGCTGCTGGCCGGCATTTTCCTGGCCTCCTGCTTCATCTCGCTTTCCATCGGAACCAGCGTGGGTACCATCGTAGCCCTGACACCCGTAGCGGTCGGTCTGGCAGAAAAAACCGGTGTTGACCCGGCCTATATGACCGCCATTGTAGTGGGCGGCTCCTTCTTTGGCGACAACCTCTCGTTCATCTCCGACACCACCATCGCCTCGACGCGCACTCAAGAATGCGTGATGACGGACAAGTTCCGCGTCAACTGCCTCATCGTAGCCCCCGCCGCCTTAATTGTGCTGGGTGTCTATATTTTCCAGGGGCTGAACGTCAGTACACCGCCCCAAACCGAAAGTATCCAATGGCTTAAGGTGCTCCCCTACCTCATTGTATTGGGCACCGCCGTAGCGGGAATCAACGTCATGCTGGTTCTGATGCTGGGCATCGTGTCCACAGGCCTCATCGGTTTTCTGACGGGCATGTCGTTTTTCGACTGGTTCGGTGCCATGGGTTCGGGCATTATCGGCATGGGCGAGCTCATCATCATCACCCTGCTGGCAGGCGGCATGCTCGAACTGATACGCTTCAACGGTGGCATCGACTTCATCATCACCCGCCTCACCCGTCACGTCAAAGGCAAACGGGGTGCCGAGCTGAGCATCGCAGCCCTAGTGAGTATCGCCAACCTATGCACAGCCAACAATACCATTGCCATTATCACCACCGGCCCCATCGCCCGCAACATCGCCCTGCGCTTCCGGTTGGACCGACGAAAGACGGCCAGCATCCTCGATACCTTTTCATGCCTGACGCAAAGCCTCATTCCCTATGGAGCACAGATGCTCATCGCGGCCGGACTCGCGTCCATCTCGCCCTTGAGCATTATCGGAAGCCTCTACTATCCTTTCTGCATGGGACTTTTCGCCCTGCTGTCCATTCTGTTGAGATACCCGAAGAGATATTCCTGATGTAACACTCTAAAGAGTCACCAAACACACATTTTACAGATTTTCTGCACATTTACTTGGCAGTCAAAAAGAAAATACTTACTTTTGCACCCGCTATTACGAGTTAGTAGCATATTCAAATCATTTATTAAACTAATAAACATTTATGGCAACAAAAATCAGATTGCAAAGACACGGACGTAAAGGTTATGCCTTCTACTCCATCGTCATTGCCGACTCAAGAGCACCACGTGATGGTAAATTTATTGAAAAGCTGGGTACGTACAACCCCAACACAAATCCTGCCACAGTAGATTTGAACTTTGACCGCGCATTGAAGTGGGTGATGACCGGTGCACAACCTACTGACACTGTCCGCAACATTCTTTCCCGTGAAGGTGTCTACATGAAGAAGCACCTGCTGGGCGGTGTAGCCAAGGGCGCATTTGGCGAAGCGGAAGCAGAAGCCAAGTTCGAAGCTTGGAAAAACAACAAGCAGAGCGGACTGGCCGCACTGAAGGCAAAGCAGGAAGAAGCCAAGAAGGCTGAAGCCAAAGCACGCCTCGACGCTGAGAAAAAGGTGAATGAAGCAAAGGCAAAGGCCGTAGCAGAGAAGAAGGCCGCTGAAGAAGCTGCAAAAGCAGCTGAAGAAGCAGCCAAGGCTACCGAAGAAGCAACCGAAGCTCCCGCTGCCGAAGCTGAGATTCCCGCAGCCGAATAAAAAAACATACATACTTATTTCAAACAAACAAGAAAAGAGGGCAGGTCTTCACGGACCTGCCCTCTTTTCTTTTGCGAGACTTCCCTGCAAAATTTGAAATCTTTTCCCTATCTTTGCCCGCGTCACTTTTAAACTTATAATAAAACAATGAAAAAACTGATTTACTTATTCGCTGCAGCCGCCGTATTGGCTGCATGTAACGGCAACAAGGGTTATACTGTAACCGGTACGGTAGAAGGAGCCGCCGACGGCGACACCGTATATCTGAAAAAGGTGGAAGGCCGCCAGCTTGTCAGCCTCGACTCGACCGTCATCAAGAACGGAACATTCACGTTCAAAGGCACACAGGACATGGTTGTCAACCGGTACATCACGTATGCCGCACTGGGCAAGGAACCGCTGCTGATAGATTTCTTCCTTGAAAACGGACAAATCAACATCAACCTGACCCTCAACAACGATGCGGCTACCGGCACGCCTAACAACGACATCTACCAGGCCGTCCGCACCCAACTCAATGACCTGAACAGACAAATCATAGCTACTTATGAAGCCTTGGCCACTGACTCAACCCTCACCGATGAACAACGCAATGCCAAAGGACAGGAAATCGAAGCTTTGCAAAACAAGACTGTCAGCGTCATGAAGGATGCCATCAGCCAAAACATCACCAACGCCGTAGGTATCCACCTGCTGAAGCAGAACTTCTACTACATGGGCGTGGAGGAGCTGGATCCGTTGATGCCGCAAATCCCCGCCGCCTACGACAACGATGAAACTATCATCAAAATCAAAAACAATGTAGAAAAGATGAAGGCCACGGCTGTAGGACAGAAGTTCACCGACTTTGAAATGCAGACTCCCGAAGGAAAGACCGTCAAACTGTCCGACTACGTTGGCAAGGGGAAAGTAGTGCTCGTTGACTTTTGGGCAAGCTGGTGTGGTCCCTGCCGCCGTGAAATGCCCAACTTGGTGGAAGCCTATAAACTTTATAAGAATAAGAACTTCGAGATTGTAGGCGTGTCGCTCGATCAGAACGGTGACGCCTGGAAAGCCGCCATCAAACAGCTCAACATCACTTGGCCGCAGATGTCCGACCTGAAGTACTGGAACTGCGAAGGAGCCAAACTTTATGCCGTAAGCAGCATTCCTCACACCGTGTTGATTGACGGCGAAGGCACCATCATCGCACGCGGCCTCCACGGCGAAGGTTTGCTGGAAAAGCTGGCCGAAGTGCTGAAATAATTCAATCCTAAAAACATGTGGAGTAACTCCACAAAAAAATCCCTTCCACAGTTCTCTCATCTGATTGCTGTGGAAGGGATTTTCTTATTACGGTTATCTATATCAGATACCCAGCGAAGCGCGCACCGCTTTCACTTTCTCTTCGGCATCGACATTGACTTTGGCGTAGCACTTCGGGCAACCCATCTCGCCCTTCACCTCAATGTAGAATTTAATCTTCGGTTCCGTACCCGAGGGGCGAACGGAAATTTTCGTTCCGTCTTCCGTGAAGTACTGGAGCACATTAGAAGGTTCAGGCATATTGAGATCGCTCACCTTTCCCGCAGCGTCCGTAGCCTTCAGGGTCTTGTAGTCCTTTATGAGTGCCACCTTCGAGCCACCGATTTCCTTCGGCGGATTGGCGCGGAAGTTGTCCATCATGGCTTTAATCTCATCGGCACCGCTCTTGCCCGGCTTCACTACGTTGACGGTCGTTTCCTTGGAGAAGCCATATTCCACGTAGATGCCCATCAGTATGTCATACAGCGTCTTGCCTTGGTCTTTGGCCCAAGCGCAAATCTCAGCCAGCAATGAGCAGGCGGATACGGCGTCCTTGTCACGCACAAAATCCTCGGCCAGGAAGCCGTAGCTCTCTTCACCGCCACCGATATACTGCTGCTTGCCCTCGCGCAGACGGATCTCGCGGGCAATCCACTTGAAGCCGGTGTAACAGTCGAGCATCTCGACATGGTTCTTGTCGGCCACGGCCTTGATAAGTTCGGTTGTCACGATAGTCTTTACGATGAAGTCACCCGGCTGCATCTTGCCCGTAGCCAGACGGTTCTTTATGATATAGTAGAGGAAGAGCAGACAAGTCTGGTTGCCGTTGATGAGCACCCACTCGCCCTTATCGTCCTTGCAAGCCATACCTACACGGTCGGCGTCAGGATCGCTGGCCATCACGATATCTGCATCTATTTCCTTGGCCAGCTTGATGGCCAGGGTCAGTGCCTCTGCATTTTCCGGATTGGGTGAAACCACCGTCGGGAAGTTTCCGTCCTTTACCATCTGCGATTCCACGCAATGCACGTTCTCGAAACCCCAAAGTTTCAGCGATGCGGGGATGAGCGCACGTCCGGCACCATGCAGCGGTGTATAAACGATACTCAGGTCTTTCTGGCGCTTGATGACTTCGGGATCGATGGAAATGGAGTGAACTTTCTCCAGATAAGCCTTGTCCACATCCTCACCGATAATCTGAATGAGGTCCTTGTTGCCGTTGAACTTAATGTCGGCCACTTTCACCTTGTTCACCTCGTCGATGATACCCGTGTCGTGCGGTGCCAATACCTGCGCACCGTCATCCCAATAAGCCTTATAACCGTTGTATTCGTGCGGATTATGGCTGGCGGTGATGTTGATACCGCTCTGACATCCCAAGTGACGGATGGCAAAAGACACTTCGGGCGTGGGACGCAGGTCGTCGAACAAATAGACTTTGATGCCATTGGCCGAGAAGATATCAGCCGAGATTTCGGCAAACTTGCGGCTGTTGTTGCGGCAGTCGTGGCCTACGACTACAGAGATAGACTGACCGGCAAAACATTTGTTCAGGTAATTGGCCAGACCTTGCGTAGCGGCACCTACCGTATAGATATTCATGCGGTTGCTACCCGCACCCATGATGCCGCGCAGACCACCTGTACCAAACTCCAAATCCTTATAGAAACATTCTATCAGTTCCGTCTTATCGCTGTTGTCCAACATTTTTCTTACTTCAGCCTGAGTCTCAGCATCATAAGCCGGACCGAGCCACTCCTGTGCCTTCACAGTCACTTGTTTAATCAAATCTTGATTTTCCATAAAGTTTATTCTTATTAAAGGTTGAAATATAATCCATTTCACTTCACCGACAAAGATAGCCAGATAAAATGAACAAACAAATTATTCGGGAATTTTATATCGGTCGCCCGTCTGTTTTACATATTCATCCAGGAAATCCTTGGGATACCCCGGGCGGATGACACCGGCCGGCTGACCAATGGAGTTACGTTCGAACTTGCCGTCTTTCACGCGCTTCACCACGCCGTCATTATACTTGACTATCAGGAATTCGCCAAGACGCCTCCAGGCATCGTGCGTACTTTGGGCCGTCATCACGGTGTAGTTCGTCAGCAGTTCTTTGGCCTGTTCGGGAGACGTTTCCAGTAACTTAATCGCCGCTGCCTCAATACCCTCCTGTGCCTGGTTGAAAGTAGTCTCTATCTCGGTCTGCAGAGCACGCACGTCGCCCATCATCAGGTCATAACGCGGATATACCATATTGGACACCCAGTTGAACACCCAGAAAGAGGACTTCCAAGAGAAGGTAATATAGTCAGCACCGTCCACACGGGTGTAACACTCGGGCACACGGGTGGCACAACAATAGACAGGCGTGAAGACCGTCATATTGGCATCGTCCAAGCCGAACCACAGCACTCCGCCCACGGGGTCAGGTAAGTTTTCGCGCATCTGCGCCACGAATACAAAGCCGCTCTGCTGCGTGGAGATGGGACGTTCATTGAAGTATTTCTGTCCGTTCACTTCAAACTCCAGCGGCGATAGGCGGTAAGGAGCATGGTAGGGGCCGGCACCGAAATCCTTGGAAATGTCGAGAGCCGTGCCTTCGTAGTGATCGCGCATGGCGTTCTTCACATCCTGTACGGAAATCTTGCGGTTGGGCTTCACGTAGAGAGGCATCGGCTCGTCGGTCTTTCCCTCAATGTAGGGCAGAAACTCCGCGCCACGGTCGGTAAACATGTTGAAGTAGCTCCACACACGGGCCTCGCAATAGCGGCGTGCGCCGAAGTCAAGGGGTGCATAAGCTTTGGAAAAACTGAAATCCTTGTTCACACCGTCGAAGTAGCCTTTCTCACGAGCAAAGGAAATGACATCGGGCGCATACATGCAATTCTCCTTGTCGTCCATGTCGAACTGATGGATGCGGCTATGATTGGCATGGGCCGAAATGCAGTCGTCGGGCACGCGGACAGCCACCCACACGGCACCACGCACCCCGGGTCCCTTGCCTATCATCTCCATAATCCACACTTCATTGGGATCGGCGATGGTAAAAGACTCACCGCTGCTGTAGTAGCCATATTCCTGCACCAGTTCGGTCATCACTTTGATGGCCTCGCGCGCCGTGCGCGAGCGTTGCAGTCCCAAGTAAATCAGGCTACCATAGTCGATGACGCCCGTCGTGTCTACCAGCTCGGGACGCCCGCCAAAAGTGGTTTCACCGATAGTCAGTTGGAATTCGTTCATGTTGCCCACCACGTTGTACGTCTGACGTGCCTGCTCTATCTGACCCAGATATTTACCCGTGTCCCACTCGTAGACGTTCATCATCGTACCCTTCTTGTGCATGCCTGCGGGGTAATGGTACAGCTCGCCGAACAATGAATAAGAGTCGGCCGAATAGGAAATAATGGTCGAACCGTCGGCCGACACATTCTTGCCCACAATCAGATTGGTGCAGGCCGGCACATCGGCTACGGCTACCGCCATGCAAAGGATGGCAAGAGTCAATCTTCTAATTTTCATAATTGATACTTTATTAATTGAGAGTTGATAATTGATAACTGAAAAATCATTCTTCTGCCTCCTACCACACGAAGCGATACTCCTGCGTGGTGACGTTGCCACAACCGTCGGTGACGCTCATCACCAATACATGACTTCCACCCTTCTTCACGTGTTTCGGATCGAGCCGGCACACCAGATCCCCCTTTATAGAGTTCGGTTTGCCAAAGAGAGCATACCGTCCATCGATGGTTCCGCGGTAAGAGGCAATGCCTGTCTGCGTGTCCTTCGCCTTGAGAATAATGCGGCCCGAGCGCCCCCAGCCCGCCGGCCGTACGGGAGTCAGCACCGGCGGCACGGTATCCACATCCACGGTATAGGTACCCAGCTCGCGCACCTTCACTTCCATGTAGCCGTTCACATAACGTCCTCCCACGTTATATTTACGCCCCTTGGAGTTGACACGAGCTACGTAGTACTTTGTACTATCGGACACCGGCCGACGAAGCAACCCGATGCGCAGGTTGCCCGCCTTATGTAGAGGAATGTTATAATCGTTCAGCTGATAGGTAAAAGCGATATCACCGCTATCGGCACGGACGGCATAATCCAGATAAGCGTCTTCGTAGAGCACACCGCGGGGCAACACCAGTTCAAGACCGGGCTCTTGCAGATAGTTCACCCTGTCCCAACGGAAATGATACTTCTCACGGTGCTCCGCCGTTGGAATGTCACTCCTCCGGCCTTGTACGGTAAATTCGACTTTCGATTCATTGCCCAACGCGTCACGCAGTGTATAGACAAAGCGGTAAGGCCGCTCTTCGTCGATGGTCACCAGTCCGCGGTTGCCGTTGTAAGCATGCAGCAGGCGGAGGCGATTGCCGGGGTCAATGAACGACTTCATATACTGTCCGCAAGTCCAGGAGTTAATGTAGCGGTTCTCGGCGTAAGCAAATCGGTCCACCACACTACGGAAAATCTCCTGACCATCCACTTCGAGGATTACTGTATGCACACCATAACGGTTGTGCACCCCGTCCATATAGTCATAGGCACGGATGCCGGCTCCTATTTCGCCCCAGGCCGTGATACCCTCCGTCCCGTTCAGAGCGAAAGCCTGCCGTGTCGCCTTGCCGTTCACCACGCCCCGCCCCCGTTGCGGAAAGAGCATGATACCCTGCGCACGCGGTGCCGTGTGGTCTTTCACCTGCCCTGTAAAGAAAGGAAGCGGATCCACATATTCGTCCGTAACCGTCTCGATGACATCCAAATGCAGATGCGGCCCGAAAGAATACCCCGTATTACCACTATAGGCGATAATTTGCCCGCGCTCGACGGGATACTCCCCCACCTCAGGCACGATTTCCACCTCCCAGCTCTCCTGTTCGTATTGCAAGTCTTCCACTCGCCGGGCTATCTCGCCCACGAATGCCTCCAGATGGCGGTTGATGGTAGTATAGCCGTTGTCGTAGGCCACATCGAGCACATAGCCCGATCCGTGCGTCACTCGGATGCGTGAGATGTAACCGTCAGCCAGTGCCCGCACCGCCTTGCCTGTCACGCCTCCCGTCTTGAAGTCAAGTCCCCCGTGAAAATGATTGGCCCGCAGCTCGCCAAAGTTTCCGCTGAGCGTGATGGGATGAGCAAAAGGATTGACGAAAGAAGCCGAATCAGCCGATACCTGCGGTTGCGCAGCTCCACACAACCATCCGGTACATAATAATAAGGATATATAATGTTTCACCATTGACAACTATTGTTTGTCTGGCAAAGATAGTGTAAACCAAGAGAAGTACAAAAGACGAAAACAACGTTTTCGGACTTTTTTACTTCCGGACAACGGGTTTTGGTGTTTTCATAGTATTGAGAAATAAACTATTCGCAGCCAAATCCGTATCACTTTAGTTCTTTGATTTTCTAATGAGCACGAATGATCTCGTTTATATTTCAATCAAGTTCGGAGAATTAAAGTTTGTGTAATCTCCACTCATAATCGCACCATTTGAGAAAATAGTAGAACCGTTTTTCTCAATGCCATGCTGTTTATGGATATGACCAAACAGATGTAAACGTGGCTTTATTTCTTCTACTCTCGTCAAAAGTTCTGTCGAACCATAGTTTATTCCACCATCAAAATCAAGAATACCATAGGGTGGACAGTGGGTAATCAACACATCTATATCGGCAGGTATAGCAGCATAATTACGGGTTTGGCGGTCAGAAATGCAATCTTCCATAAACATAGGAACCCCATAGAATTTAACTCCATCTATAACCACACTGGAATTACATAAATAATGTACATTCTTATCCAACCCGCCTATCTTGGCTCCATACAGACAAGCATCGTGATTACCACAGATAAAAATCTTGTAGGGATAATGTAGGTCGCAAAACCAGTTCATGAAATCAATGGCTTCTTGCTCACTTCCATTCATAGTGAAATCTCCAGAATGTATAAGGATGTCAGCATCGGGCAGCTCTGTGAGCCGCCGATGCTGACTGTGGGTGTCGGAAAGGTGAAGGATATATAACATCTTATTAATTAGCATTATCATCGATTCGCTTTTGAATTTCGGTTTGTTTAATGTCAATAAAATTAATTACTTCCTTGGCCGACATCGATCTTGAAACCATACGCCCATCACTTCCTTCAGAAGAAAAATCTGTAAGCAATGATCCCAATCCTTTTAGTTCTTTCTTTGAATAATCGTTACGCTTGAAAACTCTTAAACTATACTGATTTTCGGAAATTTCATTAAACATCAAGTCCATAGCTATATCATATTCTTTGTGATCTGTATAAAGACAATATCCATCATTATCTTCATAAAAATTCCACCTATTCCAATTTCCTGATCGATTACGACATTCCAAGACTTCTTCCCCCAATAAATATACATCATTGTCACTTTTATATGAAGCGTTGCGAAAAAGTCGAATTAAACCAGAAGTCGGATGAATACTAAGACGCTTTCGCCATTCTCCATGCCAAATTGTATATGGAATATTCTTTGTTATCAGCTGATACATCAACTCTTTCCCGTTAAGCCTGCTTATAATTCTATCTATTGAGGTATCCTTTTCATCTATTTCACGAATGAAATCTCCAAATAACTGAATATGGTTCTCATGAAATCTGTCCCCATATATAAAAATGTTCCATTCGCTGGCATAATAACCGAAATCTCTATAATTACCATTTGCTATCGGATATACATTAGTCTCTTTTTCTTGGCAAAACGCTGCGAAGGAGAGTACAGTTTTATCATCAGCCACATTCTCATATCCTCTATGAAAAAGATACTCAAACCGTTCTACATTAATTATGAATTGATTAAAATCAAATGTGCTGGAATCATCCATACTGCATGCTATCAAGCAGTTGATGCGTCCAGACAAAACATCATGTGTAGAAATCATTTCAAAGTTTTTTTCAATTTCTCTACACAATGTTTTATCCATTGCCTTTTCACGAATAATTGCCAGTCGTGTTTTCTCCTCTTCTGTAAGAATGTAAGTTGTATTTAATTGGGATTCTATATCAAGAAGGCTGCATACGTCAGCATGTTCCATGCAAACAATTGTCTCGATACCCAAGATTAAATTGTTATTGGCCGCATTGATTTCTACATATCTTGCCAAATTCCTAAAAAAGGAATAAATCCTTGTAGCAGCCTCTTTATCTCCAAATTTGATAAAATGTTTCAGTGTTGGAAGTATGACGAAATAATCTTTCAAATTATACATCTTTCCCTTAGGCGCAGACAATAAATTGCAGTTGCTCAAAAAGTCTTTGTCTTCATTCAACTGTTTCAGAGCATCAAATGCCATTTTTATATCCTTCATGTCAAATTCCCGGAATGGGAATACATAGTCTTTATTACCAAGTAATTGATAATAGGCCTCTTTCGAAGAAAATTTGATAGGATGTATAGCAGCCACCCAGCGCAAGAATTCTTTCATGCCGGCATCTGATGTATCTTCGCAATTTTTGTCTCTATGCAACCAAAACCAATGATCAACTTCTTCCCATTGTCTGCTATTGCGTTCCCATTCTGATTCTGATGAACTTCCTTGTGTTACAATTAAAGGCTTGAGATTTTCTGTTGCGGTAAGCGGTTCACCTGTAGTATTTATTATGACAAAAGTTTCCTCTCCATTTTTACGATCTCCCATATCGAAAAACACAAAATGAAGCATTTCGCATATGTAGATACCAAAACTTTTTAAGTCATCCTTATTCATAGGATATAACAAGCTTTGTATTTCATCCATAGCAGCCAATATGCTCCGAATGGTCGGGTCTGATTCGTACTCCTTGAACCACCAATTTTGTAATTTAATAAATTCGCTCAGTGAACCGTTAATTGGTTGTGTTCTTTCTTGAACGAAGAAATTGCAAACCAAATCGCTAAGAAAATAGCGTGAACAGTCTCGTATGTCATAAAGTAAATTAGGTTCTTTGTCATCTTCTTCTAGTTCATAATTCGAAATAAGGAAAGAGTGAAAATTATTGTCACCACACATCCTGTTGATGTAGCCTATCAGAAGATAAAGCGTGGTGAGGCGTTGTTGACCATCACAGAGTTGAAGATTCGGGCGATTTTCCTCGTAATATCCATAAAGCAAACCCATCATTAGGCTGTGTACCGTTTTCTTCCTATGTTCGGCATTTGATAATGTCAAATATTTGTTTTCTCGTCCGTCATCATCTTTTTGACATTCCTCAAAAGGTCTCTTGATATTATTCACAAAATCTGCCACCAATGTACCTTTTCCACCCCAGCAATAATCACGTTGAAGATCGGGTATGACAATTTTTCCATTGGTCGCACTAATAAATATATCTTTTAAGGAATAAGTTTCCCCTGAATTCAAATATCCTTTCATAACCATTTCTCTTTTACATATTTAGTAATATTTATTATACGCTCCTCAACATCAATACGTACTTCATTTTGGTTTTCCGCGATTTCTTTAGCTCCAAAATGTGGATGTCGGCCAAATGTCATTAAGGTATGCAGTAGATTACGGCTTTCAAACAATGGTTTTGATGTATCGAAAAAATCATCTCTTCTTTTTATCTCCGGCAATTTGTCCTTGTGTTCAGAGTTGTTATTCTTATAGAGTAGAAGTAAATTGCCAATACTATTTTCACTCATATCATTGCCTATGTCCTTTAGGGCATCTATTTTTAAGGCTTCCTCTTGAATAGATTCCCTGGTAATGTACACTTCCGCAGCTTCATTTTCTATCAAATCACCACTTCTCGTCCACCATTGCCCCTGTTTATAATTTAATTCTTCCAAACATACAACAGGTTCATCTTTGTTGTTCATCCATTGTCCGTCTTGCATGTGTACAATCTTTGATTTCGGATAAATGTGTTCCAAAGATCGATTGCCATCAAGAATATTGAAGTCGAACTTACGTTTATCAGCCTCGACATTGCGTATCAACAAATATCTATATGCTAATTCATTATTCTTTCCATAGACAGGATTGTTTACCAAAATATCTTTCAAAGTCATTTTCTTTTTGTCAAATGCTGCTGTATCTTTATCTTTTATCTCTTTATAAGTCATACCACAAAGCATCAAGTCGTATATGACTTTAAGATTATGGGGCAAAGTGGAGCTGTCTGAGAAATATTCGTTGATGAATGCAGGAATATCTTTCTTGTCCAATAGGTGCATGATGATTCCTAAAGCATTGTAGTTTGAGGTATCAGTAAAAGCATCTTCGAACTTGTTTTGCAATGAACGCAACTGAGCAAACAATAACTTAGCCTTTTGTGCTTCATTATTACCATCTCGCGGCTTATCAATTCGCTTGCAGTAAGCACTAAAAAGTTTTTCGTTTGAATCTGTATTAAATTCGCAATGAAGTAGCCATCCCATAGGATTATTGCAATTATACATCAACTGCACTTCTTTTTGATTCCACCAATGAAGCCATTTGTCCCACGTATGAGCGTAACGGCTTCGTAATGAGATATTATCCCATTCGGATGCATTACCAATGTAGCCACCAGTTCCCAACGAAGCCCTGCGCAGAAGGTCTGCTTTAATCAATTCATATCCTTCCATCACAGCTTTATTGCCATTCATCATGGCAAAAGTGCGAACCGCAATCTGTTCGTTGATAGGTATAAGTAGAAAATTAACATTCTCCTTGACATAGTTACATATGTTTTTTTTATCATAAGTATATAGTTTGCTGTTTTTTATTATGCGTAATGTTTTCTTAAAAAAATAGACATCTTGAAATTCTTCATCCGAATCTTCTTTTGAAGAAGTAGATTCCGCATTATAATTTTCCAACCATTGTTGTGGAGTATTTTTAATATCATCAGTAGCACCTCTGCTACTTTGGTAGCGAATAGTAAAACCTTCATCATTAAGTGCTTTCAATAAAAGATAAAAGAAAGTCATGCGCTGCTGTCCGTCAATGATGATATAACTATCGTCTTTCTCTACAACTGTTATGCCTTGAATAAACAGTGCCTTACCGCTCTCAAATTCTTTTTCCAAACTTTCAAGCATGTACTCTACTGCGTTCTTGTCTGTTCCTACATGTTGCTTACCCCAAATATACCCACGCTGATAGCATGGAATAACTATTTCCTTTTGAATGAAATCACCTAACTTCATTGTCGTTTTTTTCATAATATCCAATTTTACTGTTTACCTCAAAAAATCATAGTAACTTACCAAATCTTTCCTCAAAGTGATCCATCAATACTTTGAACTTTTCAGGAAGATAGGATAACGCTTGATCACGCATAGCTTGTGGAACGCCGTATAATGCTTCGGCAATACTTCCGGCTATGCAGGCTATCGTGTCCGAGTCGCCTCCGATGGATACCGCATTACGAATAGCGTCTTCCAGACTGTTCGCTTCGAGCGCACACACGATGGCTTGTGGCACACTACCTTGACAAGTTCCGCCATCACCTGCTCCATCCAAACCGTCCCATGAGTAGCGACCACGGATTTCGTCCACAGACAAACTAAGATTATAACCAAACTCACGTGAGATGGTCTCACGAATCGTTTCCTTGTCATCGCCCTTACGTGCCATAAAGATACAAAGAGCCGTGGCTTGTGCCCCCTTGATTCCTTCCGGATGATTATGAGTGCATTCTGCGGATTCTTTGGCTTTCTGTAATACTTCTTCTTTGGAAGAGCACACCCAGCCTACAGGACCGACGCGCATGGCACTTCCATTGCCACAACTATTATAAGGCTTCATGATGCCACGACTGGCAAGGTGAACCCATTGTATAAATCCGGTTCCGTAACTTCCCATTGGGCACGGATTTTCCAACGCGTATTTCAAATAATAGCTTCCACTCGTGCCGCCATTCATCAACCAGTCGGCCGTAGCGAATGTCAATATACTGTCATCCGTATATTCTTGCTTGCTTTGAAACAAAGGAAATTCTTTTGTCTTGATATTGTCGAATTCATAAATACTTCCTACAATATCTCCTATAATGCTACCTATCATAAACGAATCATATTTGTGATTGTAGCGGTTTAAAGTTTCCCGTTACAATAATCCATTCCTTCCAATTTGCATCCTGCATCCTCCAGTTCTGTCAGAAACAGTCGTGCGCACATCTCCGCATCATCCCCTGCGCGGTGGTGCTGTCCATAGGGTATCTTGAATTGGTCGCAGAGGTAGTCGAGGCTGTTGCAGCCGAAGTTGTAAAGCTTGCGTGCCGCACGAAGAGAACAATAATAGGTGATGTCGGGCTTCTCCATTCCGTAGAACTCCAGCGAGTGACGAATGCAACCGATGTCAAAGGCGGCGTTGTGGGCTACAAGTACGGGAATATCTTTCAGGTACTCGCAGATTTCAGCCCATACTTCCGGAAATTCCGGTGAATTGACGGTGTCACTCGGACGGATGCCATGAATCTGCATATTCCAATAACTGTAGCTGTTTCCTTGCGGACGGACGAGCCAGGAGCGGGTTTCTACTACCTTTCCGTCACGCACCACACAGATGCCCGCTTCACAGATGGAAGCGCGTTTACCTGTGGCTGTCTCAAAATCGATGGCAATGAAATTTATTCCTTGCATGGCTTTTCCTCCTCTTCCCAAGTGTAATAGTCCAACATGTTTTTTGCAAAATTGCGCATTTCGTCGCGCACGGCTTTCGGCTCCAGCACTTCCACCTGGTCGCCTTGAGCGAGCACCAACTGATAGAAGTCAAAAGTCGGTTTCAGATGATATTCAAAGAGCGTGGACTCATCATCGCCCTCCAATTCCTTTTGTGATTCGTGCAAGGGCAACGTACGCAAGTAGTCGGCAAACCCACCGTAAGCCAAAAGTACAATGCGCTGTATAGGTTCATCCGATGTGATTACTCCGCAGCATCCTTCAAAATATTGGTTGACATCGAAGTCCTCTTTCATCTTAAATGTCTTGCTCGTGTCCTGAATGTCTGTAATGCGGTCGAGGGCATACACCAGGTAGACATCGGCAGGCTTAACCCCTTTTTCTTTGTTCCGGTCTGAATAGTACGGACTGCGCGCCACCACGTACCAACGGCGCTTCACGACTTTCAGACAGTATGGTTCAATTTCAAACGTACTGGCTTCCGGTTTTCCGAACCCCTGGTGCGTAATGCGCAACACACGATTGCGCCGCATAGCCTCAGCAATAAGCGTAAGCCATGTATGTCCCGATGGAATATTCTCAAAAATAATCCTATCTTCCAGTTTGTTGTCCGCCTGAATTTGGTTTAAGGTGGCGTAGGAACTGATTAGCCAACTTTGCAGATTGTTTCCTTCCAACCGCTCCGGCTCGTCTATGTAATACCGGTAACCGTCCTTCCGGTCACAATCGATGTACACATCAAAGATGTCCTTAATAGCTTTCTGATGATTGTGGAACGTGCGTAAAGGCAATTCCTCACCATAGCCCAGTCCGCTTTCCTGCCAAAGCTCACTGATTTCTTGAAACGTCAGGCGTTTGTGTCGGCGCAGGGTGTCTATCAGCCAGACATACCGCCCAAAGAGATTTGCTGCCATACTGTTATTTATTTATTTAATGTTCTGTTACAAAGTTAGCAGTTTACTTGTGAAAAATCGCGGCACATCTTTGTTTTTTCTGCTTTTCCATTTATTTTTTGTGGTTATGCCTTGTTTTGGCACTCAACACTCTTTACTTTGCGGCAGAATGAAACAATTAATAATATGCGAAATGAAAACGATAGAAGGTTATAACGTAAAAATTTATACGGACCACATCGAGGACAGTGCCAGCGAGCAAATCAAGGAGTTGCTGTCCATCGATGTGTTCAGTAAGTGTAAAATCCGCATCATGCCTGATGTACATGCCGGAGCAGGCTGTGTCATCGGCTTTACAGGAGACTTAGGCGATAAGGTGATTCCGAATATCGTGGGCGTGGACATAGGCTGCGGTATCCTGGTGCAACCGTTCGTCTGTGTGGGTGAGATGGATTACCATGCCCTCAACGAGTTCATCCTTCACCATATACCATCAGGCCGCAATTACCGGGACAACCGTTATGCGCCTCTACCACAAATTTATATGGATGTATATCGCGAAGCCAAGGACATCATCAAGCGGTTGCGTTGCTACCGCGAACTGAAGGAAACGAAACGATTGAACGCCTCCATTGGCTCATTGGGTGGTGGTAACCACTTCATTGAACTGGACAAGGACGAGTGCGGCATGACCTATCTTGTTGTCCACACCGGAAGCCGCAATTTGGGCAAACAAGTGGCGCAAATTTATCAGAAGCTGGCCGTGAAATGCCAATCGGGATGGGCTGAACTGATGGAAGAGCAAAACCGTATGATTGACGAATACAAGGCGGCTGGGCGTAAGGACGAGTTGCAGGATGCTATTCGCAAGTTGCATAATTCATTCAAGATGCGCAAGCCTGCGATACCGCCCGACTTGTCTTATCTGGAAAGCAATTATCGGGAGGACTACCTGCACGACATGCGCCTTTGCCAGCAGTGGGCCAAAATGAACCGCCGCTTGATTGCCGACCTCATCATGGATTATTTTATCCAACAAGGGAACGTGGAAGCCAAGCCTGACGATTTGGCATTTGAGAGTGTGCATAACTACATAGGTGATGACAACATCATCCGCAAAGGAGCGATAGCTGTCTACGAGGGACAAAAGTGTATCATCCCGCTGAACATGCGCGACGGATCGCTTATCTGCATCGGAAAGGGTAATGCGGAGTGGAACTGTTCCGCCCCGCACGGCGCCGGACGCATCATGAGCCGGAGCCAAGCCTTCAAGAGCATTTCTATGGATGATTACCGCGCCTCCATGCAGGGCATCTACAGCGAAAGCCTGTCGGAAGAAACCAAGGACGAGTCGCCTATGGTATACAAGCCCAAAGACGAAATCATCGGTAATATCCATGACACGGTTAACATTGTGAATGTGATAAAGCCGATCTATAATTTCAAAGCAGCGGAATAAAATGGACAAATCTTAAGATTTTGGAAGGTTTAAATCAAGGTAATTATGACTACACATTATAAAACAGAACATCTGACTTTCGGATATTTACTCACACGCTTTAGTTTTGATGATATCTTGCCCGATTTCAAACATTTATATCAAAAGAATGCGCCTGAATCATATCAGAGGACGAATTGGGAAGCATACCGGAATGTGTATCAAAATCTGCAAAAGGTTGAGACATCGGAATCGCAGTATGCCCTCTATTTGGCATCCCGTTGGGAGGGATGTTCTCCGATGATAGATATGAACTGCTCTGTCTACGACAAAGACGCGGATGAGATTTTTCAGCCAATGGCAACATATGATTCTTGGCCCGAGATATTGGGAATGAAAATCATCATCGAGCATGACATCATTATCACTCCTCAGGAATTGACGGCGGGATTGTTTTGGGAAATCACCTATTACGGACAGAAATTGTAGTCCGTAATAGGTGAAGATGCTCTTCGGCATATCAAACAATCATTACTCTATGCACTTGTTTAGCAACAAAGTCACATTCACATCTGATGTTTCGGTTTCCACCCCGATACTTCCAAAACGAATGTCCGTATAACCCAACCACTCACTGACTCCTTGCTTGAATGAGGCCAGCGATAATTCATCCAAAGGCTTTCCCAACGGATATTGCAAGAATATCACAGCTGAATTGTATCGGGACAAGTCCAACTGTTGGTAACGGGCCATAGACTCAATTATATAATCCAACCGGGTGTCAACATTCGGAGTCACCGAACGGTAATCATACTGCCTGCCGTATTGCACATTGAGCAGAAACTCCACATCACTTCTGCTGAAGCTGCTCCCTTCAGCGGAAAGCATCCTTACCAGATTCTCACGTTTGGCCATTTTACGCAGATATTCCTTTCGCTTGTCCTGCCTAAATTCACGTTTCCGCTTTGAACGGTTTTTACGGTCGAAATTCCATCTGATTGGAAATTCAATACGGACACAACGTTCGCCTTGACGGCCTCTGCTACGGAGACGATGTGGAGTTTGATGCCGCCAGATGCTTTCCTCCAATTTATCTAAAGCGACTTCATATCTGTTCGTCAAAACCTTTGGACCGAATTTCTTTTGCCAAGTTTCCTGTCTTTCAGCAGGTGAGAATCCCCAATAAGTGATTTCCCACAAACAGTGCATGGCTATTTCTGCATCGGTAAGATGTACGTCATCTGCCACGACAATTTCTTTGGCCAAGTCTTCTTCCCAAGTGCAGTCGTGCATCGGGCCTACGCCAATCCATTTCTCTTCTCCTTCAAATTCCCCACCATGCCATTCTACAAAGATTTTACCTTCAAAATCCTTTGCCGGTTCCATGTTACGAAGAATGTCGTATGCCTCGCGAAACGCATACATGTTGTTTATGTGTTCAGGGTCGTGTTTCTTCAGATACGGAAGAAGTTCGTGGAATCCAACTTGTGCCAATAATTCTTTTAGTCTCATAATTATAAGTTTTTTATTTTTTCAGCTTAAAGTTATAGACGAATAACTAATCGATTATCATTGCTGGTAGCACATACCTTTCTAACATATATCATCGCTCATCCATTTGTGGGCAAAAGTATCTTCTACATGTGCCGAATTGGAGCAGAAGCGAGAAAAATGTTTTCAGCTAACACCTGAATATTTTTCAGGCCCTATCTGAATACCTTTCAGAATACTACCTGAAAGGTTTTCAGAGTACTACCTGAAAGGTTTTCAGGCAAGGTCTGAAAGGCTTTCAGGTAGTATCCTGAAAAGTTTTCAGGAGGTTTCTGAAAAACGCCTGAAACTCGTGTAAGAAATTCTCAAATTGAATACAAGGATAGTGTTGCCCGGTTATTCGTCATTCGCCATAAGAAACCGCTTCCTGGAGTGTTACAGCCTTCTTTGTTTCCATAGCTTATGAAAAATATTACTTACATTCACTAATAGGGATACCATTATTAACAATTCAAATGCAATAATACTGCAAAAATAAAAAGTAGATTGCAATTTGATTCATTCTTAATCCGTATATTTGCAGCACAAAGAGTTGTTTGACAAAAATATACTGCAAATAGCAGAATATATTTCAAAAACACTATCTTTGCTGCAACCGAAGCATAAGTCATCAACCTTTAAACAAAAAAGATTATGTACACTATACAAGCCAACGCAAGCGGCACACGCAGCATCAGCGTGTCGGACGAACATCTCGCCACTATCCAGAAGTACGGATTGTTCCAGCATCTGATAGACAGCAACGGCATCGTGGACGAAAACGTGCTCGACAAGCTGAAGCTGAATATCCGCTCGCTGATTGCCGCACAAGAGGAAGACAGCAAAGACCTGCTGGACCTCTGCATCGACGTCATCTATCACAATAACATGAAGGCATTCGGACTGCAACAGCTCATCAGACTCTATCTGCAATGGCTGCCCGAACATGCCCCGGAAGAAGAAGAGGAAGAACAATCATGAGAACCGTCAACACGTGCGGCACGTCGCACTACAGCCCGCTTATCCCGGCTATCAAGGCCTTGTGTGAAGCTCCCTCCGGTGAGACGCTGGAGATTATCATGGACAACGCCTCCGCCTTCAGCGACCTGAAGGAATACCTGGCCGAACAGCACATCGGTTTCCGCGAAATCTACGACGGAGAGCAGATGACTGTGCAATTTACGAAATAAGGTCGTATCTTTGTGCCCATGAAAGAATACAGACTGACAGACTGGTTGCCCACGACCAAGAAAGAAGTGGATCTCCGCGGATGGGATGAACTGGACGTGATTATTTTCAGCGGTGACGCTTATGTGGATCATCCTTCATTCGGATCTGCCGTCATCGGGCGCATTCTGGAGGCAGAAGGGTTGCGCGTGGCCATCGTCCCCCAACCGAACTGGCGCGACGACCTGCGCGACTTCAAGAAACTGGGTCGCCCCCGCCTGTTCTTCGGTGTGTCAGCCGGCTGCATGGACTCCATGGTGAACAAGTACACCGCCAACAAGCGCCTGCGCAGCGACGATGCCTATACGCCCGACGCGCGCCCCGACATGCGTCCCGAATACCCTTCCATCGTCTATACCCAAATCCTGAAGAAACTCTATCCCGACGTGCCTGTCTTCTTGGGAGGCATCGAGGCCAGTATGCGCCGCCTCACGCATTACGACTATTGGCAGGACCGTGTGCGCCCCAGCATCCTGGTGGATAGCGGTGCGGACCTGCTCATCTATGGCATGGGCGAAAAGCCGGTTGTCGAACTGGCCCGCCGCATGAAGGAAGGACGCCCGCTGGAGGACGTCCCTCAAACCGCTTACCTTGCCCGCGAGGTCATCGCTTCAGAGGGAGACATCACGCTTTATTCCCATGAGGAATGTCTGAAGGACAAGAAGAAAGAGGCCGCCAACTTCCGGCACATTGAGGAAGAAAGCAATAAATACGCCGCCTCGCGCATCCTGCAAAGCGTAGGGCGGCAGGTTGTCGTAGTCAACCCGCCCTATCCGCCCCTCACTACGGAAGAGCTGGACCACTCGTTCGACCTTCCCTACACACGCCTGCCCCATCCCAAGTACAAAGGCAAGCGTATTCCTGCCTACGACATGATAAAGCACTCCATCAACATCCATCGCGGATGCTTTGGCGGATGTGCCTTCTGCACCATTTCCGCCCATCAGGGCAAGTTCATCGTAAGCCGTAGCAAGGAAAGTATTCTGAAAGAGGTGAAGGCCGTCATGGAGCTGCCCGACTTCAAAGGTTACCTGAGCGACCTAGGCGGCCCCAGTGCAAACATGTATCGCATGCAGGGCAGCAACCTCGACTTGTGTAAGAAGTGTAAACGCCCTTCGTGCATTCATCCACGGGTGTGTCCCAACCTGAATACCGACCACCGCCCCCTGCTCGACATCTATCATGCCGTAGACGCCCTGTCGGGCGTCAAGAAGTCATTCATCGGAAGCGGTGTGCGCTACGACCTCCTGCTCCACGAGAGCAAGGATCCGAAAGTGAACCAGAGTGCCCGCGAATACACGCGCGAACTCATCGCCCGCCACGTCAGCGGCCGCCTGAAGGTGGCGCCCGAGCACACCAGCGACCGCGTGCTGAGCATCATGCACAAACCCTCGTTCGCCCAGTTCGAGACGTTCAAGAAGATTTTCGACCGGATCAACCGGGAAGAAGGCCTCCGCCAGCAACTCATCCCCTACTTCATCTCCAGCCACCCCGGCTGTCACGAAGAGGACATGGCCGAACTGGCAGTCATTACCAAGCGACTCGATTTCCACCTGGAGCAGGTGCAGGACTTCACGCCCACCCCCATGACCGTCAGCACGGAGGCATGGTACACGGGCTACCACCCCTATACGCTCGAACCTGTGTTCAGCGCCAAGACGCCACGCGAAAAGCTGGCTCAGCGCCAGTTCTTCTTTTGGTATAAGCCCGAAGAGCGACGCCACATTATCCAAGAACTGCGCCGCATCGGGCGTCCTGATCTGATAGACAAACTATATGGTTCCGACAGAGGGGGAAGAAGATAGCCTCGCGCGTCACTCCCCCTGTAACACCTCTACGCCCTCGGGCATCTGCAATCCCTTCACGCCTCGGACAGCCACCTTGCCCTCAGATAAGGGCAGATGCAGACCTTCGAAAGTAACATCCTCCACGTCGTCCAGCACGAAGGCGGGGCGAAAGTCGTCAGCAGCCAGTTGCAGTTTCACGTTTCTGAACGTAATTCCCTTGACATGGCGCACATAGAAGCCCCACGAAGGTAGCTCGCCAAACATCGAAAACTCGGGGTATTCCTCCACGGCTTCGGGCACGGCGTCGAGGCGCCACAAGGGCACGTAGGCCATTCCTTTCGTTGCCCTACCCGGATAGCGTATCTCCACATTCTCTATCAAAACGTTCTCCACCCGCGCCCCGGGGATGCCCGTGATGGAAGAAGGTATCGGATTATGGAAGAAAGTCACCGCCGGTCCCCGGAGGTCATAATCTTCGTCCGGCCGGCCGAAAGGCACCTCTACCTCCATCTGTCCGATATAAACGTTGCGCAGGTAACCGGGGGTCTCGCCCGAACGGTGTCCCAGGCGGATGAAGAGCGGATTGCCCGTATTCCTTGCCTGCACGCGCGTCACCCTCACGTTCTCCAGTCCTCCGCCATCCACGATTTCGATGGCGATGGCCGAGCGATAGGTGTCATACACCTCGATATTGTCGATGATCACGTTGCGGAAACCTCCGTGTGAGGCCGTGCCGAACTTCACTGCGCTCGCACTGGAGCAGATGCGGCAATCGGCTATGTAAATAGAGTCGTTGGCATAACCCGGATAATAGGACTTCAGGCAGATGCCGTCATCAGCTGCATTGATGTCACAGCGCGTAATGCGCACGTTGCGGCAATCGGTGATGTCCATCCCGTCATTGTTCCAATACGCGCGGTTGACAACGGTCAGGTTATCCATCAATACATTGTGACACAGTTCCATCGACACACCCCAGCAGGCACTGTTGCGCAGGGTCACGTCCCTTAACGTCACCCCTTCCGCATGCGACAGGCGGAACAACTTGGGGCGTGCCGTTTCGCCCGGCCGCCTGCGCCGGTCGTTATAGTTGGGATCGACACGCACGCCCTTGTGATGTAAACTGTCTATATTCAAGGCCAACTTCAGGCCGCGTCCGTCTATCGTCCCCTCCCCCATGACACCAATGTCGTGTGCCCCGTTAGCCACTATCAACGCCAATGTCGAATTGTCACGCGCATCAGGCGAAGCCGGCCCACCCTGCCTCGCCATCGGACGATAATCAAACGGATTAGTACTTCCCAGTAAAACCGCTCCCCGCTCCAGATAGAGCGTTACGCCCGACTTCAACTCAATGCAGCCCGTCACATACTCGCCCGGAGTGAAACGCACGATGCCGCCCCCTTTCGCTGCCGCGCGATCGATCAGAGCCTGTATCTCTGCCGTCTGCACACGTTCCACGTCTGCCTTCACACCAAAATCGACCGCCTTAAACTCTTTTCTTTCACCTGCCGAAGCCGACGCTGCTCCCCACAACAAAAACGCCGTGCAGGCCATCAACCACCAAGCTCTCCATTCTTTTCTTTTCATACCTGATAACTAATAGTAAATAGCTACATTTCCCAACTTTCGCCTGCCTTCAGGCTGACGCGTTTTTTTTGTCCGTTGAAGCAGAGCTGCGTCTTTCCGCCTGTGCGTGCAGTAACACGCAGGCCGACCACCTTGCCGTCCTTCCACGTCATGTCCACCACAAAGCCGCCACGGGCGCAGATGCCCTCCACGCGGCCGTCCTTCCATTGTTCGGGCAGAGCGGGCAGCAGGCTGATGGAGTTCTCCGTGGACTGCATCAGCATTTCGATGACACCGGCGCAACCGCCAAAGTTCCCGTCAATCTGAAAAGGTGAATGAGCGTCCAGCAGATTGGGATAGGTACCGCCGCCGCGCCGAGCATCCTTGCCCTTGTAACCGTCAGGCGTCACCAGACGGAGCAGGCGGCGATAAATATGGTAGGCGTTCTTGCCGTCATGCAGGCGGGCATAGAGATTGACACGCCAGCCTGTGCTCCATCCCGTCGTGTTGTCTCCCTTGATTTCCAGCGTACGCGCGCAGGCCTTGGCCAGGTCGGGCGTAGCCGCTACGGACAGGTGATGACCCGGGTAGAGACCAAACAGATGTGACTGGTGGCGGTGTTGCGGATCCTCGTCCTTCCAGTCGTGATACCATTCCTGCAGGTTGCCATCGGCTCCTACGCGATAGGGAAGCAGCCGGGGCAGCGTCTTTTCCACCCGTTTCCGGAAATCCTTATCCAGATTCAGTTCCTTGGCGGCCTTAGCGGCGTCTGTCAGACATTCGCGCGTCATGGCCATGTCGGACGTACATCCGTAGGAAGTGGCTCCTACATAGCCGTCAGGCGTCACAAACTTATTTTCGGGCGAAGTGCCGGGCGAAGTCATCAGCCAGCCGTTCTTCTCTACAAGCCAGTTCAGGCAGAACTCCGCCGCTCCCTTCAGAACGGGGTAATACTGTCTGAGGAATTCCTTGTCGCGCGTAAACAGGTAGCGCTCCCAAATGTGAGTGGACAACCACGCGCCGCCCATCGTCCAGCAGGCCCACGAGGGATCGCCCACGTTCAGTCCCACAGGGCAAGTCATAGCCCAGATGTCCGTATTCTGCCCCAGACACCAGCCCTTGTCTACGCCATAATAAGCCTTGGCAGACGCTGCGCCCGTGCGGCTCAGATTGGCGATGAAGTCCATCAGCGGACGATGCATTTCGCTCAGATTGGCTGTCTCGGCCGCCCAATAATTCTCCTCCAGATTGATATTTGTAGTGTAGTTGCAGCTCCAAGGCGGAAGCAAGTGTTCGTTCCACAAGCCCTGCAGGTTGGCGGGCACTCCCGGCGTGCGCGAACTGGAGATGAGCAGATAGCGGCCGAACTGGAAATAGAGTGCCTCCAGCGCGGGATTGGTCTGTGCCTTGTCTGTGTAGAGTTTCAGTTGCTCGTCGGTGGGCAGAGCCGCAATTTCAGGTGCCGTATGTCCCAGGTCCAATTTCACGCGGTCGAAATAATGCTTGTAGTCGGCCACATGCGTTTTCCGCAACTCCTCATAAGTCTTGGCTGCCGCATGCTCCATACGCTGCTCCACCAGCCTCTGATAGTCGCGCCCCTCGCGGGCGGGATCCTTATCGAAACCGTTGAAACTCGTCACGTTGGCCACCAGCACCAATGCCTCGCGCGCACCCTCAATCTTCAGCTCGCCCGAGGGGAAACTCTTCACGCTGCCTCCCTGCGTCAGCACCCTGACCAGCGTACGGAAGCGTGTCCCTCGCTCGGGATCATACAAGTGTTTCTCCTTGACGCCGTCGAAGTAGGACGGATAGGAATGATAGGCCGCATATCCCTCGGCCGAGATTTCATTGCCGGCAGCCGTCGTGGCATGAGGCAGTTGCGAAGTAAACGATATCAAGGCTCTGACTCCCATTTCACCCGCTGCTGTCAGACGCATCACAATCACCGAGTCGGGCGCCGAGGCAAAGTAGTCGCACGCCTGCTTTTTACCACCGCGAAGGTACTCCGTCCGTGCGGTGGCGTCGCTGATGTCCAGCGAACGACGATAAGCGGTTATCTCAGCCGGCTCGTCCAGATAGGTCACGGTCAGTTGCCCCAAGGGCTGATAGTTTTCGCTATAGTGCCCTTGCACCCTGCGCTGTTCGCGGTCGGCTCCGCGGTAGTCTTCATTGTCCAGCAACTCACGGATAACGGGAATGGCCTGATGAGCGTCGGGGGTAGTCACCTTGCGGTCGGGTTCGCCTGTCCAGAGTGTCAGGTCGTTCAGCGAAAGCACATCGCGCTGCGTACCTCCGTAAATAGTGGCTCCCATTGTCCCGTTGCCTATCACCAACGCCTCTTCGAAGTATTCCGCCGGCCGGTTGTAGTGTAATACCAAATGATTCTCCTGCGCATCTGCATACAGGCATCCGCACGACAACATCAGTGTCAGTACGGTTTTTCTCAAAAATATATTTTTCATCGTCTATTTAAACTTTCAGTTTATTTCTGTATCAGTAGAAAAACAACGCTCCTTCCACCCTGTCCCAGCGACGGGCCCGAAGATCCTTCTCGGAGAGAAGAAAGTAATACATGCCACAGTCATAGAAGCGCAGTCCCCAGCGGTCATCTTCATCTATCTGAAGCAACGTCAGGCAGCCCGGATGCTCCCACTCCACTTCCTCCTGATAAGGAAGCCCCAGCAGGCGGTGCCCATCTCCCCTGGCCTCTCCCGCCACGCCGAAGTCCATTGCCTCGGCAGGGCGGAACACACTCTCGCCCGTGTCCTCCCAACGCAGGTCATAAGGTTCCAGTCCCTCCTCCCGCTCGTCATAAATCACCACAGGCGGTACATGATAGTCCAACGGCGATTCGTGTTCTCCCAGAAAATAGTCCAAGGGAGCGAAGAAGTAGAGCATCCCCGCATGGGGAAGCAGGTCCTCCCCGTCCAGCGGCGCCAAGTCCGCGCAACGTATCTGGCAGACAAACGTCAGCGGCTCCTCATAATGTCCGCCCTCACCGTCGTCTACGGTCACGCAGGGATAAGGCACGTCTTTCGGCAAGTCGGGCGCACCCCACCAATGACTCCTGCCTGTCAAGTCACGCTGTGTTTCAACGGTTGTAATCGAAATGGCCATATTATTAAACTGATTTTTATATACAAAAGTAATCAAATTTGTCGATATTCCGCACGAATTGGAGAGATTACCAAGATGTTCAAATCATTGGGAAAGTAAAGGCGCATCCTGTCTCCCGTGTTTGGTTTATAAGGCGGAGTCCGCGGACAAGCCCCGAGGCTCAGTCGGGATTTGTCCGACGGTATCCGCGAACAATTTCCAGGATTTCGTCGCCATACTTCTCCACGGTTTTCTTTCCCAGGTAAGGGATGGTGAGGAGGACATCGAGGGTATCGGGTAGCAGATTGGTGATGCCCAGCAAGGCCTTCTGCTGAAGGACGGTATAGGCAGGCAAGCCCAATGCGGCCGCTTTCGATGCACGCCAGGCGCGCAGGGTCTCGAAGAGTGCGGGATGAAGGACATCTTGTGGCACCTCCGCTTTCTTTTCTTTCGGCGCTTTCTTTCTCGATGCTTTCGGCGCCTCGGAAAGTTCGATGACCAGACGGTTCTTGCATTTCAGGTAGCCGGCCACCACGAAATCGTGCGCCTCCGTCCAGGCCAGCAGACCTTCCTTCAGGCGCAGTTCCCTGAACAGTTCGGCGGAGGCTTCGTCAAGACGTTTCTTCACGACCTTGTTGTCTGTGGTCACGGGATTTTCTTCGAGCAGAGACAGCAGGGCGGCCACAGGCTTGCGCAGGTAAGCCGAAGCGGCATGGAAGCGCTGTTGCAGGTAAGCGTCGCGGGTATAGTCGGCACTGGCGGCCATAATTCGCCCGCATTGAGCCACAAATTTGTTCCCCACCTCCACAAGTTCTTTCACCGGGCCTTCGGCCTGGGTTTTCAGTGAACTGAGAAACTGGGGATAGAGGCGATAGAGATATTCATCCACCAGACGAAGATAGGCGTGGAAAAGCCGGGACAGGCGGGCGAAGCTGAAGAGACTCGTTACCTGATCTTCAAAATATGCCCGTTGAAGGGCGGCCATGCGACCGGCGTCGGGTATCTGCTCCGGAATGCGACCGACGAAATCGGTGACAATGCGGTCGGAGATAATGGACGAGGCCGGGACGGGCGCGCTCAGCACCAATCCCTCCAGGCTGCGACAACGGCTCAGAGCTACGTATGCCTGTCCGGGCGCAAAGGCCTCGCGGACATCGATGATGGCTTTGTCAAACGTCAGTCCCTGGCTCTTGTGGATGGTGATGGCCCAGGCCAGTCGCAGGGGATATTGCCGGAAGGTACCAAGGACAGTCTCCGTGATTTCTTTGGTTTCGGGGTCGAGGGAGTATTTGCAGTTGGCCCACTCTTCACGCTCAACGGCTATCTGCTGCCCGTCTTCAGTCTCCACTTCCACGAAGCCGGTGGCGGAAAGCGACGTGACGCGCCCCAACATGCCGTTGTAGTAACGGTGCTGCCCCGAAATGTCATTCTTGACAAACATGACTTGAGCACCCGCCTTCAACACCAGTTCTTCCTCCGTGGGATACATGTAGACAGGAAAGTCCCCCTCGCTCTCGGCACGGAAAACACAGGCCTCGCCTGCCAACTGTTCCAAGCGGGCGGCGTTCAGGTCATTGGCTTTTTGGTTGTGGGTCGTGAGATAGATGTAACCGCGAGGCTGCTCGGCGGCAAAGTCGGGCAGGCAGCGGCGGTTCAGGCGGCGGAGCACCGAGTCGTCCACACGATTGTCGCGGACACAGTTCAGCAGATCCAGAAACTCGGCATTGCTCTGCCTATAGACTTTGGTCAGCTCCACCGTCACGTAACCGGCCTGCTGCAACGCATGGCTGCCGAAGAAATAAAAATGGTCGTAGTAGGGCGACAGCAATTGCTGGTCCTGCTCCTTGACAACGGGCGAAAGCTGTTGCAAATCGCCGATCATAAGCAGCTGGACACCGCCGAAAGGCTTGTGGCGGTCGCGATACCTGCGCAGGACATCGTCCACGGCATCAAGCAGGTCGGCACGCACCATACTGATTTCGTCCATCACCAGCAGGTCAATGCTTCGCAGAATATTCACCTTCTCCTTGCCGAAGCGATACTGATACTTGGCTTCGCCGCCGAAATGGGATTCGGGCACGAAAGGAGCGAAAGGCAACTGGAAGAAGGAATGAATGGTGACACCGCCCGCATTCATAGCTGCCACGCCCGTAGGCGCCAGCACGACCATGCGCTTGGTGGAGCGTTCACGAAGGCTTCGCAGAAAGGTCGTCTTTCCGCTGCCTGCCTTTCCGGTGAGGAAAACGTTCACGCCGGTGTATTCCACCAGTTGCCATGCCAGCTCCAGTTCGGGATTGGATTCCATAACGTATTACTAATTTATCGTTTCGTGTACTTTTTCTTCTTGTCCGATTATGTACTTTTCTTTTGCCTTGATGCGAAAGAAAAAGTACAACTAATACAACTAAATTTTCATTCACCTATTATTATAATTCTCCAGTCCTGTCTGCAAGAAGTCGACGTACTTGTCGATGTCCTCGTCGTAGGAATAGGACTTGTTGAGCGGCTTGCCCTCGTTGTCTATCAGCACATAGAAAGGCTGGGCGTTGGCGCCGAACTTGACGCGCTGCAAGTAGCTCCACTTGTCACCCACGGTGCGGAGGGTGCGCTCCTTGCCGTTCTCCGTCACCTTGACCGGTTCGGGCAGGCGGGTCTTGTTGTCCACGTAGAGGGTGATGAGCACGTAGTCGTTGTTGATGAGGTCGCTCACCTTGGAGTCTGTCCAGACGGCCAGCTCCATCTTGCGGCAGTTGACGCAGCCGTAGCCGGTGAAGTCCAGCATCACGGGCTTGCCGTGCTCGCGGGCATACTTCATGCCGGCATCATAGTCGTCGAACTTAGCGTGTACCTCGTTGTCATACAGATTGAAATCCTGGGTCTGCATGGGCGGAGCGAAGGCACTGACCGCCTTCAGCGGAGCGCCCCACAGGCCGGGCACCATGTAGACGGCAAAAGCCAGTGAGGCCAGCGCCAGGAAGAAGCGGGGTACGCTGACTTTGGTGTTATCATCATCGTGGGGAAATTTGATTTTGCCCAAGAGATAGAAGCCCAACAGGGCGAAAAGCACAATCCACAAGGCAAGGAAAGTCTCGCGGTCGAGGATGCGCCAGCCGTATGCCAGGTCGGCCACGGAAAGGAACTTCAGCGCAAAGGCCAGTTCGAGGAAACCCAGCGTCACCTTGACAACGTTCATCCAGCCGCCCGACTTGGGCATGGACTTCAGCCACGAGGGGAAGAGGGCAAAGAGTGTGAAAGGCAAAGCCAAGGCAATGGCAAAGCCAAGCATACCAAGAGCCGGACCTACGATGCTGCCCGTGGTAGATACTTCCACCAACAGGAAACCGATAATGGGACCCGTACACGAGAAGCTGACCAACGAAAGCGTGAAGGCCATCAGGAAAATGCTGATAAGTCCCGTGGTCCGCTCGGCCTTGCTGTCCACCGCATTGCTCCACTTAGCGGGCAGCGTAATCTCGAAGGCTCCGAAGAAGGAAGCCGCGAACACCACCAGCAGCAGGCAGAAGAAGATGTTGAACACGGCGTTGGTGGAAAGGGCGTTCAGCGCGCTGGCGCCAAAGATGGCCGTGATGACCAGTCCCAGCGTGACGTAGATGACCACGATGGAGGCGCCATACGTCCAGGCGTCACGAATGCCTTTCTTCTTGTCTTTGCTCCGTTTCAAGAAGAAGCTCACGGTCATGGGGATGATGGGCCACACGCACGGTGTGAACAATGCCAACAGACCTCCGATGAAGCCCATGCCGAAAACATAGAGCCAAGACAGGTCGCGCTGCGACACGGTCTCGCCAAAGGCGTTCAGCTCGTCGATGACGGGACTCCACAAGTCGTTGTCGGCCACCACTACGGACGTAGGCCCGTCGGCACCGCCGATGATGCCGGCGGAAGGTGTCACGTCGGTTTGCGCCTCAGACGGAGTGTCCGGCCGTACCTCTGACGGCAAAGCGGCAGGAGCTCCCTCGGCCTTGCCGGAGAAGCTGAACTCCACCTGTGTAGGCGGCAGGCAGTTCTCGTCGTTGCAGGCGCCATACTCCAGATAGCCCGTTATCTCATAGGCTCCACCCGTGAGCCGCAGTTTTTGCACAAACTGAGCCGTGTGTTCAAAGTAACGCACGTCCATCTCGAAGAGCTTGTCGAACGAGGCCACTTCCTTGCCCACGGGCCGGAGCTTGCCCGACAGCTCGGCACCCGTCAGCTTATCGGTGTTGAACGTAGCCGAAATGGGGCCTCCGTCGCCCAAGTCGGTGGAATAGACGTGCCACCCCGGCTCTATGGAACCGGTGAACACGATTTCCACCTCGATGGCGGATATATTTTTCAACTCGGTCTTGAACTTCACCGGTTCCTGTATCTGGGCATACGCGGCTAAGGTCAAGAAAGAAACAATCAGCGGAAACAATATTTTTTTCATCTGCAAAATGTTTTTCGGGGTTTCAATCACAATTCATAGTCAACGCAGGCACGGCTTTCCCGGACCTCGGCCAACAACTTGCCGGCGGCCACGTGATCGGGATGCGTGGCATAACGCTTCACGTCGTCAAGCGTGTCGAACTCACTGTAGAGGGCGATGCTCCAAGTCTCGCCCGGATTGATGTTCAGCCCCACTTCAATCTTGCGGATAAAAGGGATTTTGGCGGGAAGTGCCTCGATGGCATCCTTAAAAGCATGCATGGCCGCCAGTCTGGCATCGGCCGAAGCGTCGTCTTTCAACTTGAACAAAACAATGTGTTTCACCATAACTTTGTTATTTTAATGATTTATCTTATATTTGCATACAAATGTGCAGCCACTATAGCGGATGCAAAAATACTTGATTTGTTTCAGAAATACATTTAAACGGATGTTAATAATCGGAATAGCCGGCGGTACGGGCTCGGGAAAGACCACCGTCGTAAAGAAAATCATTGAAAGCCTGCCTGCAGGTGAAGTCGTATTGTTGCCTCAAGACTCCTACTACAAGGACAGCAGCCACGTGCCGGAGGAGGAAAAGCAGAACATCAACTTCGACCACCCCGACGCCTTCGAATGGAGCCTTTTGTCCAAGCACGTGTCCATGCTGCGCGAAGGAAAAAGCATCGAACAGCCCACTTACTCCTACCTGACCTGCTCGCGCCTGCCCGAAACCATTCACATCGAGCCTCGCAACGTCATCATCATCGAAGGCATCCTGGCCCTGTGTGACAAGAAACTGCGCAACATGATGGACCTAAAAGTCTTTGTGGACGCCGATCCCGACGAGCGGCTCATCCGCGTCATCCAGCGTGACGTGGTGGAGCGCGGACGCACCGCCGAGGCGGTCATGGAACGCTATACCCGCGTGCTGAAGCCCATGCACCAACAGTTCATCGAGCCTTGCAAACGCTATGCCGACCTCATCGTGCCCGAAGGCGGAAACAATCAGGTGGCCATCGACATCCTGACCATGTACATCAAGCGACACATCCACGACAATGAATAGCAAAGGGAAAAGAAAGAAAAGCCACCGGCTGGCAAGTATCATCGGCATGGCTCTGCTACTCCTGTCGGCCGTCATCGGCTGCCGGGGCAACCGGGCGGACCGCCAGGTGACCAACGAAGTACAGGCGCACGACCTGCCACAAATCAAGGACAGCGGCGAGCTGGTGGTGCTCACCCTTTACAGCTCCACGTCCTATTTCATCTACCGCGGACAGGACATGGGTTTCCAATACGAACTGAGCGAACAGTTTGCCAAGAGTCTGGGCGTGAAACTGAAGGTGAAGGTAGCCCGCAACGCCCGTGACCTCATCCGGAAGTTGCAAGCCGGCGAAGGAGACCTGATAGCTTATACCCTACCCGTCACCAAAGAATGGAAGGACAGCCTGCTCTACTGCGGCGAGGATGTCATCACCCACCAGGTCATCGTGCAACGCAACGGCAGACGGGAAAAACCGCTGAAGGACGTTACCGAACTCATCGGGAAAGACGTGTACGTGAAACCCGGCAAATATCACGAACGGCTGGTCAACCTGGACAAGGAACTGGGCGGCGGCATCCGCATCCATGTGGTCAGAGGCGACAGTGTAAGCGGTGAAGACCTCATCGCGCAAGTAGCGCACGGGGAAATCCCTTATACCGTGGCAGACAATGACATCGCCCGGCTGAACCGCACCTACTACCCTAACCTGAACATCAGCTTGGCCATCAGCTTCGACCAGCGTTCGTCGTGGGCCGTCCGCCGGGACTGTCCCGAACTGGCACGCGCCATTGACGAATGGCAACAGGCCAATGCGGCCTCGCCCGAATATACGGCCAGCATGAAGCGATACTTCGAGATAAGCAAGGCCACACCCCACACGCCCATCCTCTCCCTGCGCGAAGGAAAAATCTCCCATTACGACCATCTGTTCAAGAAATATGCCAAGGAAATCGGCTGGGACTGGCGCCTGCTGGCCTCACTGGCCTATACGGAATCCAACTTCGACACCACCGCCGTGTCTTGGGCCGGCGCCCGCGGCCTAATGCAGCTGATGCCGTCCACCGCCCGCGCCATGGGAATGCCCGCCGGTAAGGAACACAATGCCGAAGAAAGCGTAAAAGCCGCCGTGAAATACATCGGACAGACAGCCCGAAGCTTCAGATACCTGCCGGAACAGGAGCGTATAAACTTCGTCCTGGCTTCCTACAACTCGGGCATCGGACATGTGCTGGACGCAATGGCCCTGGCCGAGAAATACGGAAAGAACAAACACGTCTGGAAAGACAACGTGGAGAAGTTCATCCTGCTGAAAGCCAATGAGGAATATTTTACCGACTCCGTCTGCAAGTTTGGCTACTTCCGCGGCACGGAGACCTACAACTTTGTGCGCGACATCACCAGACGGTTTGAACTGTACAAAAAGAAGATAAAGCCGTGAACTGAAATCAGCCGCCGAACAGGTCGAGCCGGTTCTTGCGCGCCTCTTCCAAGGGGACAACCGTCACTTGGCACGCCTCGTTGCGGGCCAGCAAGGCTTTATACGAGGCGTCCAGCTCCTGAACAAAGATTTTCCGCTGACGAGGATTCATCAGGCGGGCAGCCACCGCGGCGTTCTGCGAGGCGTCTTTCAGATGGACCACCGGCGCATGATAGACGGGGACGATCTTCAGTGCCGTGTGGAGCGCCGAAGTCGTAGCGCCACCAATCAGCAGCGGGATGTCCAGCCCTGCCTTTTCCAGTTCCGCCGCTACATGCACCATCTCGTCGAGCGAAGGAGTAATCAGGCCGCTCAGGCCTATCATGTCCACCTTCTCGGCCACGGCACGCTGAACGATGGTCTCGGCAGGCACCATCACTCCCAGGTCGATGACTTCGTAGCCGTTGCAGGCCATCACCACGGAAACGATATTCTTGCCGATGTCGTGCACGTCGCCCTTCACCGTGGCCAGCAACACACGCCCGGCCGAAGCCATGCCTTCGGGCTTTTCGGCCTCGATGGCCGGTTGCAGGATGGCTACAGCTTTCTTCATGGTGCGCGCGGTCTTCACCACCTGAGGCAGGAACATCTTGCCCGCGCCAAAGAGGTTGCCCACATGGTTCATGCCTGCCATCAGCGGCCCTTCAATGATGTCCACGGCCTTGGGATAGCGTTCCAAAGCCTCGGCCAAGTCTTCCTCCAGGTAGTCGGCAATCCCCTTGGTCAGCGCATAGGTCAGGCGTTCCTCCAGCGTGCCTTTCCTCCATTCCGGACTTGAGGAAACCGAAGGCGCGCCGGCATTTTTCTCCGCCTCTTTTTCAGCCTTCAGACGTTCGGCCATCTCGATGAGACGTTCGCCGGCATCGGGGCGACGGTTCAGCACCACGTCCTCGATACGCTCCAGCACGTCGGCGGGAATATCGGTGTAGAGCACGGACGAAGCGGGGTTGACAATGCCCATGTCCATGCCCGCGCGAATGGCATGGTATAGGAAGACGGCATGCATGGCTTCGCGGATGTAGTTATTTCCACGGAAGGAGAACGACAGGTTGCTTACTCCGCCGCTGACGTGTGCTCCGGGCAGGTTGCGCCGTATCCAGGCGGTGGCGCGGATGAAGTCGACCGCATAATTGTCGTGTTCCTCCATCCCCGTGGCCACGGCCAGCACATTGGGGTCGAAAATGATGTCCGACGGACGGAAACCGGCCTTGTCGACCAACAGGCGATAGGCACGCTGACAGACGGCGATGCGGCGTTCGTAGGTGTCGGCCTGCCCTTGCTCGTCGAAAGCCATCACCACCACGGCGGCGCCCAGGCGGCGCACCAGGCAGGCATGCTCCAAAAACTTGGCTTCTCCCTCCTTCAACGAGATGGAGTTGACAATGGCCTTGCCCTGCACGCACTTCAGTCCGGCCATGATGACCCTCCACTTCGAGGAGTCGATCATCACCGGCACGCGGGCTATCTCGGGCTCGGAGGCTATCAGGTTGAGGAAGGTCACCATCTCGCTTTGGGCGTCCAGCAGGCCGTCGTCCATGTTGATGTCGATGACCTGCGCCCCGTCCTCCACCTGCCGACGGGCGATGCCGAGGGCTTCCTCGTAGTTCTTTTCATTAATCAGCCGCAGGAACTTGCGCGAACCGGCCACGTTGCAACGCTCGCCCACGTTGACGAAATTGTTCTCGGGCTTCACCTCCAGCAGTTCGAGGCCGGAGAGCCAAAGGTTTTCCGGCATGGGAGCCGGTGTATGGGGCACCGCGCCCTCCACCAAAGCGGGGAAGCGGGCGATATATTCATCGGTCGTGCCGCAACAACCACCGATGATGTTCACCAGGCCTTCGCGCACGTATTCACTTACCTCGCGGGCCATGTCGTCGGGCGTCTGGTCGTACTGACCCAGGCTGTTGGGCAGCCCGGCGTTGGGATAAGCGCTGATGTAATAAGGGGCACGTGCGGCCAGCTGCTCCAGGAAGGGCTTCAGTTGGCGGGCACCGAACGAGCAGTTCAAGCCCACGGAGAAGAGATCGGCACGCTGCACGGAAGCCAGGAAGGCGTCCAGCGTCTGACCGGACAAAGTGCGGCCGGACGTATCGGAGACGGTGACGGAAAGCATCAGCGGCACCCGCCGGCCTGCCTTGTCCATCGCCACCTCCGCCGCATAAAGGGCGGCCTTGGCGTTGAGGGTGTCGAAGATGGTCTCTATAAGCAGGGCGTCTACCCCACCCTCCAGCAGGGCGGTCATCTGCTCGTGGTAGTCATCGGCCAGGGCGTCGAACGTCAAGGCGCGGAAGGCGGGATTGCTCACGTCCGGACTCATGGAGCAGGTCTTGTTGGTGGGACCTACGGAGCCGGCCACGAAGCGGGGTTTCTCCACCGTCGAGAAGGCATCGGCCGCCTGACGGGCCAGGCGGGCGGCGGCCAGATTGATGTCATACACGTAGCGCTCCAGGTGATAGTCGGCCTGACTGACGCGCGTGGCGTTGAAGGAGTTGGTTTCAATGATGTCGGCACCGGCGGCAAGATACTTGCGATGGATGTCCGAGACGACATCGGGGCGCGTGAGGCACAACACATCGTTGTTTCCCTTCAGCTGCCCCGGAACATCGTTGAAATACTCCCCGCGAAAGTCAGCCTCCGTCAGGCCGTATTGCTGAATCATGGTGCCCATTGCACCGTCCAGGATAAGGATGCGCTGCCGCACCAAGTCTTCCAGTCTCATAACATCTGCATTATCGTTTGAACATGCGGTCCATATCGCGCTTGTCGGCCTTCTCCTTCAGGGCCTCGCGCTTGTCGTATTGCTTTTTACCCTTGGCCAGGGCCACCACGAGCTTGGCCAGCCCCTTCTCGTTGATGAAAAGGCGGACGGGCACAATGGTGAAGCCGGGGTCTCTGGACGTGCGTTCCAGCTTCTCCAGCTCCTTGCGGGTGAGCAGCAGCTTGCGCTCGCGGCGGGCGTTGTGGTTGTTGTACGAGCCGTAGAAATATTCGGCCACGTGCATGTTCTTCACCCACAACTCGCCGTTGACAAAATAACAGAACGTATCCACCAGGCTGGCTTTCCCCTGACGGATGGACTTGATCTCCGTGCCCGTCAGCACGATGCCTGCCGTATAGGTGTCTATTAGTTCATAGTCGAACGTGGCGCGTTTATTCTTTATATTTACAGGAGCCTGCTTCATTTCGGCAATGGATAAATCGGTAATAAAAAAATCAGTTGAGTATGACGGTCAGCCTGTTGAATATCCACTCGATCAGCATGGGGCAGGCTATCAGCAAGACGGAAGTCAGCAGGGTGAAGCGCAGGCGATAGGCCTCCGCCATCCGGAACACCCTCACGCAGCCCTCCCACACGATATAGACCGTATAGAACTGCAACAGCATGGCGATAATCTGGAAATCGGGCAGAATGCCCAGCACAATGCGGAGCAGGAAAATCACCACCATCGCATAGCCGGCAAACTGCTGGAGCAACGGCAGGTCATCCGCCATGCGGAAGAAACGGACGGCCGCCAGATTGACAAGATAGGCCGCCAGGAAATATCCGCCGAACAGGGCCACCGCCACCGCGCAGCACTTCGTCATGGCAATCTGGAAGCTCTGTGGCCCACTCCACCCCAACACCATCAGCGAACCGATGAAGACGGACAAGCCGCATAAACCAATCATAGGATAGACGAAAGCCGTGAAGACGCCTCGCCTATCCTCTTCCAAACGAATTTCCTCCCAGGCTTGCGCCGGGGAGGAAATCAGTCTCAACGTTCTATTGAGCAGTTCTTTATAATTCAATGTCAATTGTTATTAAGGGTGTAATCCGTGCGGCTGGAGGGCAACACGCCGGTCGTGCCGGAGTCTTCATACAAAGACAACTTTATCATAGCGGGATCTTTCCCAGTGACGCTTCTGAATGTGGCCAACGCATTCTGAACGCGGAAGCAATACCAGTTGCCATAAACGGCATTCAGACCGTCGTCATCGCCTTTGTCGTGACACAGGTAGAATTTCAGCTCCTTGGAATCCGGGGTTATTTCCTCATTGACATAGACCAGGCGGATTTTATGCTTCTTAAACTCTTCCGTTCCGTTCGTCAGGAGCCACTGCACATACATGTAGAGCGTCTCATCGTCACCGTAAAAATCGAACTTAACCGAATTTCCCACCAATCCGGTCAGGTTGGTAAGCGAGAGAGAAGCCGTCTCATATTCGCTGCTCTCAAAATCCGCCATGGTTTCCATTCTTTCAGCGTCTTCTACGGAAACCTCCTGAACGGCAACCAGATCAATCTCGTATGTCTGCGGAGTCGTCGCCTCTTCGTTGGGGGGAGTCAGCACATTGCCGCTCTCATCCACTGCCCACTTGAAGTAGATGAAGGCCATCTCCAGTTCAGACAAATTGAGTCCGTTAGCCTGAACCTGCATTACTGATTCATAGCTGGCATTAAACGTATTGCCTCCCGCATCCTGGAAGGAAGTCCCTCCAAGCGCGCTACCAGACACGACTTTCGCCAGGAAATATCCGTCATATAAGGTTTCTCCACCTTCCGAGTTCAAACAAGAAGTCATCGTTACGCCCATCAGCAGTGTCAGGGCAGCTACCATCAAAGTTTTAATCTGTTTCATTTTTCAGTTGTTGATATTAAGTTTTGCAAAATTAGGCATATTGAAGCGAGTAGCCTACTACCCGCCCTGTTTTTTTATTGTTTTTAAGACAAAAATGGCAAGCACGCCCAAATACTGCACCTCCATCCGATTTTTAACGTTTATTCAGACCCGGTTTTTATTCCGCCTGCAATCTCTCTCCGGAAAGCAAGCATCGTAACGACAAGGAATAAGCATCGTGCAGACAAGGGAAAAGCACCGCGCAACCACGGGTTAAGCCAAGGATTGCCAGGCGTTCTCTCTATACGACCTTGGCGAAAAGTTCCAGATGCTCGTCCACATACTCGGCCACCTGTGCCGTGAACATTTCTTCCTTCTCCAGAAATTCGTCTTCCAGGTCGTCGAACGCCTCGTACTGCTCGTACATGGCCATGAATTCCTCGTCCGTGCGCTCCCGCTCCAGGTCGGCGCGGTTCGCGTCGTAAATCTTCTTGGCAGCGTAAATCAGCTTACACAGCTCGCCAAGCCCCCAGAGGCGCATGGACTTGGCAAAGGGATTGTCGAAGATGTATCCTCCGTAGCCGTTCTGCACCAGCTGGCAGAAACCACCCTCCATCACCTCGTCGCGGAAGAATACATAGGCCAACAGGCTATGCTGCTCGCCCATGAGCAAGGTCATGTTTTCCGCCGTGAGCCCACCGCCCAACGCCTCCAGATAGGCGTCGGTGAACACCCGGATGAAGGCGTCCATGCCTTCGGCGGCGGCCTGCCGCAATGCGTCGTCTTTAATTTCTATCATACACTCAAGCTGTATCAATTCGGGCGCAAAGCTATAAAATAAAACGAGAACGCACGAAACTTCCGCTTGAAAATCTTTAGAGAGACATTTCACGAAAACAAGACAAAAAATAAATCCATTGAAAACCAGCCAGTTGCCAGAAGCTTGCCAAACTTTGACCCCTATTTGCGCACTTTTGCTTTACGCGCGCTTATGCGAGGCAATGGTTAATGTTAATTTAACCTTAACACTCAGGTCGCGTACGCGCGGAAAGGGAAAGTTGGAAAATAGGGGTCAAAGTTTGGCAAAGCTTGTTTTCGGAGAAGAGCAACCGATTGGTAATCAGCTACATTCATTCAGAGCGTACTTACATGACACAGACAGGCATGTTAGTGTCAGTAAAGTGGCACTTTAGCATCGTAAAGTGGCACTTTAGGAACGTAAAGTGGCACTTTAGGAACGCGTATTGCAAAGTCCACATAGCAATACGCAAACACAGATACCCCCGTTACTTATTTTTAATAAAAAAGTCAATTTGGAAGGTTGGTCAGATGAAAGAAAACGGTTACCTTTGCGTCAGTTTTACAAGAGTGGAACTACGTTTTTAAGTATAACTAATCTAAAAAGAGCTAATTATGACTTATTCACACGAAGTGGAACACATGTGTGTTGTAAAGAAGGGTCCCAACCACGGACCGGCTCCTATTCCCGAAGAAGGTAAATGGGTAAAAGCTAAAGAAATCGTTGACATCTCCGGCCTGACGCACGGCATCGGATGGTGTGCCCCCCAACAGGGTGCTTGTAAATTAACCCTCAACGTAAAGGAAGGCATTATCCAGGAGGCTCTGGTGGAGACTATCGGCTGCTCCGGTATGACTCACTCCGCCGCCATGGCTTCTGAAATCCTGCCGGGCAAGACCATCCTCGAAGCCCTGAACACGGACCTCGTTTGCGACGCCATCAACACGGCCATGCGCGAACTCTTCCTGCAAATCGTTTACGGTCGTACGCAATCTGCTTTCTCCGAAGGCGGCTTGATGATCGGTGCCGGACTGGAAGACCTCGGCAAGGGTCTGCGCAGCCAGGTAGGTACACTGTATGGCACGCTGGCCAAGGGTACCCGCTATCTGGAAATGGCCGAAGGCTACATCAAGACCATCGCTCTGGACAAGGACGATCAGGTTTGCGGCTATGAATTCGTTCACCTGGGCAAGTTCATGGACGAAATCAAGAAGGGCACGGACGCCAACGAAGCTCTGAAGAAGGTAACCGGTACTTACGGACGCTTCAGCAAAGAGGCCGGTGCAGTTAAATACATTGACCCACGTAAAGAATAAGGAGGAAGAAAATATGATTAGAGAAGTGAAATTTGAAAGCCAGGACCGTCGTATCAAGCAAATTCTTGCCGCTCTGAACGAAAACGGTATCAAAGACATTGAAGAGGCTAACCAAATCTGTGAATCATACGGACTCGATCCTTACAAGACATGCGAAGAGACGCAGCCCATCTGCTTCGAAAACGCAAAGTGGGCTTACGTGGTAGGTTGCGCCATCGCCCTGAAGAAAGGCGTGAAGACAGCTGCCGAAGCCGCCGAAGCCATCGGTATCGGTCTGCAGGCATTCTGCATCCCCGGCTCTGTGGCCGACGACCGTAAGGTAGGTCTGGGTCACGGTAACCTGGCCGCCCGCCTGCTGAGCGAAGAAACGAAGTGCTTCGCTTTCCTGGCCGGCCACGAGTCTTTCGCAGCCGCTGAAGGCGCCATCAAGATTGCCGCCAAGGCCGACAAGGTTCGTAAAGAGCCTCTGCGTTGTATTCTGAACGGTTTGGGCAAGGACGCCGCCATGATCATCTCCCGCATCAACGGCTTCACATACGTTCAGACTCAGTTCGATTACTACACAGGCGAACTGAAAGTAGTGAAGGAAATCGCATACAGCGACGGTCCCCGCGCCAAAGTGAAATGCTACGGTGCCGACGACGTTCGCGAAGGCGTAGCCATCATGTGGAAGGAAGGCGTAGACGTATCCATCACGGGTAACTCTACCAACCCCACCCGCTTCCAGCACCCCGTGGCAGGTACGTACAAGAAAGAACGCGTACTGGCCGGCAAGCCCTACTTCTCAGTAGCCAGCGGTGGTGGTACGGGCCGCACCCTGCACCCGGACAACATGGCCGCAGGTCCCGCTTCCTACGGTATGACGGACACGATGGGCCGCATGCACAGCGACGCTCAGTTCGCAGGTTCTTCCTCCGTTCCCGCTCACGTAGAAATGATGGGCTTCCTGGGCATCGGCAACAACCCGATGGTAGGTTGCACCGTGGCTTGCGCCGTTGACGTGGCTCAGGCTTTGAACAAGTAATTAAAGCAATTACAACATATTGAAATCCCTGTAACTCTCACGAGTTACGGGGATTTTAGTTTTCAACCTAAATTCATATACCATGCTTACATTAGCCATTATTATTTACATTTTCATGTGCTTCATCAGCAATTGGGATTTTCTCTGGCCGCTGACCATGCTGCTAAAAGGGAAAATAGGTGACTGGGCCATTGTGATTGTCTGGGTGATTATTCTGATTGCGGGGCTAAACTAATTGCTTGGCGAACTCAGCCGCAATGCGCCCGGCATTATCCGGTACTGCTTTCCATCCTCGGCGCAGCAAAAGCAAAGACTGAAAGTGAGTACGACATATTCAATCGTACACAACGCATCGATCCCAACTTTGACAAGACAGTTAATAATATGCTGGGAAAATACAAATAACCATCATCCGCTCCAAAAAGCGTGTGTCAAAATGCAGGGGAGTATTCAAGCTCCCCTCCTCTTAGGAGGAGGAGTGGCCTTTAGGCCGGGGTGGTAGGAGAGATTAAAGTGTTAGCATCGGGAAGCTATTTCCATTTTGGAAACAACTACTATTTATTCTTGAACAACCGAATTTTTCTCAGTAGTTGCCTTTTTATAAAAAAATTGCTTTATAGAACAAAACAATCACCTAAAAACAAAAGACAACAAAGGTTTTAACAGCTTCTTCGATATTATCACTAACTTTGTCTGCGACATAGGTTTATTATACCCCATATAATAACGAGAAAATCAAGCACCCCTCAAGTACCCCTCAAGTACCCCCTAAGACAAAGTACCCTCAAAAAGTACCCTCAAAAAAGTACCCTGTAAGCGATGAAAGTACACTCAAAAAGTACCCTGTAAACAAAGAAAGTTCGGAGAAAAAGTTCGGTGTAAACCTTCGGTGATTTGCAAAAATCTTCGGTGAAAAAATTCGGAGACAACAGCAAAAGTTCGGGCAACCCACGTTTCTTTGTGGATTACAGGGAGCGGATTGTCACGGATAACCCAAACAGGTTGGCGGTATTTGGGATGGCCTACACCTATTGTGACCGAGAAAACACGTCTGAACTACGTGGTGCTGACCATGCTCATAAGGAAACCCGATGAGGATGCTCCCACAAGAAAACCCCATAAGAAAACCCCACAAGAAAACCCTACAAGAAAACCCTACAAGAAAGATGTGAGAATGAAGCAAATCCTTGAGTTCTACAAAGACCCAAAAACGACGTCTGAAATACTTGATTATTTAGACTTAAACAACAGGAAGAATCTTATGAAAACTTATCTGAATCCCATGTTAGAAGCCGGTATGCTCGTTATGACGGAACCTGAGACATCAACAAGTAAGAACCCTAAGTATAAAAACTTTTAATCTATACTTCGGCGATGAAGGTAAGAAACTCCGCTGTGCTGTTCCGTATTTCAAATTTCTTTGCCACTATTCAATGAGATATGATTAATCACAAATACAAAAGAGGAGTTGCATATAAGGGCAAATCATTTCATAATTGGTCTTTTGAGGTATGTTTTCATGGAGAATTTTGTTTCCAAATCCGTTTTTATTCGTTTCAGCTGAACAAGAATGAACTTTTTTCCGTATGTTTGTAAATGATATTGAGACATTGTTTCCTCTACAACAACGAGAAAATCATGCAGATAAACGTCAAAGAGATGCTTTATCAGAGAAAGTGCAAATCATGACGGCTATTGGCGCATCATCGTAAAACCATAACAGAAGAAAATACCAATGAAAATAGGCATATACGAGCAAATTATTAATCAATTATTTGAAAAGAAAATTTCTTCCATTGACCCAACTCGTTTCTATATAGGAGAACGAACCATAGAAAAGAATGAAGTGGCCAAACTACTCTCTATGTACCTAAGCGGTATTTTCGAACAAATGCTTATAGACATAGCTAATACAACTACGGATATAGAAGAGGATGAAGAGAGTTCTAAAGCAGATGTCTTAAAGAAAAGCATTGATTTAGCCAATTCCATTATTGACAAACTGGTAAAAGATTTCCATTTAGAATCAGGAAACTTAGTATCAGCACAAGCCAAAATCCTAACAGCAGTTATCGACAAAACTCAATCTGATTATCCCAATCTATCCAAAAGGTTGAAAGAAATCATGCCTATTAAGGGGCTTGTGAATGGTGCACTATTTACGGGAAAAGGCATCAAACTATATACCGAATTACAAAAAGAAATAGGCTCGGCCAACGAAATCCGTCTGATGGTATCATTCATCAAAAAGCGAGGGCTTGCATTGCTACGACCCCAACTAACGGAATTTACCAACAGAGGGGGCTTGCTAAAGGTAATCACAACTACTTATATGAAAGCTACCGATTTTGAAGCAATCAAGCAACTGGCATGCCTTAAAAATACCGAAATCAAAATCACTTATGATGAAACATCAGAACGTCTACATGCAAAGGCTTATATTTTTCTGCGTGAAACAGGTTTCAACACAGCCTATATCGGATCATCCAACATGTCCGAACAGGCCCTTGATACGGGAGCTGAATGGAACATTAAAGTGACACAAATAGAGCAACCTCGCATGATGAAAACTATCATGGGAGCTTTTGATGCTGCATGGTGGGCAGAAGGGTATGAGACTTTTGTAAACGGTGAAGATGACATTCGATTAAAAACTGCACTTGACGAAAATTCTGATGCCGAAATTAATTTTAATGCACTCCAATTGATACGCCCATTTGACTACCAACAAGAGATATTGGAACAACTGCAAATGGAGCGCGAAGTAAGAGGACACTGGCGAAATCTTGTAATAGCCGCAACCGGTACAGGTAAAACCGTTATGGCAGCAAGTGATTATAAGGCTTTTGCTAATAGCCACGAACGGGCGCGCTTGTTATTTGTGGCCCATCGTGAAGAAATCCTCAGACAAAGCATGCGGACATTCCAACAAGTGCTTTGTGACTACAATTTTGGGGAGAAATGGTATGGAGGCAATGAGCCAAACAACTATGAGCATGTGTTTGCTTCTAAGGACACACTAAATAATCGCTTGGATGATTTACACTTACCAAAAGACTATTATGACTATATTATCATCGACGAAGTACATCACGTTGCCGCAGGATCTTATCGGAAAATCATTGAATATTTCAAGCCAAAGATATTGTTAGGATTGACTGCCACACCCGAACGAATGGATGGTTATGATATCACCCAAGACTTTGATGGAACTATATCGGCTGAAATCCGGCTGGACGATGCCCTGAATAAGGGATTATTAGCTCCATTCCATTATTATGGGATCACGGATTCTGTGGACTATACCGAAGTGACCTGGAACAGAGGACAATATGTAGCATCGGAATTATCACGTATTTACACATATAATGATGCACGAACAGGAGTAATATTGAAATCATTAGAAACTTATCTAACAACCTCCAATATCCATAAAGTCAGAGCGTTATGCTTTTGCGTTGACCAAGAACATGCCCGATATATGGCAGCCAAATTCACGCTCTGTGGATTGAAAGCAGATGTGCTCACAAGCGAAAATGCACAGATGCGTACTGCACTATATAGGAGATTAAAGAATAAAGAGATAAACTACTTGTTTGTAGTGGATATGTTCAATGAAGGCGTAGATATTCCTGAAATAGATACTATTTTATTTCTTCGCCCCACCGAGAGCCTCACGGTATTTATCCAACAATTCGGACGCGGCCTGCGTAGGGCAGAAGGGAAAACACATGTAGACATTTTTGACTATGTAGGAAATTGTCGTACAGAATTCAATTATACAGACCGCATGCGGGCCATAATTGGGCGAACTTCCATGAGTGTAGAGGAAGAAATGGAACGTAACTGTCCACATTTACCTTTGGGATGCAAGATCACCCTTGAATCCAAAGCTAAAGAGTACATTATGAAGAACATACAAGGAGCTATAAGACGTTTCACGACACGAAAGATCACTACATTAGCTCAAAATTTTGAAAGGCATCATTCTGTACCGCTTACACTTACTAATTTCATCAAAATATATCAGATTCCCTTAAGTAAATTATATAACGAAAAAACATGGAATCAGATTCTGTATGAAGCCGGCATTGAGCAGCAACAATCCCGATTCAATGCTGAACTACACCGAGCAGTGTTTCGTAAATGGTTAGCAACAAATTCGTATAGCTATCTAAGTTTCATTAAGTATCTGGCAGAGATAAGTTTTAAAGTGAATGTGGAGACACTAAATCCAGTCGAGCAAAAATTTCTGTTGATGCTCTATTATGACTTGTTTGAAAATGCAGGGTATTATAATCATCTTCAGAAGATGGTGGATGAACTTGCAACAGACTCTTATTTTTGCGCAGAACTTAAAGAAGTAATAACATTGCTCCTCCAAAACAGCAAAGCATACGAGAAACCGGATAATTCCATGTTGCCCAATTTCCCATTAAAGTTACATGGAGTATATACGAAAGCTCAAATTCAAGTAGCTATAGGGACTTCTACACTTGAAAGAAAGTCATCATCTCGCGAAGGGGTAGAACGCAACAGAGCATTGCAAGTGGAAGCTATGTTTGTCGATATCATTAAGAACCGTGAAGAAGGCTCTACAACTGATTATGATGACAAAGCTCTTTCCCCCTACTTATTTCAATGGGACACACAAAATCGGGTGAGACCAGAGTCTAATGAAGGGAAAGCATACATCAATCAAACGCAAACGATGTTATTATTTGTCCGCGAACAAAAAAACTTTGCAGAAGATAAATCACGCACCATGGGCTACGTATATTTAGGACGTGTCACCCTCCATCAATGGGAATATAAGAATTTAGGAACTCGAAAGCAAATGCAAATCGTGTGGAATATGATTGAAGCAATTCCAGGCAGTGTAATGCACTTTGCCAGGATCAAAGAAATCGCATAATAATATAAAAAAGGCGCACTATCCTCTTCGGACAGCACGCCTTTTCATTTTTTATTGCTTTAGAATTAAGACTTTTATTTTACTTCCTCAAATATAATACATAATGAATATCAATCATTTACATATTAATGGTACAAATAAGGATAGTTTTATATGTAACGTACAGAAGCCATAATGACAATCATGGCTTTACATAGGCCAAAGAAAGATTTATATTTATTTAACTATCGCAATTTTACCCGATTTTCTTTATCACTTGTTAGCCGTTTTTGCAGATGGTATGCTTTTGTTTGCACAAACGCCATAAAATGAAGTTGTTGCCTCTTTGCTGCTTATTTTTGACTTTCGTTTTTTACGGAAATACGTTATACCTTTGCAAAACAACCATAGATAAAAATAGTTATGAAGCAAAAGCAACATATATTCCAGTCATGGGCAATAGAAGTAATAACGGTGCTTCTGGCATCCACAATATCATTCCCCGTGAGTGATGCTTTGGACGTACAATTAAGCATTCTCCCTTTTGTCATGGTAGCTTGTTATGTTGCTCTAAAACTCATTTACCATTTATGCCTCTCTTTGTCGGCACATATCATATCCCTTGCTTCTTTATTCCATCATAAGCCTACACAATCTGACCGACAAACTGAAGCTGATTGCACTTTGGCCACTGCTATGTCTGCGGTCGACAACAACATCCAAATGAAACGGATGGAGTTATTCCATTATGAATACCAGCATGAAGAGCAACAATATCTCCAGCAAAAAGAAAGGGAAGAAGATGAAAAGCTACAAGCCGTATTGCAATACACCCGAAATACATTCAGGCAGTTTGACTTTAGCGAAGAAGAAATCTTCCAAATCTGCGAATGTGTCCGATACTTTGTCACCAATCAGCAAGCTCTTAATGTAAACATTCACATCAAACGGCGTACAGCCGTTACCCAAATCTCATTAAAGAACTTCGCTTGGAACATTGCTTTTCAATACAACATCAGCCGGGATGTCACGGCTCAATTCGTTATGCAGACATTTCGCGAATGGTTTGTCAATTCCACCCTTGATACAATCAGAAAAAATTTGAGAACAACGACAGGAAAGCATAAGATTAAAATAGATGAGCACATTATTTAATACAAATTCAGCTAAATATATAATAATCGAATACTTAACCATACTTATAAAATTACATAGCCACCAGCAGGTTATTTATCAACAATACTAAACGTGTTGTCCTCATTTTCAATAATTAACCCATATTTTTTAAGAATTTCCTTATAGCAATAAACATAATGCTCAACGGTATATTTATCACCTAATTTCCCTGTATTTTGCATCATCTCTAAAATCTCATCCAACATTTCTTCAGGCAATTCTTTATTAAATATTTCCCGGTGCAATTCCTTAAAATTCTCAGATAATTGCATAGACTTTATTATTACACGAATAATAGTATTCGTTAATTGTGAAAATACAGCATAAGGAATTGGAGATATTTCTTCCACTCTTTTACCATCGTTTAAATTCTCTTTTTTCAGTTCTAAACCAATTTCAAACAACTCAGTTTTATGTTTTTCTTCTTTCATATCAAATACCATTACTAACATGAAATCATCAACAAACATAAGCACGTTATTAGCTTTTATATCCATACCTACAAATGTCCCATTCCCTGATTGTTTGGAATAATCTTTGCATCTAAATACAGCATATTTTATATGAAGATTTTCAATACTATTGGAAACTAAAGCAAGTCGTAGTTTCTCTTCCAAATCTGGACTCAAACGGCTTCCTAAGTGCCCTGTTACTGATGCTCTCCAAATTAAAGAACACCAAAACAATAAAGCATCTGAGGGGGATATTTTTGTATTCTTGGTAGTGGCATTTTCTGAAAAATGCAAATTTAGACTAGGAGCATATTTACTCTCTAAAGAAGCAAAAAAAACTTCGCAATCTTTGCAAAGGATATGGTCTACAACATCATAATTCTCTCTGCTATAAAACTTTTCTTCATTGTCTGTTATATCCTTACGCTTTTCTTCATAAACATCTCTTCCAAAATAAGTATCAACAATACCATGTATTATCTTGAAGCCAATTTCATGATCTCGTTTACCGTTTCCGTTTACACGTTTCATCAAAAAACTAGGGATGATATGGGAGCCAGTTTTATCTGCTTCACGCTGCTGACATAGTAAACACTTACTCATAAATAACGGAAATTAATAAGTTAAATTTTTAAATAATCAGAATCAACTATAATTGTTCCACCTTTATAGTATTGAAATACAAAGGAAAACAAATAATCATAGCCATGCACATTAATAACAAAGGTACGGAATTATTTTGTACAAAAACAATGCATGGAAGTTCTCAGCCAGGGAATTAACAATATTAAGCACATACTGTTCATACAAACAGTCATAACTGTCGTGATAACAAGATGCCAAAGTTCGAATCGCATCAATAATTACACGACTTCATTACATTGCTTATCTTTACATAATGCATTTTTGCCTAGAAAAAGTTGAAAAAAATACAATACTATTATCATCAATATACTTGGTTTGTTCCATATTTTCAGATAAGAACATTCCTTATAAACACAACTTGATGGTTGTGTTTCTCAAATATTTATATTACCTTTGCATCCAGACAAGATAAGGTAATCTTTCAATGAATACAACGACAGGCAAAATTCCTTGTAGGGCTTTGAAAGCCGCAAGGTACGAAACAGATGCAAAACAGGATAAAAAGGATTGGACGGAATACTCGCAGTTGATTGCCGCCGCTATGTCAAAACGGATGGCGGAACTCGGCTTGACGCAACAAATGCTTGCCGAAAAAATGAACTGCACCCAGCAATACATATCCAAAGTACTGAAAGGCAAAAAGAACATGTCGTTGGAAACCATCTGCAAAATAGAAAACGCATTGGGTATTGAGATTATCAGAAGTCTGAACGGAAACGAGTAACGAATAAATGGCAAAATAGGAATATGTCTATACAAAGTGAAGCGGCATTGGAAGCCGGACTTATCGCCACGCTCCAGCAAATGGACTATGAATATGTCCAAATTGCCGAGGAGGACAATCTTCAAGCCAATTTCAAACGGCAGTTGGAGATACACAACCGTAAGCGGCTGGCAGAGCATGGCCGTACCGGGTTTACAGATGAGGAGTTTGACAAGATACTCATCTACCTTGAAGGAGGCACACGTTTTGAAAAGGCTAAGAAGCTCCGTGACCTTTATCCGCTTGACACGGCGGACGGTAAACGCATCTGGGTGGAATTCCTAAACCGTCAACAGTGGTGCCAGAACGAATTTCAGGTTTCCAACCAAATCACGGTGGAAGGTCGCAAGAAATGTCGCTACGATGTGACCATTCTTATAAATGGTCTGCCTTTGGTACAGATTGAATTGAAACGCCGGGGCGTGGAACTCAAACAGGCGTACAACCAAATACAGCGTTACCATAAGACTTCGTTCCACGGATTGTTTGACTACATCCAACTGTTCGTCATTTCCAATGGTGTAAACACCCGTTACTTTGCCAACAACCCGAACAGCGGTTATAAGTTCACGTTCAACTGGACGGACGCGGCCAATGTGCCGTTCAATGAATTGGATAAATTTGCTGCTTTCTTCTTTGAGAAATGTACGCTCGGAAAAATCATAGGTAAATACATTGTGCTGCATGAGGGTGATAAATGCCTGATGGTGCTTCGCCCGTATCAGTTCTATGCCGTGGAAAAGATATTGGATAAGGTAAAAAACTCCAACGACAATGGTTATATATGGCATACCACCGGAGCCGGAAAGACATTGACCTCATTCAAGGCTGCACAACTCGTTTCCGAACTGGACGATGTGGATAAGGTGATGTTTGTGGTTGACCGCCACGATCTCGATACGCAAACCCAATCGGAATATGAAGCTTTTGAACCGGGGGCTGTGGACGGCACGGACAATACGGACGAACTCGTGAAGCGGCTGCATAGCAATTCCAAGATAATCATTACGACTATCCAAAAGCTCAACGCCGCTGTCAGCAAGACGTGGTACAGCAACAAGATTGAGGCCATACGCCACTCCCGTATTGTGATGATATTCGATGAGTGCCACAGAAGCCACTTCGGGGAAAGCCACAAACGAATAATGAAGTTCTTTGACAATGCCCAAGTGTTCGGCTTCACGGGTACGCCCATCTTCACGGAAAATGCCATTGACGGACATACCACCAAAGAAATCTTCGGCAACTGTCTGCACCAGTATCTTATCAAAGATGCCATTGCCGATGAAAATGTGCTGGGCTTCCTTGTGGAGTATTACCACGGAAACGAAGAAGTGGAAAAGGGCAATGCCAACCGCATGGAGGAAATAGCCAAATTCATCCTTAATAATTTCAATAAGTCAACCTTTGACGGTGAATTTGATGCGCTGTTCGCTGTGCAATCCGTACCGATGCTTATCCGCTATTATAAGATATTCAAGTCGTTGAAGCCTAAAATCCGTATCGGTGCAGTGTTTACCTACGCCGCCAACAGCAGCCAGGACGATGAACAGACAGGGATGAACACAGGGCAGTATGTCAGCGAAAGCACAGGCGAGGCGGATGAACTTCAAGCCATCATGGACGACTACAACGGAATGTTCAGCACAGCGTTCACCACAGAGAATTTCCGCGCCTACTACGATGACATCAACCTGCGCATGAAGAAGAAACGGGCGGACATGAAGCCGCTAGACCTTTGCCTTGTCGTGGGTATGTTCCTTACAGGCTTTGACAGCAAGAAACTCAATACGCTCTATGTGGATAAGAACTTGGAGTATCACGGCTTGCTGCAAGCATTCAGCCGAACCAACCGTGTGCTGAATGAGAAAAAGCGTTTCGGCAAGATTATATGCTTCCGTGACTTGAAAAGCAATGTCGATACTGCTATCAGGCTTTTTAGCAATTCCAACAATCCCGAAGAAATAGTACGTCCTCCGTTTGAGGAAGTGAAAAAGGAATACCAGCAGTTGGCAACGGACTTCTTGCAGAAATACCCGGAGCCAAGCAGCATAGACCTTTTGCAGAGCGAAAAGGACAAGAAAGACTTTGTATTGGCTTTCCGTGACATCATCCGCAAACACGCCGAAATTCAGATATACGAAGATTACAGCGATGATGCGGACGACCTCGGCATGACCGAGCAGCAGTTCATGGACTTCCGAAGCAAATACCTTGACATTCACGATACGTTTGTCTTGGTTGACCCTGTTCCACCTACCAAGCCGGGTGATGATGAAACACCGGGTGATGAACGGTTGGAGGATGTGGATTTCTGCCTTGAACTCCTGCACAGTGACATTATCAATGTGGCTTATATCCTTGAACTGATAGCCAACCTTGACCCGTACAGCACTGACTATGCAGAGCGGCGCAAGAACATCATTGACACGATGATAAAGGATGCTGAAATGCGCAGCAAGGCGAAACTCATTGACGGATTCATCCAGAAGAACGTGGACGAGGACAAGGAGAACTTTATGATGCAGCGTCAAAAGGCGGACGGCACAAGTGAATTGGAAGAACGCCTAAACAACTATATCTCAACCGAGCGTGAGAAAGCTGTGAACTCTTTGGCGCAGGACGAAGGGCTTTCTTCGGAAGTACTCGACCATTATCTGAAAGAGTATGACTACCTGCAAAAAGAGCAGCCGGAAATCATACAAAAAGCACTCAAAGAGAAACATCTCGGACTGATTAAAACTCGAAAGGCTTTGACAAGGATAATGGATAGGTTGCGTAATATCATTAGAACATTTAGTTGGGATTAAGGCTATGGATAAGACAAAAGAACCGGGATATGTTTATATCTTGACTAATCCAAGTTTCCGCGAGGACTGGGTAAAGATAGGCAAAAGCGCACGTCCAGTAGATGTGCGCTCTAAGGAACTTGATAATACCGCCGTACCCTTGCCATTTGAAATATATGCGACCATCAAGACCGTAAAATACAATGAGGTTGAGAAACACGTCCATAAAACTATTGACCGCTTGACGGACTTACGCATCAGGCAGAACAGGGAATTTTTCAATGTCCCTCCGCAAATTGCGCTGGATATATTTTATGACATAGCTAAAATGATAGAGGATGCGGTTGTCACGGTATATAAGGACAACAAGCCTATAATAGATAATGAGAAATCGGACGGACAAGCCGATGAACACAAGCGCACAGTCAGACGCGGACGCTTTAAGTTCAGCATGGTAGGCATAAAGATAGGAGAATATATTACTTTTATGCCGACAAATACAGAGGTGAAAGTAGCAAGTGACGATTCCATTGAATACGAGGGTCGCATTTACAAACTTTCTCCTTTTGTTGGAACTTTTATGCCGGAAGATAAGAGAAATACATCCGGGGCTTATCAAGGCGCAAAATACTTTTCATACAAAGGGAAAGTGTTGGACGATTTGCGCAGTTCGATGGAGAACGAAGAAACAGCATCAGAAGAAAATGATATTGATAACATAGAATAGGAACATCATATGAGCGAAGAATTACAACAAAAACTCCGTGAACAGCTTTGGGAAGTGGCCAATAAGCTGCGCGGCAATATGTCGGCCAGTGATTTCATGTATTTTACGTTGGGCTTCATCTTCTACAAATATCTTTCGGAGAAAATAGAAGCATACGCCAACAATGCCTTGGTGGATGACGAAGTATCATTCAAGGATTTGTGGAACATGGAGAACGAGGATGCCGCCGAGTTACAAGAGGAACTGAAAAAGCAATGCTTGGAGGGTGTCGGCTACTTCATAGAACCGACTTACCTTTTCTCATCGGTGATAGACCGGATAAAAAAGAAAGAGAACATATTGCCCATCCTTGAACGCTCGTTGAAGCGCATCGAGGACAGCACATTGGGGCATGACAGTGAGGAAGATTTCGGCGGTCTGTTCTCTGATATAGACCTCGCTTCACCGAAATTGGGCAAGACGGCAGATGATAAGAATACCCTTGTCAGCAATGTACTGTTGGCATTGGACGATATAAAGTTTGGAGTGGAAGCCTCGAATGAGATTGACATACTTGGCGATGCCTATGAGTATATGATTGGCCAGTTTGCCGCTGGCGCCGGAAAGAAGGCCGGGGAGTTTTACACTCCGCAAGAGGTCAGTCAGATCTTGGCCGAAATTGTCTTTATCGGTCGCACGCGGCTTCGCAATGTGTATGACCCGACTTGCGGTAGCGGTTCGCTGCTTCTTCGTGCGGCAAAGGTCGGTCATGCCGTGGATATTTACGGACAGGAAAAGAACCCGACCACTTACAACCTTGCCCGTATGAATATGCTATTGCATGGTATTAAGTTCAGCAATTTCAAGATTGAGAACGGCGATACGTTGGAATGGGATGCCTTTGGCGATACGCAGTTTGATGCGGTAGTGGCAAATCCTCCATTCTCCGCAGAATGGAGTGCTGCTGATAAGTTCAACAATGATGATCGTTTCAGCAAGGCAGGACGGCTTGCACCGAAGAAAACAGCCGACTATGCCTTTATCCTCCACATGATTTACCATTTGAACGAGGGTGGCACGATGGCTTGTGTAGCACCGCACGGCGTATTGTTCCGTGGCAACGCAGAGGGGATAATCCGCCGCTTCCTCATAGAGAAGAAGAATTACATTGATGCCATCATCGGATTGCCAGCCAACATCTTCTATGGTACAAGCATACCTACTTGCATCCTTGTGTTGAAGAAGTGCCGCAAGGAGGATGACAACATCCTGTTCATTGATGCCAGCAAAGAGTTTGAGAAAGTCAAGACACAAAACAAGCTCCGTCCGCAGCATATCCAAAAGATTGTGGAAACCTACCGTGACCGCAAGGAGATAGAAAAATACAGCCACCTTGCCACGCTGCAAGAGGTGGCCGACAACGACTATAACCTGAATATCCCTCGCTACGTTGATACCTTTGAGGAAGAAGAACCGATTGACATCAAGGCGGTAATGGCGGAAATCAAAGAATTGGAGGCCAAACGTGCCGAATTGGATAAGGAGATTGATGTATATCTGAAAGAGTTGGGGATTGTATAATATTTAATATGTAATTTGAAGTCGCAATTTGCGACATCAAGATTTATAAGCTATGGCAAAAGAAAGGGAAAAGATAGAGGACAAGGCAAGTGAACCGGTCGCAAATTGCGACCAGTTACCAGTGATAACGGAACATCAACTTTCCGGGCAAGAAGAAATTGCCCAACTTATTATGAATGTCAGAGGAATGCAAGTAATGGTTGACCGTGACTTGGCTGTTCTTTATGGTGTTGAAACAAAACGCCTTAACGAGCAAGTCCGCCGTAACATTGAGCGGTTTCCAGAACGCTTCCGCTTTCAACTAACGAAAGAGGAAACAGATGAACTGGTTGCAAATTGCGACCGCCTCAAAGCGTTAAAGCATTCCACCGTTACGCCCTACGTCTTTACCGAGCAAGGAATATCAATGCTCTCGACAGTCCTTCACAGTCAAACAGCCATAGCCGTAAGTATCAAGATTATGGATGCTTTTGTGTCCATGCGCCGTTTCATCGCCACCAATGCCCAATTGTTTCAACGGCTTGAAACGATAGAATACCACCAACTGGAAATGAAGCAACATCAGGAGGTAACGGACAAGCGCATTGACGAAGTTTTCAAGCGGCTGGACGCAAACATTCCTCCCATACAGGGGATATTCTATGATGGGCAAGTGTTTGACGCTTACCGTTTCGTGTCTGATTTGATGCGAAAGGCCAAGCGTTCAATCGTGCTGATTGACAACTATGTGGATGATACCGTGCTTACCTTGCTTGACAAAAGGGAGAACGGAGTTACTGCAACCATCTACACGCAACGTATCAGCAGCCAGTTCCAGTTGGATGTTGACCGCCATAACGCCCAATATTCGCCCATAGAAATAAAGCTATTCAACAAAGCGCACGACCGCTTCTTGCTTGTGGACGATGAAGTGTACCACATCGGAGCATCCATCAAAGATTTAGGCAAAAAGTGGTTTGGCTTTACCTTGATGCGTGACATCACGGCAACTGAACTTATCAACAAAATTAAAGAGTAACGACTATGGCAGATAATAAAGATAAGAAAGTCCTTAATGTTCCGGCTTTACGATTCCCGGAGTTTACGGGAAAATGGGAAAGGCACAAGCTATCAGAAGTTTGTTCGTTCTATTCAGGTGGTACTCCGTCTTCTTCAAAGAAAGAATACTACAATGGGAATATTCCGTTTATACGTTCAGGAGAATTACATAAAGACTATACTGAATTATTCATAACCGAAGCAGGTCTTAGTAATTCTGCTGCAAAATTGGTGGAAACTGG
>CALUFR010000102.1 GCA_944319875.1 uncultured Bacteroides sp.
TCGTACAAACATAGCACGAAGGTACAAATTTTCTTTGCGTCACCCAAATTACTCTTAAAATCATCGATACAGATACCTGTAGGGCGGATTTATAGAAAATTTACAAGAAAGTGATAAAGTCAGGAAAACCAGAAATAAAATTTTCGTTTTCATGTCGTTATTCCATTTATTAAACGGTGTAAAGGTAGCGGTAAATGGAAGTATACTCAAAATTTCAAGGCTGACAAAAACTGACAATTCGGAAAAAAACAATAAAATCCGGTTCTTACGGTAAATGTATAAGTAAATGATAATTTAGCGTTGTGGTATCTGTCATCCTGAGCGGAGCCCGCAGGGCGCAGTCGAAGGATCTCACGTAACACTTTTCCCATGCGTTATGGGAGATGTTTCGACTCCGCTTCGTACCCCCTCTTTACTCCCCCGTTATCGGGGGAGAACAACGCTCAACATGACAGTTACTTTTAATCTGTGTCATCTGCGTGCCATCGTAAACACACGATAAATTCCCCTTTATCACTTATGCTTTTCCCGAATAAAGCGTCAGGCCTTGTCAGTCTGTGAGCGGAGCGTCATTCAGACGGTTTTTCTCCGCCGGAATGGGGAATTATGAGCCGATAAGAAAAGTTTTCGTGTTCAATGGTACAGATGGAAATCTGGGACAAACTCTGACGCAGTCTTTTAATGTTCTGATGCAGTTTGTCCAGGGTGCCGGTTCCGTCCGGCCATAACAAACGCAGGATTTCATCGTTGGTCAGTCTGTGGTCTTCCGCATCCAAGAATCCTTGCAGCAATTTGGCTGACAAGGGCATCAGCTTCACAACGTTATCTCCCTTCTTCAACAAACGCGAACCGGCTTCAAAGTACACTCCTGCTTCCAGCCGACAGACACCCGGAGGACTCTCGCAAACAGTGTTCTCCCCTATCACAACCTTTTCCTTAACGAACAGACGACGGCAAAAGCGACGCACACAGCCATGCACAAAAAACAGCAAGAGACAGAAACCGACTATCGCCGCCAACCAGACCTTGTCTTGCACGGAAAGCATCACCCGCCAAGGGGCATGAAGATAGCCCGTAGCCCCTACTTCGCACCTAAGTCCCGCATAGAACGTGACCAAGCTGTCCAACCCGGAAACGTAGAGCGAATCAGCGGAATAGGCATACGAATCGCGTTCCCACCAGTCGGACACAGAGACGCGGGTTTCCGCCGTTCCGGGAAATCCCAAGGCTTCCAGCCGACAGTTCCAGGAACGGTTCAACGAATCAACGTCCAGCGGAGATACGTGCAACAGGTAGGAATAAATTCCCCGCAACATGAACGATGGCTCCACATTGTTGACGTACTTCACATAGGGAATCCAAAAATCCTTCCTTCCGTATTCGCTTTCCAGCGGTACTTTCACCGGTTTCTGATAGAGACCGATAGAGTCATCCGGCAAATGAAGGCTTCCCAACACATTCAGATATACCTCCATGGTATCCTTCTTCTGCAGTTCCTCCATCAAAGCCGCATGAAATGCCTCGCGTGCCTGCGGGTGCCACATTTCCAATCGTTCACGATACAACTGCCTGCCGGTAATTCCGGCTGCCACTACCCCTATCAATGCGCAGACCGCTAATCCTATCCAATCATCCTTCTTCATACGCAATTCGTATCCGTCATCTGTTCATCTTTTATCTTCCGCTTCCCACCTTTCCGTTTCCGCGCCGGCAACCACTTCCGCTTCAGACTGAACACGGGCAGGTAGAAGAAGATGCCGACTACGGACATTGCCAGGCCGCCGATGGTGCCCGCTGCCAGGGGGAACCAGAAGGAGGTTTTCTCGCCAATCATGAACGGCACGAAACCAAGGATGGTGGACACCACGGTCAGGAAGATGGGAATAATCTTCACGTTCCATGCCTTGGTGTAGGCACGCAGGGGCGAAAGTCGGGGGAAGGCGCGACGGATGGCGTTGTACTCGTTCAGGATGTAGATGCTGGCGTTCACCGTGATGCCGCACAGCAGGACGAACGAGGCGAAGCCGCCCTGGTCGAAGTTCAGCCCGAAGAGGTAGAACGTGAGGAACACGCCGATGTAGGAAATGGGGATGACAAAGATGATGGCCAGCGGCTGCTTGAGCGAATCGAACAGGATGGCGGAGATGAAGAAGATAATGGCAATGACGATAAGCAGCAACAAGTATTGCTTGTGGTCATCCTTGCCCCAGTTCCAATAGGCGTTCTCGTCCTCCACGGTGTAGCCCATGGGGAGGCGACGGCTCATCTCCTCCACATCCTTCTCGAGCAGCTTGCGTCCCTGCTCGGTCGAACCGATATACTCGTATTGCAGGCAGAGGCGGTACTGCTGGTTTTCCTTGGCCACCTGCTTCGGCGCCTGCCCCTTGGCCAGCACGGCCAGGTCGGACAGCTTGTACTCCTTGCCGTTGACGGTGAAGGGCACCGCCATCAGGCTCCATACGTCGTAGCCGGCGCTCTGGGTGGAGTTGAGACGCAGGTACTCCAGGTTGTTCTCGTAGACCACGCTGCCCGCCACCTGGCTTCGCATGAAGACGGGACGCAGCGCGGCAAAGAGGTCGTAGGCCGTCAGGTTCTCCTCCGCCATGCGGCGCTTGTCGAACTCGAGGAAGAACTCCGTGTAGTCGTCCTTCCACCACGAGAATTCCGAATTGATGGTTACCTCCTTGATGCGGCGGTGGGTCAGCAGCAGCTTTTTCATCTCTTCCGCCCAGTGGCTCAGCTCGTCGTAATTGTAACCGTACATCTTCACGCGGAAATTGCCCGCCGACTCGCGCGTGTCGTTGCTGAAGCCTTGGTCCTGAAGGCCATAGACACTCCAACTGCCGCCGCCCAGCGTGATGGACTTGCTGATGACGTCGGCCTTCAGCGTATAGGGGAAGCCCGTGTGGGCATACTCCTTCTTGAAATAAATCTGAATGGCCGCACGGCGGGCGTTGTAGATCGACGTATGGAACTGGCGTATCTCCTTGAAGCCGCTGAGGAAGGTCTCCATCCGCTTGATGAGCACGTTCATCTGGTCCAGCGTGCTGCCGTTGGGCAGGGTGGCGTTGATGTAGAGCACCACCTCGCTCTCGTCGCGGTTGAAGTAACCGCCGTTGTACACCTTGTCCACAAACAGGCGCAGGGTGCCGCCCAATACCTTGTCCACCACGGGCTTCACGTGCTCCTTGTAGGTGGTGCTGCCGAAGACATCGTTGTACCACTCGGCCCAGCGGCCTTTCTCCTCCGCCTTCTCAATCCGATCGGGCATCATGAACACCGGCAGACCGAACGCCAGCAACAGCACCACGCACACAGCCACACGATAGCGGCACAGCCACACGATGAGCCGACGGTAGAAGCGGGTGAAGCGCACCGTCAGCCGCTTCATCCACAGCCGGGGATGGACAGGCTTGCCGCGGCGGAGCCCTATCTTCTCAATCATCGGCGGCACGAAGAACAGAGCCATGAAGAGCGACACGCCCAAGTTGATGATGACCACGGCGGCAAAGTCCTGCAGGTTCAGGCGGATTTTCTCGTCGAGGAAGAAGATGATGACCAGTGCCCCCATGGTGGTGAGCGTGGCCGCCAATACGGACATGAACGCCTTCAGGTTGCGGCGGCGCAGGATGTGGTCGGTCATGACGATGATATTGTCGATGACCAGGTTCAGCGAGATGGTGATGCCCGCCAGCGAATAGAGCTGTATCTCCAGCCCCAGCAGGTAATAGAGGATGAAGGCCACGGCGATGTTCACCGCCAGACCGGTAACGATGAGAAAGAGGTAGCGCAGGTTGCGCGTGATGACCGCCACAAACAGCAGCAGGATGAGCACCGTCAGCCCCGTGCGGAAGTAGATGGTGTCCAGCTCCTTGCTGATGTACTCGGTGGCGTCGTAGCTGGTATGGATTTCAAAGCCTTCGGGCAGGGTGGCGCGCACTTCGTCCATCACCTTCCGGACTTCCTTGGCCAGCGTAAGCTGGTTGGCCGTCTCGATGGCGGTAATCGACAGGTAGACGGAGTTCAGTCCGTTGATGCGGTAGTACGACGTAGGCTCCTCCTCGACGCGCACCACCTTGACCAGTTTGTCCAGCGGCACGGTCTCGCCGTCCTGCGTGCGTACAAAGATTTCGGAAGGCACAAACTCGTCCGTCTCTCCGTCCGTGGCGCGCACCACGCGTATCCATTCCTTCCGTCCGCCGGTTTCGAACTCGCAGATGCCCAGAAACTCACGGCTGTAGTGTTCATTGATGGCGGTCCGGATGTCGTCCACGCTGATGCCTAAGGCCGCAAGGCGGTCGTTGTCATACGTGACGCGCCACTCCATCGGAGTAGCTCCGCTCAGCTCCACCTTGTAGACGTCCTTCAGCGCCGCCAGCAGCGGCTTGATTTTCTCCTCGCCATACTGCTGTATCACGATGGGTGTGGAGGGCGCGTTCAGGGTAAAGGTCATGAAGGGACGCGAGGCCTGCGCGTCCGACCGCTGGGCCGAGATGACGGGATAGCTCACCCCGTCGGGCAGCTGCGACCACAGCTGCCGGATGAGCGTGGACACCTCAAAGCGCGTGGCGTCCATGTCGGCATGCTTGTCCAGCTCGATGCGCAGACTTCCGCTGCCGTTGTCCGACGTGGAATAAATGTTCTTGATGCCGACCACGCGCGACAGCATACCTTCCAGCTTGCTCGTCACCTCCGACTCGACGACGCGCGACGAGTTGCCGGGCATCGAGAAGGACACTGTCAGGCCAGGCATCGTGCTGGACGGCGACAGCTTGACGGGCAGCAGGGGCATCAGCGCCAACCCCACCAGCGACAGACAGACAAAGGTGACGATGAGCGTGAACGACGACCACATCCGGGGTTCTTTTTCGGGTTTCTTCTTCATCCGTATAGTCCTCCCTGAGCCATTGGTTAGAGATAGGTATTGAAGTCAAAACGGTCCGACAGCGAGAAGCCCGAATCGAAGTCGTAGAGCGTCAGTTTCCGTATCTTGTAGTAGCTGAGCCAGTAATTCTGCAAGGCCTGGATGTAGTTCTTCTGCGCCTCCTGCTGACGGTTCAGCGAGAGGGTCAGGCTGCTGATGTCCGCCTTGCCGATGATGAAGCGGCGGCGCGTCTGGTCGTAAGCCATCTCGGCCAGGTCGAGCGCCTCCTCGGCGCTGGCTATCAGCTCCTGCTGCACGTTGAAGTCGTTCACCGTCATCATCACGTCCTCCTCCAGGGTGATTTCCTCCTGGCGGGCGGCGATGCGCACCACGTTCAGGTTGTTCTTGGCCATGTTGTACTTGCCTTTGCGCACGCCCCAGTCCACCAACGGGATGGACACCGAGAACGACACCAAATCCTGCTGCAACGGCTTTCTGTAGGCGGATCCCAGTTTGTCCGACACCTGGTTGAAGCCCACGCTGGCGTTGAAGCTGGCGTTGAACATCGACTCCTTGCGCGTGCGGTCCACCTGCTGCTCCGCTTCCAGCACGTTCTGGCGCTGTTCCAGATAGGTGGGATTGTTCTCCTTGGCCAGCGCCAGCGCACGGTCGGCCGAGATGTCCATGAGACGCGGACGCGACGGCAGGTCCAGTTCGATGTGGGTATTCTTGTCCAGGTTCAGGAACGTGGCTAGGGCAGACATGGCCCGCTTCAGGGAAATTTCGGCATTGCGCAGCGTGTTGCGCGCATTCACCTTGTCCAGCTTCAGCGTCAGCAGATCGGCCTGCGAGATGGCGGCGATTTTCTGCCGCTGCTGCCCGATGGCATACAGCGTGTCGCTCGTAGCCACGTTGTCCGCCGCCAGTTTGTAGTCGGCCTGTGCCATGGCGAGGCTGAAGAAATAGTCCACAGCTTCCTCGGAGACACTCTCCGTGTTATAGATGAACTGCTTCTTGGCTTTCTCATACTTCAGCGGCTCTATCTTGCGGTCCCAGCGGAAGGCGTTGTAGCCCAGCAGGTCCTGCTGATAGCCGATGCGGAAGGGGACAGAAGAGAACTGCGTCGACTTGTTGTCGCCGAAGTTGCGCATGTACTCCAGCTGCGTATCGAGATAGAAGGTACCGCCCAGCAGGTCGAAGTTCTGGGACACACTGAGGCCCGCGTTGGCACTGAACATCTGCTGTTCGCGGTAGACGTCGACATCCTCCTGCGAGTCATAGCGCTGGGTGATGTAGCGGTAGTACTGCGAGGGCACCAGGTTCAGCGTCAGGCTCGGCAGGCGCGCCGCCTTGTAGGAACGGTATTCCCAGTAGCCGGACAGGTACATGTTCTGATAACGGAAGGCCGACAACGAACTGTCGTTGGCCATGGTGATGGTACGCTGAAGACTGAGGCGCAGCGTACGCTGTGCCTGTAGGCCTGCCGTGCAAAGGATCAGCAGGAGACATATACTAATTTTTCGAAACATCATGCTTTCTATATATAAACCAATAAATCAAAGGAATGAGAAACAGGCTGACCACCAGACCCACCATCATGGTGCCTATCATAGCGATGGACAGCGGACGCTGCAGCTCCGAACCGATGTCCGAGGTGAACAGCAGCGGCACCATGGCGAATACCGTCGTGAGGGTGGTCATGATGATGGCCCTCAGGCGCCGGTGACCCGCCGTGTGGATGGCCTCCAGCAGCGGCATGCCTTCGCGCCTCAACTCGTTGATGCCGTCCAACTTCAGGATGGAGTCGTTCACCACGATACCGCAGGACACGATGATACCGATGGCCGACATCAGGTTCAGGCTGTGCCCCAAGGCCCAGAGCAACACCAGACCGAAGGCGGTGTCAATGGGAATTTCAGCCAGTACAATCAGCGGCTGGAGGAAGCTCTCGAACTGCGCGCAGAGGATGAAGTACATCAGCAGGATGGAGATGAACAGGATGACGGTCAGCTCGCCTATCATCTTCCGGTTGGAGAAGAAGCTGCCCGCAAAGCTCACGTCCCAGCTCTCCTCCGCGTTTACCACATCTCTCACCTCCTCCACCAACCGTGGAGCGTCCTTCACGCCGTAGAAGCTGATGGGGATGTACTCGCCGTTCCGTCCCGCCGTAATCTGCTTCAGGTCTTCGCCGGGCACCACTCTCACCAGTTCGCGCAGAGGGATATAGTGCTTCACGCCCGTCTTCTCGTCGGCACGGGTCTCCACCAGCGTCTCGGCCAGCACCCGGTTCACCGTCATCTCGCGGCCGGCGATGCCTATCGGCAGGTACTGCTGATAGGAACGCAGCGTGGAAACCTGGTTGTCACGGAAGGCCGTCCGCAGCGTGCGGGCCACCTCGTTGTAGTCCACGTTGTAGAGCAGCAGGCGGTCGCGGTCCACCACCAGGTTTATCTGGCTCCTAAAGGGAGTTCCCTCGGGCGTGTATCCCGTGGCCCGTGCGATGTCCGCCTCCAGCGCCTTCAGTTCGCCGGCACGCGGAGTGACACTCTTGTCGGCAGCCTGCAACTGCGCCACCACGTCGGCTTCGCCCGTCACAAACAGCTTCTCAAAGATGGTCATGGGCGGCGAGAACGTCACCGTCGCCCCGGGATAGCGGGCATGCACCTCTTCCTCCACCAACGCCTTGAGCGGAGCGATGCCCTCGGGCTTCGCCGTCTTGAAGTAGAGTTCGGCTTCGGCCGCCGACAGCTCCTTGTCCGAGCCCAGCACGTAGTCCTGCACCCCCACATAGGCCGTATGCTCCACGACCAGGCTGTCCGCCTTCCGCAGCAGGTCGTTCACGCGGCGGTTGTTCTCGTCCACGTGGATGTTCTCGTTCCACTCCACGTCCACCACCAGCTCGTTCTGGTCAATCTCCGGCATGCGCTCCTTGTCTATCACCCAGAACATCAGCACACACAGGGGAAGCGACAGCAGCGCAAGCGTCAGGCTGAGGCGTTTGTGGGCAAATGTCCAGTCGATGCCCGCGTCGTAGAACTTCATCAGCCATTCGTTCTTCAGCAGGTTCTTGAAACTGGCCGTAAACCAGTTCTTCCGGCGGATGCCCATCCGGTAGAACAGCACGTAGAGCACCGGCAGCAGCATGATGCCCGTAAAGTAGGACACCATCAGCCCCGAAGTGATGGAAAACGCCTCATCCATGAAAATGGCACCCGCGATGCCGCTCATGAACACCAGCGGCACAAACACCGCGATGGTCGTGAGCGAGGAGCTGAGCATGGGCGTAATCATCTCCGACGTGCCCGCCACGGCCGCCCGCCGAAGCGAGTAGCCCCGCTCTCGGTACTGTGACACGTTCTCCGTCACGATGATGGCGTTGTCTATCATCATGCCCACGGCCAGTATCAGTCCCGAAAGCGAAATGACGTTGAGCGAGATGCGGCAGATGTAGAAGAAAAAGAACGTGATGACCACGGACGTGATCATCGTGATGCCTATCACCAGCGGCGAACGCACGTCGCCGATGAAGAACACCGCCACGATGAAGATGAAGAAGAAGCCCAGCGTGAAGTTCTGCTGGAGGTTCGAGATGGTATAGTCCAGCAGCTCCGTCTGGTTGCGGCTGATGCTGAACTCAATGTCGGGATAGGTGCGGGCGAAATAGTCGGTCGTCTCCTTCAGCGCCTGCTTCAGGTTGTCCATGTTCTCCTCGCTCTGCTTGATGATGGCCAGCGTCACGGCCCGCTTACCTCCGGCCAGCGAGCGTCCCATCTCGTTGCGGGTCACCGTCCTCACGCTGCAGACGTCCTTCAGCTGCATGACGCGCCCCTTGTGGTTGAAGTAGATGTTCTCCACGTCCTCAGGCGTGCGCAGCAGCGAGGCGATGCGGATGTTGTATTCATAATAGCCGTCGCGCACCAGCATGCTGCCCGGCTCCACGTTGTTGACCGACAGGATATTCTCCAGGTCGGCAATACCCATGTCGATGCTCTCCATGCGGTCCCTGTCGGGCACGATGCGCAGCATGCGTCCCGGCACACCGGTCATGTCGGCCATGGCCACCTGCGGCAACTGCTCGATGCGCCGCTTCACCACGTTTTCCGCCAGTTCACACAAGTTCAGGAAAGACTGGTCGTGAGTGTCCGTATAGGGCACGTCGTCCTTCAGCGTCAGGTTCAGGTAGAACACGGGGATGTCCGTGGCGCTGGCCTTGATGGCCTTAGGCCGCACGGCATCTTTGGGCAGACTGTTCATGGCGGCGTCTATCTTCTCGTTCACTTCGATGAAGGCCAGGTCGGTGTTCGTCCCGAACTCGAAAGACAGGCGGATGATGCCCGATCCGTCGCGCGTCTCGCTCTTCAGCTCGCTCAGTCCGGACACCTGCATGAGCTGCCTCCTCACGGGCGCCACCATCGTGTTCTCCAGTTCGCGCGCCGAAGCGTTCTCGGCGCTCACCTGTATCGTGATTTGCGGAATGTCGATGTCCGGCAGCAACGATATCGGAAGCGAGAAGTACGTCACCAGTCCGACGATGAAGCAGGCCGTGAATGCCATCAGCACCGCAATCGGTCTGTTTATCAGAAACTTTACCATATACAAATAAATGAAGAATGATGAATGAAGAATTAATTCTCAATTGTCAATTCTCAATTGTCAATTGTCAATTCTCAACCGTCACCGGTGCCTCGTGCGCCAGGTTCACGTTTCCGGTCACAATCACCTGTGCTCCCTCGGTCATGCCGTCGCCCGTCACGGTGTACTCCGTCAAGTTCTCCAGCCCGGTCTGCACGTAGTTCCACATCGCCTTTCCGTCCTTCAGCGTGAACACCACCTGCTTGCCCGAGCGCATCACCACCGCCGTCTTCGGCACCACCAGCTGCCCCGGCACCGAACGCTTCACGCTGACGCGCACGTTCATGCCGTCGTACAGCCGGCTCCCGTCGCGACAGACGGCCTTCACCTTCACCATGCCGTTCTCATCGACCAGCGGATTGATTTCGGACACGCTGCCCGTCACCTCCGCCATGCCCGAAGCGTAGGGCGTGATGTCCACACGGTCGCCCCGGCCTATCAGCGGCAGTTCGCTTTCCAGCACCGTGAACGCCACCTCCATGCCTTCCGTGCCGATGACCCGGCAGAAGGGTTCCGATGCGTCGGGGTGGTTGAAAGCCTTGCCCGTCAGGTTCGCCACCACGCCGTCGAAGGGCGCCGTGAGCACCGCCTGTTCCAGTTCATAGCGGGCCAGTTCGTAGCTGTTCCGGCTCTGTCCGTAGCCGCTCTTCACCTCGGCCAGTTTCTTCACGTCCGCCGGGATGTCCGCCATGCGGTCGATGGAGTACCCCTGCCCTATCAGCACGTCCTGCATCTCGAGTTCCGTCTGCCGGAGGCTGTTCTCGGCCTGCTCCAGCTTGTTCTTCAAGGTGAAGAGGTCCAGCTCCGCTAATTTCTGCCCGCGCTTCACGCGGTCGCCGTTCTTCACGTACACGTGTGCCACCGGCTCCGATGTCATCCGGAAACTCAGGTCGGCCCGTTGCCGTGCCTCCACCTTCCCGTTGCTCACCAGTTCGTGGTCGAAGTTCTTCCGCTCCAGCGTCATCACTGTCACCGCATTGCTTTCCTGGGGCAGCACCGTAGCCACCCCTTCTTCCTTGTCCGACGTCTGTCCGTCACCGCTGCCCGAGCATGCCGCCAGCAGCAGGGCCAACCCTATGTACCAGACGAAGCGGCCCGTTTTTTCGTTTTTGTTTTTCATATTCTTCTGTAGTGTATCTAAATAATAATTTAGCGTTGTGGTATCTGTCATCCTGAGCGGAGCCCGTAGGGCGTAGTCGAAGGATCTCACGTAACACTTTTCCCATGCGTTATGGGAGATGTTTCGACTCCGCCCTGCGGGCTTCGCTCAACATGACAGTTACTTTTAATC
>CALUFR010000103.1 GCA_944319875.1 uncultured Bacteroides sp.
GCGGGGAAGAAAATCTGTAAGTTGAGCGAAGATATATTTGCCTTGATTCATCGTTTTTAGCTTTTGGGCAAAGCTAAAAACAACTTTTCAATTCAAATCGTCACGCTCGAAAAAGATACATAACTATGCGATTATCAAATATTTCAAAGAACAATGTTTAATTTAAAGTGTCCACTAATGGTATATTTATATTTGTCTGCAAACGACAGGAATGTCGAATTGTCAATGAACTTGATGATTGTATATAAATGACGGAAATAATGGTCGAAATAGGACGGTGTATGGCATTTATCGTATGCTCTTAGCCCTTTTTGTTCCAAATACATCCTCATTCCGGCAAGAGTTTCATCCTGCCCGTTCGCATTTTTGAAGTGATGCGGCAAATGCTCAAAAGCATAGAAGAACAGTTCGCGTCCCTGCACTGTTTTGCCCGAATTCTCATCCTTATGGCACAGGTCAAGTACGATGCGTTGCTGTAGCGTGAGCATATTGAAAAACGTGTTCTCAAAACGTTGCAGCTGCAGGGTCTCATTCTGCGTGGCGAACTCCTGACGTTGCAAGGACAAGTCTTTGCGCTGTAAGGTCAGTTCATGGCGTTCAATGAAGATGGCCACGATAACCCCGGCAAACGCAAAGGCTGAAATCAAGGCGTTCACCGCACCGAAACTGTCGCCAAGCAATGCCTGTGGGCTTTCACCATCAGGTACAGGGAAGAATGTTTCAGCATACCAGTGCGAAAGAAACATTCCTCCGATGCACAAGACGATGCAGATAATGACAGCCGCCACAATGACGAGCGCTATGTTGAGCTTACTTCGCATATTCGGATTATTGGATCAATCTTCCATGCGTCCGCCGCCATCTCTTGAATAGCCAGAACACGATGAGCATGGTGCCTATTTCCGCTACAGGGGTGGCTAGCCAAATGCCCGTCACTCCCCACAAATGCGGCAACGTGAAGATGCAAAGGACAAGCAACACCAATCCGCGCAAAGCCCCCACCACCAACGAGAGGAAAGCATCGTCCACCGCCGTGAAGAAACTGGCGGCAAAAAGATTGAAGCCGTTAAAGAAGAACGCGAACGCCACGATATGCGCGCCACTGACAGCCAGTTCCATGACATGCGCTTCGGACGAACCGATGAAAGCACCGATGATTTCATGCCCGTAAGTCCATAAAGCTGCTACCAGCACCACGCCAATGGCAAGGTTGGCTTTGATGGCCATGCGTGAAATGCCCTCAATCCGATGTGCGTTTCCTGCCCCGAAGTTGTAGCTTATGATGGGAATTACTCCGTTTGCCACGCCGAACATCACGTTCACACCGACAAACAGAATGTAGTTGATGAGCGTGAAAGCCGCCACGCCGTCAGTCCCGGCATATTCCATCAGGGTACGGTTGAACAGGAACATGGTAATGGCTATCGACACTTCCGCCAGCCCTTCCGATGAACCGTTATAAGCAATGCGCCAAAGCATGTGTCCGGAGAAAGGCCCTTTCGTCTCATGTAAGTGGGGAGTATGACGTACTTCCCACCATATAATCGAGCCGGAAGCGAACAGGCCGATGGTAAAGCTCAAACCCAAACTCAGCCCGACACCGAAAGTACCCATTTCCATCATGACGAAAACGACACCGAGTATGATGTTCAGAATGATGGTCAGCACCATGATTATCATCGCGAAACGCGGATGGCCTAACGCCTTCAACTGATAATCGCAGAACAGGAAACCTCCCACGCCGAATAACAGAGGCATTACCCCGTGGATGTATGCCTTCGCCATAGGCAGCAGCTCTTCGTTCGCACCTAAGAATACCACAATCTCATCGGCATAGATATTGACGAATATCGTGGCCGGAATGACGAAAGCCGCCACGCCCAATATGCCGCTGTGCAGGGCGACTTTCGCCCGCGTGTAATTACCGCTTCCCATGTGGATGCCCATCTGGGCCTGTGTGCCGACACCGATGATTACGGCAACGGCTGTCACCAATGCATAAACCGGAGTGACGATGTTCACTGCCGCCAAAGCGGTTGCACTGATCAGCCTGCCGACAATAAAGCCGTCGACCACGGATTGCAAGGCAAGGAAAAGCATTGCCACCACACCCGGAATAGCATAACGAAAGAACAGGGGACGCAGTTTCCCCTTTGAAAGCTGAAGTTCAGCCTTTGACATGTTTCGTACCATACTTCTTCTTTTTTGTGCGCAAAGGTAAGGCGATTTGCGTGCCTCCCTATGGTGATATATCCTACCCGTATGGTACTTTTCGGGACAACATCGTGTAATTGGTTCCAAAAACTGTTATCTTTGCTGCCACATAAAAAAGATAGATATGACCAATGCGCGTTATTCATTGTGCCGCCCGGACAGGCGTTCTTCCGTAGGGATTACTGACTTGAAGAAAAGCCACGGAAGCTTAGTAGACACAAGCGGCTGTGTCTTGCTGCTTGTCACTTCAGACTATGCCGTCTGTTCCGTAAATTTCAAGCGATACGCCTTGCGGAAAGGTTGCATGGCGTTGTTCTTCTATGACGAAGTATTTCGCATGGAAAAGATTTCCGGTACTTTTTCCGTGCGTTACGTTTCCCTTTCATACGACTTGGCAGAGGAGGCTATCCTTGATGTCCCTTCGCCGCACTTTTGGGACATTGTTTATGCTTTCCCTGTGTATCAGGCTACTCCGGCTGAGTGGGCATTGCTGAACGGTTGGTGGGAACACATGCAATGGATGGAAAACACTCCGGAGGCGAATTACCGTGATGCCATGTTGAAAACACATTTTCATTCGCTTCTTTTGGCCTTGGACAGCAGAATCGCCCGGATGACCTTATTACCTTTACAGGGGGATGTTAACCGGCAGTGGAAGCTGGTCACGGACTTCTTCAAGCTGCTGACCAAGCATTGCAAGGAGACACGTGACGTGCAGTTTTACGCGGACCGGCTCTGTATCACCACTTCTTATCTTTACAAACTCTGCCAGAAAGTCTTGCAGTCATCGCCCAAGGAACTGATAGACAAGGAGACTGTTTCGGAAATAAAGACCTACCTTACCAATACAGACCTGACTGTGAAGAAAATAGCGGAGGAAATGCACTTCGAGGATGATTCCTATCTTTGCCGGTATTTCCGACGACAAACGGGCATGTCTCTTATTGACTATCGGAATCATGTAGAGAATTTATAAAAGTTTATATGGTTCGACACAAAACCGATTACATCCTGACCGTCCAAGGGATCCTTCAACGCTGATATACATCTTCATTCTTCAATAGCTTGAACAATCTGTTAGGAAACTTTGTAATATCGGATATGTTTCTTATCGCAGTCAGATTTCGTTGTCGATCTGCTTAATTACACGGCAAGGATTACCCACTGCCACGCAGTTGGCCGGAATGGAACGAGTTACTACGCTGCCTGCCCCGATGACACTGTTCCTGCCGATAGTGACTCCCGGCAATAGGATAGCCCCTCCGCCAATCCACACACCATCCTCTATCTTGACAGGCAAGGCGTATGTACGGCATATTTCTTCGCCTTCCGACCAATCTTGTACCATGCGCTCGTTTACTTTTGTGGAATGAGTGGCTGTATATATTTGCACGTTGGAAGCTATCAGCACATTGCTGCCGATGTCAATGCGGTTGTTGTCCACGAAAGTGCAATTCATGTTGATAATTACTTTGTCACCTATGAAAATATGCTTCCCGTATTCACAATGGAAATCAATGTCTACATGTACTCCCTTTCCCATACTACTGAATATCTCGCGTAACAAAGCTTGTTTGCGTTCCGTATCAGCATAGTCCGTGGCATTGAACTGCGCCAACAGTCTTCTTGTGCGCAAAATTGTTTCCACTATTTTCGGGTCTTTGCCTCCAATGAAAGGTTCACCCGCTAAACATTTCTCGTATTCTGTTTTCATAAGCTCTGCGTTTTTTTAATCAAATTCCACCTGCCGGTTCTTATCCGAAATAGCCCATTCCAACCATTGGCATTCCTGCTCTTGTTTATCCATTATTTTACATAACCTTAAAAGTTAAGGCAAAAATAGGAACAAGAAATGACTTTTCGTTTATCCTATGTTAAAAACGTCCATTAGCTCTTATCCGACTCAACGATTGTTGTGTGATGCCAAGGAAAGAAGCTATATATCCTAAGTTTACTCTTTGGAAAAGTTCGGGACATTCTTTGGTCAAATGTTCATAGCGTTCTTGGGCTGACCAGTTCAATCGGCGGATGTGTATATCTTGCAATCGGAGAAAGTTTTCTTGCTGCAACACCCGCATCCAGTTTGCAAGATCTATATGAGACCGATACAATTCATCCAGTTGTTCTATTGAAATAGAATAAGCCGTGGTCTCTTCCAACGTTTCTACATATTCAAAACCAGGCTTGTGGTGGTATAAATCCCATGAACCACAAGCGGCATCACCTTCCTGGGAAAACCATGTTGTGATTTCTTTCCCATTGTGCAGAACGTAAGAGCGTGTGATACCTTTTTCGATGAAATAGACTTTTCTGTCTAGCTTTCCGGCATGAATAATGATTGTTTTTTCCGGAAATACAGATTGCTCAAAAAGATACGTCAACGCTTCCAACGCTTCATCTGAAACAGGATAGTACATTCTTATCTTTCTGATAATGTTCTTCATAAACTCATTCTTTTTGCAAAAACATAAAATGAGAACAGCAATAAAGACAAAATGTCTTCCCCATATAAATTTAAAGGGACAGTGTTACCCGTCTCGGATTAGCGGTATTTCCTCTTATTCTTCGAGAGCGAAGTCCAGTTGCTTTTTCTCCAAGTTAGCGCGTGCCACGCGGATGGTGATGGGGTCGCCTAAACTGTATGTGCGATTCTTGCGGCGGCCACGCAGGCAGTAGTTTTTCTCGTCGAACTCGTAGTAATCATCGTCAAGGTCGCGTATGGGAATCATGCCTTCGCACTTGTTCTCGTTCAGCTCAACATAGAGTCCCCATTCGGTAACACCGGAAATGACACCATCGTATACTTGCCCGAGGTGTTCGCTCATGAACTCGACTTGTTTGTACTTCACGCTGGCGCGTTCGGCGCTGGCGGCCAGTTGCTCCATGGCACTGGAGTGTTCGCACAAAGCTTCGTATTTCTTCTCACTGACTGTACGGCCATGCTCGTCAAGGTATTTCGTGAGCAAGCGGTGCACCATCATGTCGGGATAACGGCGTATGGGCGAGGTGAAATGCGTATAGTAGTCAAAGGCCAGGCCGTAATGCCCAATGTTGTGCACGGAGTAACGTGCCTTTTGCATGGCGCGAATGGAGACGGTCTCAATGAGATTTTCCTCTTTCTTGCCTTGTATGTCGTCCAGCAGGTGGTTGATAGATTTTGATACATCGGTTTTTGTACCTGTGGTGCGCAACTTATAGCCAAAGCGGGCGATAAACTGAGCCAATGTGTCCAGTTTTTCTGGATCGGGTAGGTCATGGATGCGGTATGGGAAGACCTTGGCTTTCTTGCCTTTGGGTACGCGGCCGATTTTTTCGGCTACGGTGCGGTTGGCCAGCAACATGAATTCCTCGACCAGCTTGTTGGCATCCTTTGACATCTTGAAATAGACACTCACGGGTTTGCCTTTCTCGTCTATCTCGAACTTCACCTCATAGCGGTCGAAGTTGATGGCTCCGGCGGCGAATCGCTTTTGGCGTAGCTGCTTGGCCAAACGGTCTAATTGCAAGATTTCTTCCTTGAAGTCACCTTCCCCCGTTTCGATGATTTGCTGGGCTTCTTCGTAGGTGAAGCGACGGTTGCTTCGGATAACGGTGTGCACTACGCGTGCATCCTTTACTTCGGCCTTGTCGTTTAGTTGGAAAATGACGGAGTAGGCCAGCTTTTCCTCGTCAGGGCGTAAGGAGCAGATGTAGTTGCAAAGGCGTTCGGGCAGCATCGGTATGGTGCGGTCTACGAGATAGACCGACGTGGCGCGCTTTTCGGCTTCTTTGTCGATGATGTTTCCTTCCTTGACATAGTGGGTCACGTCGGCGATGTGCACGCCTACTTCCCAAAGCCCGTCCTTTAAGCGGCGGATGGAGAGGGCGTCGTCGAAGTCTTTGGCGTCTTTGGGGTCAATAGTGAAAGTCGTGACGGTGCGAAAGTCCTCACGGCGGGCTATTTCTTCGGCAGGTATCTCGTCGGGGATACGTTCGGCGGCCTTTTCCACGGCTGTGGGGTAAGTATAGGGCAGGCCGTATTCAGCCAAAATGGCGTGCATTTCGGTCGTGTTGTCGCCTGCACGGCCCAGAATGTCTATAACCTGTCCGATGGGATTCTTTGCTTTGTCGGGCCATTCGAAGACTTTTACCACGGCTTTGTCACCACTTTTACCTCCCTTTAGTTTGTCGCGGGGGATGAAAATGTCATTAGCCAAAGTGCGGTTCTCGGTAACGAGGAAGGCGTATGACTTGGACACCTCGAGTGTGCCTACAAAAGTATCTTTGGCCCGCTCCAGTATTTCAATGACTTCGCCTTCGGCACTACGTCCGCGACGTTTGGCGTAGAAGGCTATTTTCACACGGTCGCCGGCCATGGCGTGAGCCGAGTTACGTTCGGCGATGAAGATGGGATCGCCTCCTCCGTCGGGGAGGAAGGAGTTCTTGCCGTTGCTTTTGCGCTGGAAGATGCCTGTCATCTCCACACCATGTGTGTTGAGCTTGTATTTATGCTTCTCGATTTCATTGATGTAGTCATCGTCTTGCAGCTCGCGGAGCACGTCCATGCAAAGCATTTTCAGCGGATGAGTGGTCAGGTGGAGCTGATCGAAGATGTATTTCAGGGGCAGCGTTTCACCCTGTTTCTGATGGAAGAAGTCGAGAAGGTTTTTTACGAGTTCCTTCTTAGTCATACGCTTGCCGGCTTTCTTCTCTTTTTTGTCTTTTTTCTTTCCCATAATGGCAGGTTGTTTTTATCTGGTTTGACGGGATGCCTCCTTGCTATGAATACAAAGGTAACAAATATTTGCGTCCGGAGTTCGTTTGTTCGCTAAAATCTTCTTGTATTGCAGAATTTTTTTGCTAAAAGGAGAGAGATAATATATTTGTCGTATCTTTGCTTCCTGTTATCTGTAACAGCATTGCATTATGAACGACCGGAAAGAAAAATCTGAAGAGTCGGTCCGCAAGGCCGGCATCTACCGGGTGACTCTTGTGGGCAGTGTGGTCAATCTGCTGCTGCTTGTATTCAAGTTCGTGGCGGGTATCGTGGGACACAGTGCCGCTATGTTGGCCGATGCCGTCCATTCGTTGTCCGATTTCTTGACGGATATCATCGTTATCGTTTTCGTGCGCATCTCGTCGAAACCCGAAGACGAAGGGCACGACTATGGTCATGGTAAATATGAGACGCTGGCCACGGCTATCATCGGGTTAGTGTTGCTCTTTGTGGGCTTCGGCATCCTGTGGAGTGGAGCCACATCCATTTGGCGCTTCTGGCACGGAACTCCGTTACAGGAACCGGGCAAGCTGGCTTTGTGGGCTGCGTTGGTGTCTATCGTCTTCAAGGAGTTGCTCTATCAACATACGGTCTTCAGGGGCCGACGGTTGAACTCACAAGCAGTGATAGCCAATGCTTGGCACCATCGGAGCGATGCGCTTTCATCCATTGGCACGGCCGTGGGAATTGGAGGCGCTATTTTGCTGGGTGAACGATGGCTCATTTTGGATCCCTTGGCGGCCGTGGTGGTCAGTCTGTTCATCATGAAAGTGGCCGTACAGCTGCTGGTGCCCTGTGTCAACGAACTTTTGGAAAAGTCGCTTCCAGCTGAAGTGGAGGAGAAAATCAAGGCGGAAATCCTGTCTTTCCCTGGTGTGACCGCCCCGCATCATTTACGTACGCGCCGGATAGGCAGCAGCTATGCCATTGAGGTGCACATCCGCATGAATGGACAGATAACACTGGAGGAGGCTCATCGTACCGCCACCGCCATTGAAAACCGTTTAAAGCATGAGTTCGGAAAACGGACTTACATCAATATACACATGGAGCCTCAGTCCCAGTTTTACTCTTCCTCTTCGGAGGAGGGGAGCAGGAATGCAGGTGCTTATCAGAATGAGCAGAAAGAATGATGAATATGACAGATATCCATAAAGAAACCCCTTCCGTCTCCTTAGGTGAAGGGAAAAAAATCTTGATAACAGGTGCCAGCGGCTTTATAGGCAGTTTTTTGGTGGAAGAGGCTCTGCACCGTGGGTTTGACACATGGGCAGGTGTTCGTGCTTCAAGTAGCCGTAAGTATCTGCAAGAGCCCGGCCTGCACTTTCTCGAACTGGACTTTGCTCATGCCGATCGTCTGCGCGAGCAGCTCAAGGCTTATAAGGAAACCTATGGGGCGTTTGACTATGTGGTACATTGTGCCGGTGTAACGAAATGCATCGACTCCGCTGATTTTGGCCGTGTGAACTACGGGCAGACACGTGTTTTGATTGAAACCCTTCGGGCTCTTGATATGACACCTCTTCAGTTTGCTTTCATCAGCACTTTAAGCGTCTTCGGCCCCGTGCATGAGGATACCTATGAGCCTATTCGAGAGACTGATATTCCTCAGCCAAACACGGCATACGGGCGGAGTAAGTTGAAGGCCGAACGCTACTTGTTGGGGCTGGAAGACTTTCCTTGTGTTATCTACCGTCCTACGGGTGTTTATGGACCTCGTGAACGTGACTACTTCTTGATGGCCGACTCCATCAAACGGCATTTGGATATGTCTGTAGGCTATCGGCGCCAGGATTTGACTTTTGTTTACGTGCGGGACGTGGTGCAGGCTGTCTTTCTCGGCATCGAGCGTGGCGTGGTAGGCCGTAGCTACTTTTTGTCTGACGGACAGGTGTATACCAGTCGTACGTTCTCCGACCTGATTCGCCGCGAGCTTGGCAATCCGTTGATTATTCGCCTCAGGTGTCCGCTGTTTCTGTTAAAAGTTGTATCTTTGCTGGCCGAACGCTGGGCTGCTCTACGGAAGACAACAAGCACGCTAAATGGCGATAAGTATAATATAATGAAACAACGCAATTGGCAGTGCGATATCACGCCCGCTGTCCGTGAGCTGGGCTACCATCCCGCTTACGATTTGGAGCGTGGAGTGAAAGAAACCATTGCTTGGTATAAAAAAGAAGGATGGCTTTAGATTTAGATATATTCAAGATGGTAGATACCCGCAAGGGATTGTTTGCGATAGAGAAGGTGTCGCTCATCTACAACCTGCTTACGTCGGTTTTGATTCTGTTTCTGTATCGGCAGATGGATCATCCTCTGCAGATGTTGGGCGACCGTGCGTTAATAGCCGCCGTGACTTTCCTGTTGATGTATCTCTATCGTCTGGCTCCTTGTAAGTTCTCCGCTTTTGTGCGAGTTTGCATTCAGATGTCACTCCTTTCCTACTGGTATCCTGACACGTATGAGTTCAATCGCCTTTTTCCTAATCTCGATCATGTGTTCGCCTCGGCCGAGCAGTGGATTTTTGGTGGACAACCGGCTATCTGGTTTGCCGAAAGTTTGCCTTATGTGTGGGTGAGTGAACCACTGAACATGGGCTACTTCTTCTATTATCCCATGATGCTGATTATTGTATTATGGTATTTTATTCACCGTTTCGATTTGCTGGAGAAAGTATCGTTTGTTATCATTTCCTCTTTTTTTCTCTATTATTTTGTTTATATCTTTGTGCCTGTGGCAGGTCCTCAATTTTACTTCCCGGCCATCGGCATGGACAACGTCCTGAATAGTGTTTTCCCTCCTATCGGTGATTATTTCAACTACAATCAGGAGCTGTTGCCGGGGCCGGATTATGAGCACGGTTTTTTCTACAATTTGGTGGAAAGCTCGCAACAAGTGGGTGAGCGCCCTACGGCTGCTTTCCCTTCGTCGCACGTGGGTGTTTCCACAATCCTGATGATTATGGCTTGGCGAGGCAGCGGCCGACTCTTCGCCTGTCTCATGCCTTTCTATTTGCTATTGTGCGCGGCTACGGTCTATATTCAGGCACACTATCTCATCGATGCTCTTGCCGGCTTCGTTTCTGCTTTTCCGCTGTATGTGCTCACGACGTGGATGTTCAAGCGCTGGTTTACGCGTCCCATTACTTTTACCCGGTGACGTTTTGTGTCCCTGTCAGGAAAAATATTGAGACTGAATGCGGTCGAAGATGGCGTAGAGCTCGTCTTTTGTCTCAGCGCGGAGCATGGCGATGCGCGTGTCACGGAAATTGGGTAGTCCCTTGAACAGCGGACTGGCGGCCAGGTGGCGTCGCACGTGTAGGATGCCGCGGCGCTCGTCCAACAAGCTGACGCTGTTTTCCACTTCTTGGCGAAGTACGTCCATGCACCATGCGGGGGTAAGTGGAGGTAGTTCCTCGCCTGTCTCCAGATAATGTTTCACTTCCTTGAATATCCACGGGCGGCCGAAGCTGGCGCGGCCTATCATGATGGCGTCTACACCGTATTGCTCGAAACATTCACGGGCGCGTTGTGGGCTGGTGATATCACCGTTGCCAATGATTGGAATATACATACGGGGGTTCCGCTTTACCTCGCCTATTAGAGTCCAGTCGGCTTCGCCTGTGTACATTTGTGCACGGGTGCGGCCGTGGATAGTCAGGGCACTGATGCCACAGTCTTGCAGCTGTTCGGCCAAGGTGACGATAATTTTGTGGTCAGCGTCCCAACCTAACCGTGTCTTTACGGTGACAGGTATTTTCACGGCGTTGACTACGGCGCGAGTAATCTCCAGCATCAGCGGAATGTTCTGAAGCATGCCTGCTCCCGCTCCTTTACCGGCTACGCGCTTCACGGGACATCCGAAGTTCAGATCGAGGATATCGGGCTGTGCCTGCTCTACGATGCGGGCGGCTTCGACCATCGTCGCTGTGTCTCGCCCGTATATCTGGATGGCTACGGGGCGCTCCTCGTCACTGATGGCAAGTTTCTGTTCCGTCTTTTTGACGGAGCGTATCAGTGCGTCGGCTGAGACGAATTCTGTGTACACCATGTCGGCGCCGAAGCGCTTGCACATCAGGCGGAAAGCGGGATCGGTCACGTCCTCCATCGGGGCGAGCAATACGGGACGGACTCCCAGGTCTATGTTGGCTATTTTCATATTCTGTTGCGTTTTGGCTGCAAAAGTACGGAAAAATATCTACCTTTGCCGCATAACTGATAAAAAGACAATGAAACTGAAAGACTTTGAGATAATGGCTCCCGTCGGCTCGCGCGAGTCGCTGGCTGCCGCCATACAGGCCGGAGCCGATTCCATTTACTTCGGCATTGAGAACCTGAATATGCGTGCCCGATCCGCCAACACGTTTTCCATCGATGATTTGCGCGAGATAGCCCGCACGTGTGACGAGCATGGCATGAAAAGCTACCTCACCGTTAATACTATTATCTACGACCAGGACATCCCCTTGATGCGCACCATTGTCCGAGCAGCCAAGGATGCCGGCATCTCGGCAGTTATCGCTGCGGATGTGGCCGTTATGACCTATGCCCGCGAGATAGGGCAGGAAGTTCATCTCAGCACGCAGCTCAACATAAGCAATGTCGAGGCTCTGCGCTTCTATGCCCAGTTTGCCGATGTGGTAGTGCTGGCTCGTGAGCTTAACTTGGAGCAGGTGGCCGAAATCTACCGGCATATCTGCGAAGAAAACATCTGTGGCCCTTCGGGACAACGCATTCGCATTGAGATGTTCTGTCACGGAGCCTTGTGCATGGCCGTTAGCGGTAAGTGTTATCTGTCGCTCCATCAGATGAACAGTTCCGCCAACCGTGGTGCCTGCATGCAGGTGTGTCGCCGTTCTTACATTGTGCGCGATAAGGAGACCGACGCCGAATTGGAGATTGACAATCAGTATATCATGTCGCCCAAGGACCTGAAGACCATTCACTTTATAAATAAGATGATGGATGCCGGAGTGAGGGTGTTCAAGATAGAAGGCCGCGCCCGCGGTCCTGAGTACGTGCGCACGGTGGTGGAGTGTTATAAAGAAGCCATCCGCGACTATCTGGCCGGCACGTTCTCGGACGAGAAGATAGAAGAATGGAACCGCCGCCTGTCCACCGTCTTCAATCGCGGCTTCTGGGATGGCTACTACCTGGGTCAGCGCTTGGGCGAATGGACGAAGAACTACGGTTCGGCGGCCACGGAGCGCAAAATATATGTAGGCAAAGGCATCCGCTATTTCTCGAATATCGGCGTGGCCGAATTCCTGGTGGAGGCAGCCGAGGTAAGTGTGGGAGACAGGCTGCTCATCACCGGCCCTACGACCGGAGCTGAGTACGTCACACTGGAAGAGGCCCGTGTCGATCTGACGCCTGTGCAGACGGTTCATAAGGGTGAACACTTCTCCATGAAGTCCGTCAAGATACGTCCTAGCGACAAGCTCTACAAACTTGTCAGCCTCGAGGAGCTGAAACGCTTCAAGGGCTTGGATGTAGAGCATCAACGGGGGTGATGGCTTCCGGGCGAAGGGCATATTAGCTAACTCCACAATGAAATTAAAACCGATAGATTATGACAGAAAAATATATTTACGAGCTGGAGATGAAGGTGCGCGACTATGAATGCGACCTGCAGGGTATTGTGAACAATGCTAATTACCAACACTATCTGGAACATACACGGCATGAGTTCCTTACTTCTGTAGGCATCAGTTTTGCTGCTCTTCATGCGCAGGGCGTCGACCCTGTAGTGGCTCGCATCAGCATGACTTTTAAGACGCCTTTGCGAAGCGGAGACGTCTTCTTGTCCAAACTTTACCTGAAGAAGGAAGGCATCAAGTATGTCTTCTGCCAGGACATTTTCCGTAAGAGCGACGGAAAGATGGTGTTGAAAGGCGTGGTCGAAGCCGTCTGTGTGGTAGGCGGTCGTTTGAGTGAGAGTGAACTGTTTGGCCGTGTTTTCGCTCCTTATCTGACATCCACGGCCGGTTGAGGCTTTTTTATGCTTAGTATTGGGAGAGATGATTACAACTGATGAACGAATTTGCGCGATAGCCTTGACGCTTTGTTCAGGCATCGGGCACATTGGTGCCAAGCGACTGGTGGATACTGTGGGGAGTGCGGTTGATGTGTTTCGCTTTCGTGCGGAGCTTCCCGAACGGTTCCCTTCCGTTTTTCATGCTTCTGTCGTGGCTGCGCTTGACAATCCTTCGGCCTTTCTTCGTGCGGAGAAAGAATTGGAGTGGGCGGAGAAGAACCGCGTGGAATGCCTGACGTTGACCGACGAACGCTATCCCTCGCGTCTGCGCGAATGTGAGGATGCGCCTGTGGTGTTGTTCTTCAAGGGGAATGTTGATTTGAACCGCCTGCGGGTCATCAGTGTGGTAGGTACGAGGCATGCAACTGAGTATGGAAAGCGTTTTTGCGCCGATTTCCTTCACGATTTGTCTGGATTGTGCTCTGACTTATTGGTGGTTAGTGGCTTGGCTTACGGCATTGACGTGCATGCCCATCGGGCGGCATTGGCAAACGGACTTTCCACCGTAGGCGTGCTGGCGCATGGATTGGATCGTATTTATCCTGCCGTCCATCGGAAGACAGCGGTTGATATGCTGGCCGAGGGAGGCCTGCTGACGGAGTTTATTACAGACACCAATCCCGACCGCCATAACTTCGTGGCTCGTAACCGTATCGTGGCCGGCATGAGCGATGCCGTCATTGTAGTGGAATCTGCGGCCAAAGGCGGGTCGCTCATCACCGCAGAGTTGGCCGAGGGCTATCATCGCGATTGTTTTGCCGTGCCAGGTCGGTCGACGGACGAATATTCAAGAGGTTGTAATCAGTTGATACGCGATAACAGGGCTGCCTTGATAAACGATGCGGCCGATTTTGTGAAAGCCATGAATTGGGGATGTGGTGGGGAGCGTAGCAGGGTAAACGCTGTTCAGCGCAGCCTTTTTCCTGAATTGACAGAAGAGGAAAGCCGTGTGGTTAAGATCCTGAGTCGGGATGATCTGCATATCAATACACTGGTCGTAGAGGCCAATATTCCCGTAAACCGTATGAGTGCGATTCTTTTTGAATTGGAAATGAAAGGTGTAGTGAAAGCATTGGTAGGCGGGGTGTATCATTTGCTGGCGTAAATGCCTTCGTCAGCCCCTCACGAAACGTTTCGTGAGAGACTGACGAGGCAGAAAGGTTTAGTCATCATATTCCGTGCGCAGGATTTCGCCTGCAGGGCTGATATGCAGTTTCAATTCATTGCGTCCTTGGCGTACTTCCACTTCGTACCAAGTACTGTCAGCGGTTTCCGCGTAATCGAACTCGTGATCGTCCAGCGTGTAGCCTTGGGCGGTAATCGCATTTTTCACGGCCTCCGGTAACTCTCTTACTTCCCATTCGGTGCGGATCCATTGGTCTTGTCCGTCGAATTTGATTTCCTTTTCTATGCCGTCGTGCAGAATGCTTATCTCCAGATAACCACGGTCATAATCTTTCTCCAGGATGACTGCACCGGGATATCTTTGATCGATGAAACTTTGGAGATTGTCTTTTACGGGCACGTTATTGTCTCCTGCGCTACTTCCACCTTGCGGGCGACCGATGATACCGGTCTCATTCACATATACCTTTACATCGTCGTCATATGCTGTTTCGAGTTCGAAACTGTAGTAAACACCGTTGTCACGCGTTGTGTATTTTTCTATGTCGTCAATGGCGTTATCGCTGGTGTAGTGGGGCGAGGTGCGTAGAAAGTCCAGGATGGCAGTCGGTATCTGTGCCAAGTCTCTGCGGTGGTATTCTGTTTGGGTGTAGACCCACTGTTGCTGGTTGTCAAACAGAATAGTGTGCTTCAGTCCGTCTGCAATGATTTCCACTTCCGTACCGTTGTGCTCACGGTCGTAGTCCACGATATTTGCGTTGGGGAAGTTCTGGGCAAGCCAGCTTTGTATGTTTCCTTCCGGCTGTTGCGGCAAGTATTCGTGGTAATCATTGTTTGGCTCCGCGTCTATGATTTCCTTTACTAGGATACCTTCTTCGGTGTAGTATAAATCGACTTCCGTTTCAGTATTCCCTTCTTTTTGACTTGCCTCAATGATATACAGCGTTTCATTGTTGTCGCTGCGCTGTAGTTTGTCCACTTCGTCGTCTATTCGCCAGCTGGCATACGGACTTGCTTCGAAAGAGGCTTTTACGGCCTCGGGCAATTGGTGGTAGCTTATTTCGGTTTCCGTCATGTTCCAGTGCCCTGCCGCCATGCTGAACCATGCTTTGGTGTTTGGCTCATGGCCTCCGGCGCGGGTGCTGGCCAGGTAAAAGTCCGCTACGGCATATGTATCTCTGGTACTCCAGACTACGTTGGTCGCGTTGGGGTATTTGGCGTTGAATTCCAAGATAACCTCTTCGGGAATGTTTTCAGGGATTGGGTTGTGGAGGTCATCATTGTCGTTGCAGGATGTCATCAGGACAAAAGTTCCTGTGAGCAGCATGTAGCATAAAGGTAGAATTCTTTTCATAATCTGTTGTTTTTAGGTTGATGATTAGGTTTAGTTTTTTAGTTATAAAATGGCAATCCTGCCTTTTTCTGCCACAAAAGAACGAATCAATTTGGGAAAGAAACTGGAATTTTGTTTCCGGCTGTATTCTTTTTCTGTTGCCGGTATTCTGAAGCCATGGGGGCTTGACATACAGGCATAAAAAAGGGCTCCGCCGAGCCCAACCTTTGTTAACCTTAAATCTAATACTATGAAAAAAATCACGTGACAAATGTACAGCTTCTTCCAATACCCTCCAAATCTTTCTGCGCTTTCTCCTATACTTTTAGATTTCTTTCACTATTGTTTACTGTTTGCGAGCACGAAAGAGAATTTGAAAGGAAAAACTTTATATTGCTGTCAGGTTGTAAACTTGATGACGGCTTTTTTCAAAAAGTACATAAAAAGAACTCCCCTGCCAGAAGTTCCGGCAGAGGAGTTCGTGTTGATATTAATCAAATGTAGAAAGGAGTCTGATCAGTCTTTCAGCTTGGCACGGATGAAGTCGCGGTTCAGGCGTGCGATGTTACTGATAGAAACGTTCTTAGGACATTCAGCCTCGCAGGCGCGAGTATTCGTACAGTTGCCGAAGCCCAGCTCGTCCATCTTGGCCAACATAGCCTTGGCGCGGCGCAATGCTTCGGGTTTGCCTTGAGGCAGCAGGTTGAGCTGGCTGACTTTAGCAGATACGAACAGCATGGCCGAACCATTCTTACAAGCAGCTACGCAGGCACCGCAACCGATGCAGCTGGCGGCATCCATAGCCTCGTCAGCAATCGTCTTCGGGATGAGGATGGCGTTGGCGTCCTGAGGAGCACCTGTGTTTACGCTGACGTAGCCACCGGCCTGCATAATCTTGTCGTATGCCGTGCGGTCTACCATCAAGTCTTTGATGACGGGGAAACCGGCCGAACGCCAAGGTTCTACGGTAATTGTATCACCGTCGTTGAAACGGCGCATGTAAATCTGGCAGGTCGTGGCACCTTGTGCGGGTCCGTGCGGGTGTCCGTTGATGTAGAGTGAACACATACCGCAGATGCCTTCGCGGCAATCATGGTCGAATACGACAGGCTCTTTACCTTCAGAAATCAGTTGTTCATTCAGAATATCCAGCATCTCCAGGAAAGATGTATCGCCCGGAATATCTTTCATCTGATAAGTCTCAAAAGCGCCTTTGGCTTTCGGTCCTGCCTGACGCCATACCTTCAAAGTAAAACTTATATTTTTATCCATTTTCTTTCATTCTTTAATTGGTTCAACATTCCCGATTAGCTCTTATAGTTACGAGTTTGTACCTTGATTGCCTCATAAACCAACGGTTCCTTCAGCAGTTCAGGTGCTTTGTCGTCAGAGCCTTGATATTCCCAGCAGGCTACGTAGAAGTAGTTTTCATCGTCGCGCTTGGCTTCACCTTCTTCCGTCTGATATTCTTCGCGGAAGTGGCCGCCGCACGATTCGTTGCGGTTCAGTGCGTCGTATGCAATCAATTCGCCCATCGTGATGAAGTCGTTCAGGCGGATAGCTTTGTCGAGTTCTACGTTCATGCCTTCCTTGCTGCCCGGGATGAAGAGGTTGGTTTCAAATTCCTTGCGGATTTCTTTCAATTTGGCCAGACCTGTCTTCAAGCCTTCAGCCGTGCGGCCCATACCTACATATTCCCACATCACGTGACCCAATTCCTTGTGGATGGAGTCTACGGACTTCTTACCCTTGATGTTCATCAGGTGGTCAATCTTGTCTTGAACGGCCTTTTCTGCCTCGGCAAATTCAGGCAGCTCGGTCGAGAAGCGGGGAACTGTAATCTGGTCGGCGAGGTAGTTCTGAATAGTATAAGGCAATACGAAGTAACCGTCAGCCAAACCTTGCATCAATGCAGATGCACCCAAACGGTTGGCACCGTGGTCTGAGAAGTTACATTCACCGATGGCGAACAGACCCTTGATGCTGGTCATCAATTCATAGTCAACCCAAATACCACCCATTGTATAGTGAATGGCAGGATAAATCATCATCGGATTTTCATACGGGCTGACGTCAGTGATTTCTTCGTACATGTCGAAGAGGTTGCCATAACGCTGTGCAACCACATCCTTGCCTAAGCGTTGGATAGCTTCAGAGAAGTCGAGGAATACGGCCAGGCCGGTGTTGTTTACGCCATAGCCCTTGTCGCAACGTTCCTTGGCTGCACGGCTGGCCACGTCACGGGGAACAAGGTTACCGAATGCCGGATAACGGCGCTCCAAGTAATAGTCACGGTCTTCTTCGGGAATGTCTTTGCCTTGCAATGTGCCTTCTTGCAACTTCTTGGCGTCTTCGAGCTTCTTCGGAACCCAGATGCGGCCGTCGTTGCGCAAAGACTCAGACATCAATGTCAGCTTGGACTGCTTGTCACCATGGACAGGAATACAAGTCGGGTGAATCTGTACGTAAGCGGGATTGGCGAACCATGCACCTTTGCGGTAGCAGGCCATAGCGGCGGAGCAGTTGCAGGCCATGGCATTGGTTGACAGGAAGTAAGTATTGCCATAACCACCGGTAGCAATTACTACGGCGTGGGCGGCAAAACGTTCCAGCTTACCGGTTACCAGGTTCTTGGCGATGATACCGCGGGCACGTCCGTCGATGATGACAACGTCTTCCATCTCGTAACGGGTGTACAGCTTCACGGTTCCGGCTGCTACCTGACGGCTCAAAGCTGAGTAAGCACCCAGCAGCAGTTGCTGTCCAGTCTGTCCTTTGGCATAGAAGGTACGGGAAACCTGTGCGCCGCCGAATGAACGGTTGGCCAGTGTGCCGCCGTATTCGCGGGCAAAAGGCACGCCCTGCGCAACGCATTGGTCGATGATATTGTTCGACACTTCAGCCAGGCGGTAAACGTTGGCTTCGCGGGCACGGTAGTCACCACCCTTTACGGTGTCATAAAACAGGCGGTATACTGAGTCACCGTCGTTCTGATAATTCTTTGCGGCATTGATACCACCCTGTGCGGCGATGGAGTGCGCACGGCGGGGAGAATCTTGGATGCAGAAGTTGAATACTTTGAAACCCATCTCACCCAACGAAGCGGCTGCGCTGGCACCGGCCAGACCGGTACCGACAACGATGATGTCCAAACGACGCTTGTTAGCGGGGTTTACTAATTTCTGATGGGCTTTATAGTTCGTCCATTTCTCGGCTACCGGACCTTCCGGTATTCTTGAATCTATCTTGGTCATAATCTTTCTTTTTTTAATGTCTTGTCAACTCGTTTACTTTAGTCAACTTTAAATAAGTGATTTGATGTAGAATACAACAACTACCAGCGCAAAGCACAGCACGACAATGGTGGAGAAGATGTTGGAGATGCACTGCCAACGGTTGATCCATGTCTTGTTGTTCCAGCCTAAAGTCTGCATGGCGCTCCAGAAACCGTGTGTGAGGTGGAACCACAAAGCACCCAGCCATACGAGGTAGAGGATGACATAGACAATGTTAGAGAAGGTGTTCTCAATGTGGTAAACACCATTTGCCGCATATGCCAGTGTCAGCGTGTCCGTGTGCATGCCCAAACCGTGCATCACTTCGGGTAACATCATTTTCGACCAAAAGTTCACGAGGTGCAGACCCAAGCCTACGATAACGATGAGGCCGAGCACCAGCATGTTTTGAGAAGCCCATTCTACTTCTTTACGTCTTTCGGTTACGGCATAGCGTTCAGCACCGCGTGCCTTACGGTTCTGCATCGTCAGCCAGAAAGCGTAGATGATGTGAATGATGAACAGGATAGCCAATACTGCTGTACCGGCCAGTGCATACCAGTTTGCGCCCAAGAACTCACAAACCATGTTGTAGCCTTCGGCTGAAACCAGCGCAACGAGGTTCATCGCCATGTGAAACGTCAGAAACAGGACAAGGGCGATACCGGTAACGCTCATCACCACTTTCCTTCCTACAGATGAATTACTTAACCACATAAATGTTTGAATTTAAATTATTTAATAGTTAGAAAAATATCCTCTGTCAATCAGAATGCGCTATTTTGTCACAAAAGTAGAGGAAATCTGTTGATTAAGCAAGGAATTAAAGAAATATTTCCGCAATGAGGCGAAGCTTGCCGGAGATACATTGGTCAGGGCGTCGTTGTTTGCCGGGGTGGTTAAAAATGGGGTTCCTTTATTCTCTTATGAATTATTTGCCTTACCTTTGGGGCGGAATAATTGATAGAAGGTATGAAAAAAACTATTCTGCTGGCATTGACCCTGTTGCTTTCGTCCGCGCTCTGTGCGCAGAACTGGGATATTGATGCGCTTCATAAGGTCAATAGTTGGGACAACGGATTTGTGCGTAATTATAATAAGGTGATTTCCAAGTCTGAGCCTTATATCGCCGTGGGAGTACCCGTGGCTATGGCTTTGGCTTCATGGATTAAGCATGACAAGGAATTGCTGAAAGATGCCATTTACGTGGGAACCAGTGTGGCGGGCGCGTTCGTGCTGACATACGGCATGAAGTACCTGGTAGACAGGGAACGTCCTTACGAACGTTGGCCTGACCGGGTGCATCCTTACAGCCGGGAGAGCAGTCCTTCCTTCCCTTCCGGACATACGGCTACTGCTTTTGCCCTGGCTACATCGCTCAGCATCAAGTATCCCAAATGGTATGTCATCGCTCCCTCGGCCATTTGGGCATGTTCGGTGGGCGTTTCACGTATGAATGAGGGCGTGCATTATCCCTCGGACGTGTTGGCAGGCGCGGCCATCGGTGCCGGGTGCGCCGTGCTCAATGTCTATGTCAACCGCTGGCTGAACCGTTGGCTGTTCGGACGGTAGGCATTCCTGGCGTTTGCCTCTATCTGCCCGTGATAGTCTTTTCGTAGGCTCCTTCGCCGAGTACCCGCAAAGCCTGTTGCACACTTTCGTTGGTGGTGTTCATTACCTGGAAATACTCGCTCATGTCCCACAGGTCGCGGGCGATGAGAGCCTTGAGCTGCGTCTTGATGAGCGGAAGCGAGCGTTCGTATTGCGCCTGGTCGAACTTGATTTTCTCCTTGTCTGCCATGGCACGTACGTCTGCCATGAAGTCGTCATCTATTTCAAATTTCTTGTTGAACGATTCGAAGTTCTTGTATTTCTTTTTCAACTCCGTGCGGTGACGCTCGATGTAGCCTGTCGTGCTGCGGATGACCACGCCGCGTGCCACGAGGTCGCGGTGGTAATCTGAGTAACGGGTGGTGTCAATGGGTACGAAGAAGTCCGGCATGATGCCTCCCCCGCCGTAGACGGTGCGTTGCAGGCGTTTGGTCTTATATTTCAGGGAATCCGGGAAGTGGATGCTGTCAGCGTGCATCAGTTCGCCGTGTTTGAAGCGGTTGAGCAGGTCTTTGGCATACTGTTCCTGCATGTCGTCTCCCTTGCCGCTATATGGCTTTTGGATGCATCGTCCCGCCGGTGTGTAGTAGCGGGCGATGGTCAGGCGAATCATGGAGCCGTCCGGCAGGTCGATGGGGCGTTGCACCAGACCTTTGCCGAAGGTACGACGGCCTACCACCACGCCGCGGTCCCAGTCCTGGATGGCTCCCGTCACAATCTCGCTGGCCGAGGCTGAGTATTCGTCTACCAGCACGACCAGTCTTCCCTGTCGGAAGCGTCCGTTGCCTTTGGCGGAGAAGTCGCTCCGTCGGGCGGCGCGGCCTTCTGTGTACACGATGAGTTCCTTTTGTCCCAGGAATTCATTGGCCAGGTCGATGGCGGCGTTCAGGTAACCGCCCCCGTTGCCTTGCAGGTCCAGTATCAGGTCCTTCATCCCTTCTTGTTGCAAGCGGGCCAGTGCTTCGGTGAATTCCTTGCCCGTGGTGGCGGCAAAGCGGTTGACGCGGATGTAGCCCGTGTGCGGTTGTATCATGTATGCGGCATCGAGGCTGTAGATGGGTATCTTGTCACGTTTCACGGTGAAGGCAAGCGGACCGGTGACGCCCCGGCGGACGATGGTCAGGTTCACCTTTGAGTTCTTCGGGCCTCGCAGGCGTTTCATGATATCCTCGGTGCTCATCTTCACGCCGGCTATGGCGGTGTCGTTGACGGCGGTGATGCGGTCTCCTGCCAGGATGCCTACTCTCTCCGAGGGGCCTCCGCTGACGGGCTGGATGACGAGCAGCGTGTCTTCTATCATCTGAAACTGGATACCAATGCCTTCAAAACCACCTTGCAGAGGTTCGTTCATGGCTTTTACTTCTTCGGCGTTGTTGTAGGTAGAGTGGGGGTCCAGTTGCTCCAGCATGCCGATGATGGCGTGTTCTACCAACCGGTCTTCATTTACGGTGTCCACGTAGAGGCGGCTGATGGCGAACTCGGCCATCTGTAGTTTGCGCAAGGCGTTTCTGTTGGTTTGGGCCTGTGTGCCAAGGAAACAGGGAAGCAGTAACAGGGGGAGAATTATTTTTTTCATGAACTTACTTGGAGTTTCTATACTGTTAAAAATATGTGCGAAGTCAACTGATGTCCATTCCTTCGGGCAGGAACTGGCTGACGTCTTTCTGAAATTGCAACAGTTCGCGCACGGCGGTGGAGCTGATGCTGGTCAGCTCGGGCTCGGTGAAGAGGAGGATGGTCTCAATGCCTGCCAGCTTACGGTTGATGTCAGCGATGGTTTCCTCGTATTCGAAGTCTTTTACCGTACGGATGCCGCGGATGATGAGGTTGGCCTTCTCCTGCAGGGCGAAGTCGATGGTGAGGCAGTCGTAGGCCTTGACGCTGACGCGCGGCTCGTCGCGGTAGAGGCGGCGTATCATTTCCTCGCGCTTCGCGGTGGGGAAGTAGGTGTTCTTCTTGTCGTTGACGCCGATGCCGATGACGATTTCGTCCACGAAGGTCAGGGCGCGCTTGACCACGGAGTAGTGGCCGATGGTGAAGGGGTCGAATGTTCCCGGAAATATGGCTCTGGTCATAATGCTTAGTTTACTCTGTCTTCTTCGATTACGAGGTTGTCGATGATGAAGTTTTGCCGCTCCATGGTGTTCTTGCCCATGTAGAATTCCAGCAGTTCTTTGACGAGGTCGGTCTTGCGCAGGCTGACCTGCTCCAGGCGCATGTCCTTGCCGATGAAGTGGCGGAACTCATCGGGCGAGATTTCCCCCAATCCCTTGAAGCGGGTGATTTCGGGGTTGGGACCCAGTTCTTCGATGGACTTCAGGCGCTCGTCCTCGGTGTAGCAGTAGTTGGTCTGCTTCTTGTTGCGCACGCGGAAGAGGGGCGTCTGCAGGATGTAGACGTGTCCTTTCTTGATGAGATCAGGGAAGAACTGGAGGAAGAAGGTGATGATGAGCAGGCGGATGTGCATGCCGTCCACGTCGGCATCGGTGGCCACGATGACCTTGTTGTAGCGCAGGCCGTCCAGCCCGTCCTCGATGTTCAGCGCGGCTTGCAGCAGGTTGAACTCCTCGTTTTCGTAAACCACCTTTTTGGTCAGGCCGAAACTGTTGAGTGGCTTTCCGCGCAGGGAGAAGACGGCTTGCGTGTTGACGTCGCGGCTCTTTGTGATGGAGCCGCTGGCCGAGTCGCCCTCGGTGATGAAGATACACGATTCGGCTTCCTGTTCCTTGCCCTTGCCGTCGCTCAAGTGGTAACGGCAATCGCGCAACTTGCGGTTGTGCAGATTGGCTTTCTTGGCACGCTCACGCGCCAGCTTCGTCACGCCGGCAATGGCTTTGCGTTCCTTCTCGCTCTCCTGTATCTTCTGCAACATCACCTCACTCACCAACGGATTCTTATGCAGGTAGTTGTCCACCTCAGTCTTGATGAAATCGCCCACGTACTTATTCACCGTAGGTCCGGCAGGTTTCCCCTCCTGCGGGATGGCCGGCCACATGTTGTTGCTGCCCAGTTTGGTTTTGGTCTGGCTTTCAAACATCGGCTCTTCCACGTCGATGGCAATGGCGGCCACCAGTCCGTTGCGTATGTCCGCAAAGTCGAAATTCTTGTTGAAGAACTCCTTGATAGTGCGCGCCAAGTGTTCCTTCAAGGCACTTTGGTGCGTACCGCCCTGGGTGGTGTGCTGGCCGTTGACGAAGGAGTAGTATTCCTCGCCATACTGGTTGGTGTGCGTGAAGGCTATCTCGATGTCCTCGCCCTTCAGGTGTACGATGTCATAGAGTCCCTCGCTGGTCATGTTGTCCTTCAGCAAGTCCTCCAGGCCGTGGCGGGAGAGGATGCGTTGGCCGTTATATATAAAGGTGAGACCTGTGTTCAGGTAAGTGTAATTGCGTAGCAGGGTTTCCACGAATTGCGGCTGGAAGCTGTAGCCCACGAACAACGTGTCGTCCGGCTCGAAGAAGATGAACGTGCCGGTCTCCTCGGTGGAGTCTTCCGTGGTGTCGCTTTGCAGGACGCCGCGTTCGAAGACGGCGGTCCGCACCTTTCCGTCGCGATAGCTCCGTACCTCGAAGCGGCTGCTCAGGGCGTTGACCGCCTTGATGCCCACACCGTTCAGGCCGACGCTCTTCTTGAAGGCTTTGGAGTCGTATTTGCCGCCCGTGTTCAGCTTGCTGACGGCCTCGATGAGCTTGCCCTGCGGGATGCCGCGGCCGTAGTCGCGCACGCTGACGCGCAGGTTGTCCTCGATGTTCACCTCAATCTTCTTGCCGGCTCCCATCTTGAACTCATCGATGCTGTTGTCCAACGTTTCCTTCAGCAGCACGTAGATGCCGTCGTCGCTTTGGCTTCCATCGCCTAAGCGGCCGATGTACATGCCCGAGCGGACGCGGATGTGCTCCATGTCGTCCAGGTGGCGTATGTTCTCGTCAGTATAGGCCACCGTTTCGTTTGCGGGCTTCAAACTGAATTCTTTCTCTTCTTCCATGATTTCTGCTCCCTTATATATATAACTTGCCCCGCAAAAGTAACGGTTTTGCGGGGCATGAACAAATTTTTCTTTTCTTATTTGGCGGAGGGGAGTCCCGGCTTCCGTCCTTATTCTATATTCTTGCGGAAAGCCCGGCGGCGCTTGTGCTGCTCCGTGCGGAAGTATTCCCATTGCGCCTGAACCTTGCCGTTCATCTCCATTTCCGGATTGCTCTCGGCATACTCAAAACCCAATTGCTGGTACACCGGAATGAGGTCGGTGAAGAGCAGGGCGTTCACGCCTTTGTTCTGGTATTCGGGCTTCACGGCCACCAGCAGGAGGTCGAGCATCTTGGCGCGGCGCTTGAAGAAGAGCGCCTTCAGCAGGTGATACCAGCCGAAGGGAAGCAGGCGTCCGTGCGCCTTCTGCAACGCCTCCGACAAGGAAGGCATGGAGATGCCTACGGCTACCAGTTCTCCGCTCTGATCGGTGATGAGCGTCACCATGCGCAGGTCGAGGATGGGCAGGTACATCTTGACATACTGGTCAATCTGCCGTTGCGACAAGGCGGAGTAGCCATACAACTGGCTGTATGCCTCGTTGATCAGGCGGAAGATGGCTTGTCCGTACTCGGCGGCTATCTTCCTGGCCGAAGTGTATTTCTTGATTTGCAGGTTATATTTCCGCTGGATGATGTCCGCTATGCGCTTGTGCTTGTCGGGGATGCCGTCAGGTATATAAATCTTGAATTCCACCCAGTCGCTGTCTTTCACGAAGCCCATGCGCTCCATGTGGTGCGGATAGTAAGGGTAATTATAAATGGTGGCCATGGTGCCCAGCTGGTCGAAACCCTCGATGAGCATGCCTTCGGCGTCCATGTCGGTGAAGCCCAGGGGGCCTACGATGTCCGTCATGCCCCGCTCCTTGCCCCATTGCTCCACGGCGCGGATCAGGGCGTCAGCCACTTCGGCATCGTCCGTGAAGTCTATCCAGCCGAAGCGCACGTCTTTCTTCCCCCACGCCTGGTTGGCCTTGTGGTTGATGATGGCGGCCACGCGGCCCACTATCTTTCCGTCTTTGTAGGCCAGGAAATAATCGGCTTCGCAGAACTCGAAAGCCGCGTTTTTCTGCTTGTTGAACGTGTTCAGCATGTCGTCGAACAAGTCGGGCACAGAGTAGGGATTACCTTTGTACAGTTTGTAGTTGAAGCGGATGAAGCGCTTCAGGTCTCGCTTTGTGGTGACTTTTTTGATCGTAATGGCCATATTCCTATTTGTTTAGCGGATGCAAAGATAATGCAAACCGAGAGAAGCGCAAAGCGGAAAACAAAGTTTTCAAGCTTTCGCTTCCGAGGTTCGGCTTATCTTATCTGTTTTCAGCCACCGTCTGAATATTTTTCAGATACTGTCTGAACG